>JBGCFZ010000572.1:0-5856 GCA_045110355.1 Lewinella sp. | reverse complement strand
CTGTTGCTAGCGACCCAGCCTGCAGCTTCACCAGCCTATGATTTTGCGCCGATGGACGACGACATCAGCGGAAATTACTATGCGGATGTTCGGGATACCTGCTGTAATCTACTGGCGCAAACGGAGGTGGTTATGGTGGAGCATCCGCCATCCATTGCCATCGGCGGCCCCTGCTTCCTGTGTAACTCCGACGAAAACGATTTGCCTTCCACCCTTACGGCTTTGCCGACGGGTGTTGCCGTGGGTGAGGTGAGCTTGGAGTGGTTTGTGGACGGTACGCCCATCGGCATGCCGAATGCTGCCGAGTTGGAAATTTTTGATGATACCGGAGACGTCTACACCTTGCAGATGACCACGGCCAACGGTTGCGTCTATACCGCCAGCTTTACGCCGTACAAGCGTTGCTTCGTGGTTGGGGTCGATGACCTCGAACGGGTGTCTGCCCAAGTGTTTCCTAATCCCGCTACGGATCAACTTTTCATTGAGACGGAGGAGCCAGTGCGCTTCAGGGAAATTACCTTGTATGATGCGCTCGGCCGGCCGGTAAAAACGGCAGCTTCGACGGGCTTGATGAGCCGGACGGCCGTCTCGTTGGAGGGTTTGCCCCGGGGACTGTACATCCTGCAGGCCTTTACCGAAGGCGGGGCTTTGCTGGCTCGGGAGGTGATTAAGGAATAGGCTGGTGTTCCTTCAATTCGACCTGGTTGCATTATCTAAATGCACCATAAAAGCAGCGGGCATAACAAAAGTTATAAGAATACTAGTGATTCTCCCCCGAAATTTGTCATCAACATCATGTGTCGCCCAATTAAAACTTTTACCTAATCCCTTGGGAGACACCTAAAATCCATATCAACTATGAGCTTGAGAAAAGAAAACTCGCGTAATGTTCGCTACTTAGCTGCCCGTACCGCCTACGACCGCCCCCATCTGCGGCAGCGAGAGAACGGCGACGAACACCGCTTCCGTTTTTGCGCCACAACGGCACAAACCCATGCCGCGACCCACGTTCGGGAAGCGTATTGGGACGTATTCGCAGAAGCCCGCGATGCCGCCATCAATAACGGAGACGATGAGGCGACCGCAGCAGTTGCTGGCCAGACGGCCGCCCAGGCTGCCGCTGATGCTGATCCGGCTTACCGTCCGCTCGCCGTTAAGGGGAAGGCTGCCTACGTAGTCTCGTTTACCAAAGGTTTACCACATGACCCCGTTACCGGTCTGGTCAATAACCCCGCCCATTTTCAGCTTTTTGTCCGGGCCATCGATAGTGGAGATTCCCGCGATTTTCGCGACACTCCCCTTGGAAGTGCCCGGAACTGTAACGGTGCCTTCCACGTACCGATGTGGCAATCCGAATTTGCCAAAGGCATCGGAAAACTGAGTGTGCGTGCCTGGGAAAGCCAGAGTGCAGGCCTTTCGTATGACCTCCAAGGTCCAGATGCCCAAGCCGTCGTGATGCCTCCTGCCCCGAGCCTGGGAAGTGCCGAACTTACCGCCGAAATGGCCGAGGTTTATGTGCAAGCCTTGTTACGGGATGTACCCTTTCAGAATTTCACGGCTGGAGTCACCGGGCTGGACGCCGACGACGATGATGTTTCTGACGACGATGCGTTGCTAATCATCGGGGCCGATGAAAACGAAGTAAATAGAATTTTCAAGTACACTAGTGTCTTGGCCGACCTCCCTTGGTTTAATGGCGGAGAACTGGAAAATGAAAAGATTAGCTCGGAGGCTGCTACCCGTCGCAGAACCAAGCTTACTCCCGGATCTGCGTTTCGAGGCATTACCCGGGGGGATGACGTTGGTCCCTATCTGTCCCAGTTCCTGCTGGTAGGAGACGAGGGCTTCGCCGGCGAACGAGCTGCCACAGATGGTACGATGAACTACGGATCCATCGGTATTTCCCATAAAACACGTGTGGCCACCACTGGTAAAAATTACCTCACGAGTTGGAAAGAGTGGTTAGACGCTCAGAATGCAGCAGATCTGCGTGGTCACGAAACTTACGAAAGTCCCGATTTTCGCCGCTTCATTCATACCCCGCGCGACCTGGCAACCTACGTCCATTTCGATGCCCTGTATGAAGCTTACCTCAATGCGTGTATCAGCCTGCTCAATGCCGGTACACCTTTCGATCCGGGCATCCCCTTCCAGGAGGCGGACAACGTTGATCACCAGCAGGGCTTCGCCCATTTCGGCGGGCCACACATCCTGTCATTGGTCACCGAAGTAGCTACCCGTGCGCTCAAGGCCGTTCGCTTCCAGAAGTACAACGTTCACCGTCGCTGCCGCCCTGAAGTCCTCGCTGCCCGCATTGAGAAAGCGGAAGTATTACAGGACGTAGCTCCGGAGTTGGTGGAGATGAAAAATGCAATGGACAGTGGCCCGGATTCAATTCTTGGGGCCATCAGTACATTGAACGAAGCATCCAATAATGGGAAAGCCGGTGAAACTGGTGGAACGTACTTACTTCCCATGGCCTTCACCGAAGGGTCACCGATGCACCCGGCTTATGGGGCAGGTCACGCTACCGTAGCGGGAGCCTGTGTCACTATCCTGAAAGCCTTTTTTGACCATGCTCACCCGCTGACGGTGCTGAAGGTGGCCGATGGAGATACGGTTAAAACTGCTGCTGGAAATGCTGGAACCATCGATACACTACCAGAAGTATTCCGTAATCAGGCGAACCAATCACTCAAGGCCGAAAACTTCGCATACGTCTCGGCCAACGGAGGGGAGGAACTGCAGCTGGTGCCTGTTCTCGACAAAAATGGTCACTTGGCGTCATTGACCGTTGAGGGCGAACTCAATAAACTGGCCTCCAACATCGCCATCGGGCGCAACTGGGCTGGTGTGCACTATTTCACGGATTACTATGAGTCCTTACTGATGGGTGAGGAGATCGCGATCGCTATTCTGGAAGAGCAGAAGCTGACTTTTGGCGAGAATTTTTCCATCACGGTTCCCAAGTTTAACGGAGAATCCTACCGCATTTAATCCCGTAACACTTTCATGCCGCCACGCCGCTCTTGGTGTGGCGGCACTTTGGGCGGGGCCGCAGGTGCAAGGGCTGGTAAAATGCAAAGAGCATCCCTTTTGATCACCCGACTAATAAATAATTAAGAATTTGATCAGGCCTCTTATAACCATAAGGTGCAGGTCTTAATGAATAAAAGAGAAGAAATGAAGAAATCAAAAGAGAAGTTCGTTGAGCCTAATTACAATGAAAAGAGAAAGCCTCTGCAGAAGCCTAAGTACCCAAAATCAGACAAAGTAAAGTTTGATGAGGCGATGGGGGCATTTGCCAGAATGAAGCTGGAAGAAGTAATGGAAAGCGTTGGAGGTGTTCATGTTGAGAATTTGCAAAAATTTGACGTTCATGCAAGAGATTTGGTTAAGCACAGAGCGGAGATACTGAACGCTATGCGGTCGATAATCAGGGAAGGGCAGGTCAACGGAGAATTTCTTGGTACTGCGGTGGCTTACGCCAGTTCACTTAAGTTTTCGGAATTATCCGAAGTCATTGAGGGAATCGCTGGAGACACAAAAGAAGCACCATCCCTAAGAGGCTTAGCGATTGAATCATTATGCCGACTCAATAATAAAGTGTCGTTGCGCTGTATCAGAAATTGCATTGATGACCCAAATCCATTCCTGAGAGAAAAAGCAGTTAAAGCCATCGGAATTATCGGAGATAAGACAGATGTTAACCGCTTAAGCAAATTAATTGATGCTGAGGAAGACTTTGAGGTAAATCGTCATATCCTGGGATCAATGAAGAAGCTGAATCCTACACTGAAAATTGATCAGCTAAAAGAAAAACGTCGTAGCCGAAAGTTGTTGGAGGAGGCTTCTATCGTAAGACCGATCGGTAGGCAGAATGCCGTACAACCTCAGACCATGAGGGCTCCAGAGGACATTGAATCGTTTGGCGGCAGAGATGTTGTGAGCGAGCAATTACGTTCAGAGATTAAAGCCGTAGATAATAATCAACTTTCCTATGAGTACGTAAAATCGGGAGGCAAGACTACGTTGCTTAGAATAGTCTCCAACGGTGATAAATTAGTTTCCGACGTAAAGGGAGTCCGAATTCATTCCCTGAACGAACTTGAGGACATTGCCGAAATGTCAACTGACCTGCTGAAGGTAGGGAGAAGTATTCCATTGTTTACAAAAGGTACCATTGGTGTTTCAAAGTGGGTGCCGGCATCAAATCCCTCTCCGGTGGTTTTATCCGTAACCTCTATTGGTAAGACCGTCTGGAGAGACGATAATTTTGACCTGGTCATCAGATTTTGGAGTGCTTCAATGCAGAGGACACCCTTCATGAAGGTTTTGGTTAAAATGCCTAATACCGCATGGGAAGAATTAGTAGTCGAAATTACGGAGAAAGAACAACAGCAGGGACTGAAAAAGATCAGTGGATTCTTATCCAGAGTTGCTGGAGAAGCAGAAATTAAAGTGTTTCTTTATAGCAATTCGGGAGGAAGAGGTGCTTATCACGAAAAGCTATTGGTGCTTCCTCCTAATCCAATATCGGTCAATATTGTACCCCAATCCAGGGGGGCAAACGGGGAAGGCCCCGCGCACTACAATTCAGCAGAGAACAGGTTTTACTGCCATGCACGATGCACGTTCATAAACGGTTATCCTCATGCGGTTACCGTGAATCGGACGGTGACTTGTAGCGTAACTGACGGAGGAAATCATGTAGCTGCTTTCAGTTTTGAAATAGGCTCATTCAGTGTTGCCGCAAATTCCAGCCGGACCATTAACCTGTATACCAGGCATGGAAGTAACTCCGATGTTTACGATGTATTTAAAGGGTACGGAGACGTGAAAATGGAATTTTCCTTCGATACGTCGGAAGAGGATGTGTCGGATTGGAATGTATGGGCTGCAATGGCGCAAATAAAGCTGGCACTCAATTATGTCGGGAATATTAGCCTCGCAGACAGAAGAACGATCCAATCGATCACAGAAAATGAAGCCAGTGCTATTCTTGAACAGCAAAGTCTTTACATAAGCGAAACCCGCAGATTCGTCTTGCCGTCCAACGACAGTGATTGGTCGAGGTACAGGGATATCGAAATGGAAGACAATAAAGATAGTGATTGTACCTCAGGGAGCGATGAAGCAGATGACCTTCGGGACGACTGGAGCTCGCCTACGGATTGGTTGGATGTATGGATCGTTCAGTCTTTCTCAGGTCCGGCTTGTGCTGCTGGTATCAATGGGTTCTCGCCCGTTAACGGGCCTACATCAAAAGGTGGTGATAATTCAGGCTTCTTGTTGAAAAGGGACGGTAGAGATATTGATACAGATGATGGCAGAACCAGAATGGGAAGAACTATCGCTCACGAATTAGGCCATTTCCTTGGCCTTAGACATCATGACGATAATACTAACTTCATGTTCAGGACCAATGGACTGACGCGTACGGCAATAACACATCAACAATTCAGAAAAATGGCTGAGCATGGGTTTGTTGAAAGGTTCATCCCCGGAAATATAGCTTGATGATAAATTAGGAAGTCAAGAGTCGCCTGACAGACCACTAATGGTCGAGTATTTATGAACTCACCCACTAGTGTAGTGTAAACTAAGTTTTCACATGCAGGGGCCGGGCTTGCCCCGGCCCTCTGCGTATGGAAGAATCGTGTTTTTCGTTCGCTCAGCGAACGAAAAGGAGCGTTTGATGGGGCAGCCGATACGGGTAGAGGCAAGCCCCACCCGTACGGAGAAATACCATAAAACTTAATTTACACTGTAACTAGTACAGTGTAAACTAAATTTCATTGCCTTTTCTGCGGCGTCTTTTATCGGCTGGCTGCGTTGGTAAAATCCTCATTTAGC
>JBGCFZ010000571.1:0-2627 GCA_045110355.1 Lewinella sp. | reverse complement strand
CAGAACCCCGTTAGCAGTATCGAAGAAGGCACTACTTATCAGTTCCAGCACCAATTCATCAACAACGTTGGCCAGGAAGAGGCCATTACCCCTACCTGGAGTTCAGCGGATGAGAGCATTCTCATCATCGACCAATCAGGTCTCGCTTCGGCAATTACCGAAGGTAACACCAGCATTACCCTCACTTTTGAGGATGAATTTGGAGAAGTTGCTAGGCACAATGAACCAGTCGAGGTAGGTGCTTCCACGGTAGTTATTGAACCCATGATGCGATCAGGCAGCGTTGCCACCACCAGCAGCTACCCTCTAATGGGAGACTTCGTCTTAACCGAGGGCTCCGATGGCAACCTGATCCTTTCTTTTGGAGACGATTACAACGCCGACAATCGCCTGCCCGGCCTTTTTGTCTACCTCAGTAACAACCCCAATACCATCAGTGGAGCCTATGAGATAGGTGCCGTAGATACCTTTAGTGGCGCACATGAATACTCCTTCTCCGGTGCAGGCCTCAACGAATACGCCTATGTGCTTTACTTCTGTAAGCCCTTCAACGTAAAAGTTGGCGACGGGGAAATTCAATAAAAGCCATACAAGCAGATCTCCAACTTCCCTACGAGCGGAGCAAGCTGCCCAGTGCGGTAGCCTATCAACCTATCGACTATTAAGGCCAAAGGCCTGTCTATAAGAAAAGAGCGAAGCGAATTTTTCGCCTACTGTTGGTGGCCTAAAGCCCACCCTGTTTGGACCCGCTACGCCCAATCCGGTGCCAGTTAACCCCATTAAACAGGTTACCCTCCTTAATGGAGAACCAAACAAAGAGTGGCTTACCCAATACGTGATCTTCGGGTACGAAGCCCCAGATGCGGCTGTCCTCGGAGTTATGACGATTGTCTCCCATCATCCAGTAGTAATCCTGTTTGAAGGTGTATTCTGTAATTTCCTTGCCGTCAAGGAAATACTTATTTCCACGACTTTCGTAGGAAGGGTTCTCATCGTAGACTTTGATACAACGCCAGTAAAGACGATGCTTCGCATCGTCCAACTTAATCGTCACTCCTTTAGCCGGTATGATGACCGGGCCGTAGTTATCGACCGACCAGTTGCCGTAGTACTTCGTATCGTGCGGGTACATACGAACACCGCCTTCAGGTGTTTTATCAACCGGTGCAATCGTTACTCCAGGCTCTGAAGCCTCCAGTTTTTCTTTCTGTTCCGTACTTAGGAAGATGCGGAACTCCCCGCCAGGCCCGCCATGAGGGTCCTCAGCACTAATGCCCCAGTCGCTCCATTCCGGTTTAATTTTTGACGGAGCGGGATCCATGACGTACGAAAATTGGACATTCTCCGGATCTTCAACGATGTTGCCATTGATAAATACCTGCCGGTTTTTGATCTCCAGGCGTTCTCCCGGAAGGCCAACGGCACGTTTTACGTAGTGGTCACGTTTATCACGTGGTCGGGTAGTAAGTTCCAGCTGACCAGACCGGATGGCACGGTCCAGTTGGGGCGACAACATCCCCGCCCTTAGCTCGAACGGGTAATGATTACGGTAGGGGGTTATATAGACGCTGTCTCCCGCAGGGACGTTAAAGACCACGGGGTCGTACCGATCAATTTTTTCAATCGCCGGTAAGCGACGATAAGGTAGCTCAGCCCCTTCAATGTAACTCTCTCCCCCAATGAGGGGCGCACGATTATGCGCAAGAGGTATCATCAATAAAGTTTCCGGCAGACGGAGACCGTAATGAATTTTGGAAACGAACAAGAAGTCGCCCACATTGAGGTTCCCCTCCATCGAAGGTGTAGGGATGATGTAAGACTCAATGAGCAACAGGCGAATAAAGGCCGCGGCAAAAATAGCAAAGATCGCCGCCTCGGCCCAGTCTTGATAAAACGGCTTTTGAAACTCGGGGTATGCTCCGTGTACTTTGTTGACCTCGCGCTTATCCCCACTTTTCTCCGCAGCGACTAATTCTTTACGATACGCACGTTCCTTGTCAAGGATCGGGCCATTGTACTTAAAATGGTTGGTCTCCTTGGTACTTAGCCAGCTAAAGTATCCCCATGAGCCAACTACTGCAGCTACATGTTCGAAGAAATTAGATCGGCCAAAGGATCGGGCCAAATCTACCATCAAGCCAGCGAAGATGAAGACATTGAAGTAAGGAATGAGCAGCAGTAGTGCATGCCAGGGTTTACGTCCCACAATTTCGGCCACCACCATCATATTGTAAACGGGGATCAATCCGGACGAAGCCGGTTTGCCTGCTTTAGGAAACAGACGGTAGAGCGCAAAACTCAGGGCTACGTAGCCCAGCAGGAGTACCCAGGTCAACCAGGTCATAGGATAATTTTTTATTCGGGGCCGAAGGTACAAACTCCCGGCAGCAACACGGCCTCAATCGGATAAATCGTCGTCATCATTCGACGAAACCCTCCAACCACAGCTTGTGCGCCCCCTTGTGTTTATGAAAGAAAACCTTGACGTACTTCCGAAAATAACCTCCGTTCATCGCGTCATAGGTGACGTTGATCGATCCAACCTCTCCGGGAGCCACCGGTATATCCTCCCATTCCGTGGCGGTACATCCACAGCCTGCACGGACATTATCCACCACAATTGGGGC
>JBGCFZ010000570.1:0-12221 GCA_045110355.1 Lewinella sp. | reverse complement strand
TATGTTTGGTGGAGAGGATTTGGACTTTGGGTAGGGTCGTTGCGCTCCCGGTGCAGCTGTTGACATTAGGGCCAAACAACCATGGCAACACCTACAACATGAGCACAAGCGAACCCTGCTAACCTTTTGTTAGCCATCTTTGCGATTCAATTCTAAACTACACGCAAATGCTCCTAGTCGGTGGCTATACAACTGATATTCCCCGTGGCCCGAAAGGTAAAGCCCGTGGCATCTGCGCCTATGAATTTTATCCAACCGACGGGAGGATTGAATTTCTGGGTTTCGCCCCCGCCACCAATCCCAGCTACCTGCTGTCCGATCGAAAACGGAGCATTGTCTATGCCGTTCGGGAAACAGCAGGCAATGGTGCCGCCGGGGTAACGGCGCACAGGATCAGCCGTAACAAGAAAGGCAAGGTCAGGTTTGAATTACTAAGCGACCTCTCCCTCAAAAGTGAAGACCCTTGTCATTTGGCCTTTGCGGGCAACACTTTATTGGTGTCTAGCTTTAGCAGTGGTCACCTCCACGTGATTGAAAGACAGGAAGATGGCAGCCTGGGCGGGGAAATACAGACCATTGCTCTGGACGCCACCGTGGAAGGAAAAAAGCCACACGCCCACTGTGCGCTGCTGGTTCCAAAGAGAAACTGGGTGATCCTTTGCGATCTTGGGAATGACCTGCTAAGGGTCTTTGACCGGGCAGCAGATGGTACGTTAACCACCCGGTCAGATTTAGACCTCCAATTCCAGGCAGGAGCGGGCCCAAGGCACATAGCCCTACACCCCGACGGTGACCTTGCCGTTGTAAACGGAGAAAAAGTTGGCCAAGTCCACCTTATTGATCTTACCGGAGACAAGCCCCTGCGGGCAACTATCGCCAATGCCCTGCCGGAAAGAGTACTCGACGAAGCCAGCGGTGCTGCCATTCGGTTTGGCATCAGCGGGAAGATGATCTACACCAGCGACCGCGCCTTCAGCGTCGTTACCGTATTAAGAGTTGACGAACGGGGTAAGAAGCTTGTCGTAAGAGACACCTTCCCGAGTGGAGGAGAATCTCCGCGCGACCTGGTCGTTTCCCCCAAGGGTCAATGGCTGCTTTCGGCAAATACCCACGACTCAACGGTAGGCGTTTTCAGGATCGATCCACGGGGCGCTTTGGTGCTTCACCATATCTTCCGCAAGATTCCCAGTCCCTCTTCATTTGCCTGGTTATAGTAGCCTTACTGGCTAACTGTTCGCATCAGCCCCATCCCGGTAAGAAAGAAAATTCCACCAATAATGGCTACGCCCCAGGGGTTCTGTCCGAAGGCCAATCCTTTATTAAAGATTGACATAACGCCTACGGCCAGTCCGATAGCTCCAACGATGGTGAAGAGGATGCCAAGGATTTGCTTGCTTTTCATGCTGATTAACTTTGGCGCGAAGATATAATGTACTCGTCCACTAAAGTGAAATTAAGTCAAAATATCCTTCGCTAGGTGCGCTGTTCTGAAAGGTGTGGATAACAAATTGCGCAACTATCCATCAAACTGACGCTACACGTTCGGACGTCCGAAGGTCTACCACCCCCTCCGCTTCAGAGATTGCTCGACGTTGGCATTGGGGGCATGGTGTAAAGCCGATTAAGCTCCTCCCCCAACACGCGCAGGCACTTTGGGCGCGGCCGCAGGTGCAGGGGATTGTTTTTTTAGCGCAAGGAGTGCACCTCCTCCTCTACGGTATCCATCTCCTGCAAATGAACGTAGAGTTAGAAATACAGTGAACTTTTCAAATGCAAAAGGAGGATATTTGTATGATCGCCTAATTGAAGAACCAACAAGATACCTCGTAAGGCAATTATTGGCAACAGTTCGTATGGGACTCTATAAAATGCACGTTAACGTTCACCTCTGCTCAAAGTATTACAAGTTTGACTATATTTGCCGCCGAACTTTGGGTTCGAAAAAAGAGCTTTATGACCATCGGGCTGTTCCTCTTGGTCACGACGAAATAACATCAAACGTGAAATCATCGCATCGAAAGCGGAGACTACGCCTTCCCCGGGTTGTTTTAGTTTCCGCACTTTGCCTCCTTGTTTGTGGCGCCATTGTCTACTCCCTTGTTGGCCTGGCACCACCACCTCCGGCACCTCAGTTAAGTCCTACAGCTTTCCCTCTGGTAGCGCCAACCGTGAAATACGGACTGGCCCTCGACACCATGGAATACCGGGTTGATACCATCCTTAATGGACAGACACTGTCGGACATTCTCACGCTTCAAGGACTAGGCAACCAGGAAAGTTTTGATGCTTCTACCCGGTTCAATGCCATGTTTAACGTTCGCGGCCTTCGTGCCGGCCGTACTTACACGGTACTCGACGACCCAGACACTGAGGGAATTGATTTTCTCGTCTATCAGCCCAGTATGTTTAACTTTGTCAGGCTAGACCTGAAGGGCAAGGAATTAGATTTAAAAGCTGACCTTCCCCTGACCGTTGAAACGGGCTTCGCTGCCGGTGTCATTGAGTCTAACGTATCAGAAGCATTGGACGGAACCGGCCATACCGTTGCCCTTACCGCTGGCATGGAAAGTGCCCTGCAGTGGTCAGTAGACTTCTACCACATGCAACCACAAGATCGTTTTCAACTGGTCTACGAAAAGCAAAAAGTCGGGGAAGACGAAGCCATTGGTAAAGTCCTCGCCGCACGGTACAGTACTGGCGGTGAAGACATCTACGCCTTTTGGTACGAAACCCCGGATTCTTCTTATGCCGGGTTCCTTGGTCTTAACGGAGAGCCCATGAAATCCACTTTTCTCAAGTCTCCGGTACAATTCAGTCGAATCAGCAGTTCGTACAATTTACGCCGCTACCACCCTATCCTGAAGCGCACCCGGCCACACTACGGAACAGATTATGCAGCGCCTTACGGCACGCCCATTTTGTCCGTTGCTGATGGGGTGATCATCGAACGTGGACGCCGTGGTGGTAATGGCAACTTCGTTAAAGTCCGCCACACCAAGCAATTAACGACGCAATACCTGCACATGCAAAAGTTTGCTGCCGGACAAAAAGTAGGCAGCCGGGTTAAGCAAGGCGAAACGATTGGCTATGTAGGCTCCACGGGTCTGGCTACCGGACCACACGTTTGTTTCCGCTTCTGGAAAGACAACAAGCAGATTGACCACACCAAACTCAAGTTTCCGCCAGCCAAGAAAATGGACGATGAAATGCTCCCTGGCTTTTTTGCCCAACGGGATGCCTTCCTGGCTCAACTCAATGAACTTGGCGAACCTGCTCAGGATACAGAAGCTCAGATCATTGAAGGGCAGCGTATTCAGGAAGCGCTAAAAAAGGCTAAGCAAGAGGAGGCTAAGAAGTAATTAAGGCAATTCGAAGTACAATATGTTTGTACTCCTTTACTGACCGGATCACATAGTAGTAATAAAAATTCGATGCCCTGCAACTTTTGACTATGGCAGTAGCATTATGTTGTGATAATCTATTACCGCATGAACACCTGGTTTACTGCCGACACCCATTTCGGCCACACTAACATAATCAAATACACCAAACGTCCCTTCTCCAATGTGAAGGAGATGGACGAAGCCCTGATCGCCAACTGGAATTCAAGGGTTCGCCCCGGAGATGACGTCTACCACCTCGGAGACTTTGCGCTAAACAACCCCTCGGAATGCGACAACATTCTTGATCGGTTAAATGGCAATATTCACCTTATTCGGGGGAACCACGAAAAGTCGGCAGAGGCCTGTGCCGATCGGTTCGTTTGGGTCAAGGACTACCATGAATTACTGGTAGAGGATAAGGATGCTCATCGGGGGCAACAATCCATCGTCCTATTCCATTACGCCATGCGGGTATGGAACGCCAGCCACCATGGCAATTGGTCGCTTTATGGTCACAGCCACGGCACCTTACCTGATGAGCCTACCTCACGGTCCATTGACGTGGGTGTAGATGTCCATAGTCTTTCCCCCATCAGTTATCGGGAAGTGAAGGCGATTATGGCCACGAAGCAATGGGTCTCTCCATTTGCCGGAGAATGACCCACCTGCTACCTTAGCGTAAAATTTACGCTCATGCGCCTCCTTGTTTGTTTGTTTTTATTAAGCCTGGTTACGGCACTTGCTTCCTGCAACCGCAAAATAAAAGGAAAAGACATCGACCTGATCTGGGCTGACGAATTCAGCGGCCATGAGCCTCCAAACTCAACCAAGTGGGCCTATGATATTGGTACAAGTAATTCGGGATGGGGGAATAACGAGCTCCAATACTATACCAGCAGGCCTGAAAACGTACGATTACTGAACGGTAAGCTCATTATCGAGGCCCATAAAGAGGCCTATGAAGGCAGTGAGTATACCTCGGCCCGGGTCGTCACCAGAGGTAAGGCTACCTGGACGCACAAACGGATTGCCATACGGGCTAAACTGCCCAGTGGTCGGGGGACGTGGCCCGCTATTTGGATGCTTGGGGACAATATTAAAGATGCAGGTTGGCCGCTATGCGGCGAAATTGACATCATGGAACACGTTGGCTATGTCCCTGACTCCGTTTACGGTACCGTGCACACCAAAGCCTTCAACCATATGATCGGCACCCAGGACGGAGGAAGCACTTCGGCCAAGGACCTGGAAACTAATTTTCACGTGTACTCCATCGACTGGTATGAAGACCGAATCGAATTCAAGTTAGATGGCAACACTTACCACACTTTTCGTAAGAGAGCAGATGCGACCGTGGAGGAATGGCCATTTGACCAACCTCATTACCTACTCCTTAACCTGGCCGTAGGTGGAAACTGGGGCGGAAAAGAGGGGGTGGACACCAACATTTGGCCGCAGCGTATGGAAGTGGATTGGGTGAGGGTTTACAAGCTTTAACCCAAACGACCAAGCTTTCTTACCGCATCAAAACAGCGTCACCAAGCTTTCTGAGGATTGCCCCGTCAACTAGCTCCACCTCAAGCTCCCAGATAAAAACCTGAGGGTTCATCATTTTGCCGTCTAACCTGCCATCCCAGCCAAAGTCTTCGCTTCCACGTAAAGGATCGGCATTGAGGTCATACAGCAGTTCGCCCCACCGGTCGAAGACCCGGAACTGCAAGAATCTTTGCACCTGCGTCCCCGCAAAAGGCCTCAAAAGATCATTAGTCCCATCTCCGTTCGGGCTGAAAACATTGGGTACGTATACCTCCACCGTTCCGTCTACCTGAATCACGACATCATCGGTGGCAAAGCAGCCTTCTTCGTCCATGATTGTTAACCGGTAGGACTGAGAAGAAAGTGGTTTTACGGTGATGGCGCTGTCTGATTGCAATGCCGGCAAGGGTCCTCCGCCCGACCAAATTAAGGTATCCCAGTTCACGAAGTTGGTTATAAAATCTAAGGGCAAACTATCACCTAACCGGATGAGGGTATCCTCCCGGAGGAAAACGAAGGGCTCCGAAGCTGGTAGAATACTGAAGGACGTTTCCGTCGAACAGCCATCTTCACCGACCACCTCAAGGACGTAACTTCCCAGGGGTAAGCCATCATAATATATCCGGTCCGTCAGCAGGCCGTTATCCAGTCGGTAGCGGAATGGGCCTGTACCACCGTTTACACTTAGGATCTCAACGCTTCCATCCCGATCCTCCACACACGCCGGCTGGTCTACCTCGATCTCCAGGCCATCGATCTGGACCGCCTCCCGGATCAATTCTACGCTATCGGTTGTCTCACAGCCATTATCAAGATTGATTACCGTGAGGTAATAAAACCCCGGCTCACTACCACGTACCTGGTAGTCGTCTGCCGTTGGCTCTGCCGAATTCTGCGGGCTTCGCCATGTGCTGGTGAAACGAGGCCCCTGGGTACTTGCTGTACCATCGATTGTAGCAAAATTCCGATTGCAATTCAATACCAGAGGCTCAATTAAGCTGACCTCCGGCGCCACGAAATCTCCAGTAACTTCAGTTGTCATGGTGTCCCGGCAGCCATTTCTCAGGTCTAGGGTAATGAGCGAATAAATACCCTCATCAAAGATGGTTTGGCTTTCGGAACTGCCCAGCAAAACATCCCCATCATTCAACCAGGTATAACGATAGGTAACCGGAGGATCGCCACCGGCTAGCCTGAGTATGCTGCTGTCCTGATCACAGCTCAGTGGTGAGGGTGGTAGAATATCGACCATCGGCGTTGTAAAATCTTCGGTAATACTCACCGTTGCAACGGTAGCGCATCCGTTCACTTCACTGGTGGCAGTTAAACGGTAATTTCCGGAAGCAGAGACGACTAGGCTACCAGTATTGGATGGCTCCATAAGCATTGCGCCAGGAGGTCCCGTCCATTGGTAATTAACGGCACTTCCCTGCGCCTGCGTCACCCGGCTGGACAGTGGAACTTGCGGAAGGGTACAGTTAAGGGCAAAGCCCCGTGTCGCACGAATAGAAAGATTTAAAGCTAAGGTATCCTCGAAGACCCGGACGATGTCTGCCCCGGAACAATCATTTATCGGATCCGTAATATTCAGCTGATACCGACCGATGGTATCCACCAACGGGTTTTGGGTGTCTGCTCCTGACAGGATGCTACCATCCCTGGTTGTCCAGGAGTAAAGACTTTGTCCACTCACGGTGATACCATCTCCCTCAAGTTGCAACACCCTACGGGTACAAGTCAAGGTTGTATCGCTTCCAGCAAAAACAATGGGTGCTTCCACGTCCCTAAAGATGATCACACTGTCTACCGCCACACACGAATTACGGGGATTGGTTACTTCAAAATAATAAGTATCGGGTTGAAATATTGTGGCCGTCGTAGCGTCTTCATTTTCAATAAAGAACCCCGTGGCAGATCGCCAGGAGTAAAGCGGATCATCCAGGCCATTTATCGCCCCCTGCCCGGTGACCAACAAGGAGTCCAGGGCACAGAAAAAGGTGTCTGAGGCACTGGCCATAGCCATTGGTAACGTAAGGTCGGCAGTAACATTAACGAAAAAATCATTGTCACAACCGTTTTGGTCGTTCCGAATATAAAACCGGAACTGCCCGGCATTGGTCACCTCAATTACTCCAGGTTGGACTTCTGACAGAGACGTATTTCCTCCAGGGAACACTTGCTCCCAGCCGTAGGTAATATCCGTACGACTGATGTCCTGACCAATCAACAATAAGGTATCACGGGCACAATTCACACTAGTGTCAGGAATTGGGATTACAATGGGTAGGGCTTCATCTGTTTCAACCCGAACGGTCGAAGTAGAAGAACAACCGTTGATCGTGTCCCGAACCAACAGCTGATATTCTCCGCCACAACGAACCAGGGGGTTCAGCGTTTCCGTCCCTTCCAGGCAGGCGGGAGAAGGACCTCCACTCCATTCATAGACGTATTGCAAGCCAAGACTGGAACGAATACCATCCAAAACCCGGCGTTTGTTGTTACAATCCAGTAAACGGGAATCCCCGGCATTGGCAATCGGGGCAAGGGTGTCGTAGGTCACCAAAACGGTATCTACTATCCGGCAATCACTGAATAAATTAGTGGTTTCCAGTTGATAAAGGCCACCAACAGCTACCCGCAGACTATCGGTCTGTTGGTCAACAATGTTGCTTCCATCTGGCCCGATCCAGCGATAGGTGAAGGGAAAGTTCGGTTCAGGGCTGTCCTCCCAAAGTAGGACGTCGGTAATTTTACAAGACAGCTCACGGTCCGGGCCAGCGTTCCCGCTCGGTAATACCCTGCTCTCTGTTACTTCGGCCTCGGCCGTTCCGCGAAGACCAAACTGATTGATCACCACAATACTGTAAATGCCCATTTCCGTGATCCGCAAATTTGTCGTGTTCTCCCCCTGCAACACCGCACCGTTCCTTCGCCAAGTATAGGAACACCCCTGACATGGATCCCGGAACGTCGTCATCAACGTTATGGTGTCCGTCCGGCAAGTCAGGCTGGTATCTTCCAACATGGGAAAAGGCGGACATGGCAAGCGCGTGGCCTCAACGGTCGCACTAACCGGGCAACCGTTATCAAGATCCGTAACCGTTACCTCATAAAGGCCTACGTCCGCAATTCTGACGGTATCGTAATCGCCTTGCGCGAAGATGGAAGGTCCGGACCAATCATACGCATAGTTTCCGGGAACATCCGGAATAACTGCCAGAGAAAAATCAACGGTATCACAGGGTAAAACGGCAGAACTGAACGCCAGATCAGGGACACTTAAATCATTGATGACCCGTACGTTGTCCACTGAAGTACACCCCGTTTCTCGCTGAGTGACCCGAAGCAAATAGATGCCTCCCGTTGATACGTCTACCTCCTGGCTAACGCCCAGGGTATCGTCAGCGGGGTTCGTCCATAAGTAGTCAAAGACCGGCCCGGAAGAACTGCCCGTACCATTCAGTGTCACCGTCCTTTGATAGCAACTAATCGTATCCTGTTCTCCTGCGTCAGCGACCGGAGAGATCAGATTTCGGACTACGTCCACATAAGACGTATCAGTAGCACCGGAGATGGTGTTCGTCACCACGAAGCCAAACCTTCCGGGGGTAAATACCGTCAATAATCGCTCGTCGGGTTCCGTTTGCACAACGGCTCCCATAGGAATGATCCACTCTGTGGTCACGTTTACACCAGCGGCTGGCACGGATGTCGTCCCATCCAGCAACACCAGTGAGTTATCACAGGTGATGCTGTCAGGCGGTACAATCACCGCGAGGGCTGGACAATCAGCGGTAACGACGATACGGGCGGTATCGAGGCAGCTTTCGTTAAAATTCCCCAGGACGAGGGTATAAATTCCCGGCACCGTTACCGTTGGTCGTTGGCCTAATAAGTTCACCGGTGTCCCGTCCCGGAACCAACGGACAACCGGAGCATTGGTTCCTTGGCTACGGTCAATGCGGGTTCGTCCAGTTTCACAGTCAAGGAATGCCGTATCGGGCAGTAGCGCTACCACGCTGTTATCTGCCAGAGAAACCGTTACGGAATCCCGGGAACGACAGCCGGTTTCTTCATTGATTACGGTGTAGAAATAGGTGCCCGGGCAGTAGACCCAAACCTGGCTGGTATCTCGATTATCCGGCAAGCAAGGTCCCGTCCAGTTCTGAACGTTGTCATATTCAAGGTTGGTTCTCCTCGCATCCAGGGCGACGGAATCAACGAAACAATCAAATTCAAAGGGGATGTCGATGCGAATAAAGGGCGTATCTAATTCAAGCAGGACGCGCGTTTCGTCGGTAGAAACACAACCGTTGTCCACATTGGTAACGGCTAGCCGGAAGAAGCCACCGGGGTCGTCAACGAAGAGCATAGGGTCCCGGCCAAGGGTGTCAAGCGGCGTACCAACCATGACCCAACTGTAGTCAAATTCCGGCCCCTGGCTGGTAAGTGCCGATCCCAGCGTATGGGTCGGCGTAAAGCAGTTCAGCCGTAGCGTATCTATTCCGGAATCAGCTACGGGCGGGAGGGTGTCGGCAGGGATCGTCACCATCGCGGAAGCGGAGCAGCGACTGAAACTGTCTACGGCCGTTAGCGTATAGACGCCTGCCAGGGTGGCAACCAGGGTATCGGCCGAGCCGATGGTGTCGGGTCCGGCTTCGTAGGTCCAGTAGAACTCCTGGCCATTGGAAGAAGAGCTGCCCGAGGCATTCAGGGTTCGTTGGGGGAAGTAGCAGGATAAGGGCGGGGCCGCTGGTGCCAGGGAAAGGATGGAAGGAGCCAGGTCTTGTACAACGGTAAAGGTGGTATCATTGCTGCAACCGCTGGCGATGTTCCTCACCGTCAGCGTTACGGTACCAGGGCAGTCCAATGCCAACACTGGGCCGGAGACCGGCCCAGGCAGGCAAGTCCCCGTCCAGGTATATTCCAGGTCATCCCGGTTGAGCTGATTCGTATCCGCCAGCAAGTTGAGGTTGGGTACCACACAGTTGAGCAACTCATTTCCGGAAACCGCAACGCTGGGCGTGATGGTATCAATACCAATGGCGTAGAAGGTATCCAGGCGACACCCGGTTATTGGATCCTCAATGCTGAGGGGGTAAATCCCCGGAGCATCGACAACAATTTCCGGACCGTCCGCTGGGCCAATGATGTTACCGCCGGGCGGTACCGCCCACTGAAAATCATAGGTTCCGGCCGGAGCGGGCGTTGCCAGAACACCCAAGGTGGGGTTCCGGCAGGAGATGAAGTTACACTGCTCATCAAGTCCGTTACACTGCACCTGCGTCAGCGCCAAATTGACGGTCAATTCAAACCTAAGGTCGGGCACCACCACCGTATCCTTTACGGTACATCCTACCCCACGGGTCTCATCAACCAGCTCGAAGATGTAAACTCCCCCAGTATCAACCGTTAGGGTTCTCAGAAAACCCAATTCGTTATCCAAGGTATCTGTCCAAGTACCCCGATTTAAAAAACCGACGGTACTGGCGGAGGCATCAAGCATCACCGTAGGGTCGTCACAGGTCAGCCTCGGGTCAATCGGCGACAGGTTAATGACCGGATTAATGACAATCAAGTCAAGGTTTACCGTCGAATCACAGCCGTTTATGGCGGGAATTACCCGGGTAGTCTGCACCGTATTAAAAAACGGCTCCGTGCCGATCAGGAAGGAATCTCCCGCGCAAATGGCCAGGGTAGTATCGAAAACGATGGGCGCTGCCACTCCAAGATTCAGTGTAATGATGCTATCACAACCGAGTACTGACAGTACCGTATCTACGTAGGTTCCGGGAACATTGTACAAGTTACCATCCTGGGGGTAAAAAGCTTCTGCGCAGATGATGGTGTCCAGGGTCTCCCGGAGGGTCGTGACGACTTCCAGGTCAAGCACAACGACGCTGTCGCACCCCGCCCGCCCCGAGAGTGTGGTTGGGTGGACGCCCGTGGTCGTGTAGTCCGTAAAACCAACGGTGTAAACGCCTCCATCACAAATTTGGGCCGCAATGAAAGTTGTATCAGGAATAGGATACAGGTTGACCAGTTGGCATATCGGCGTAAGATCTGCACAAAGCACTGGTTGGACGGCCATAAAGTCTTGCCGAAGGTCATCAAAGGTCATTGTTCCGTCCAGTGGTAGCTGCCCGAGTTCGCCCAGGCGGTAGCTCAGGCCGCAGATTTCGTAGCTGCCGGCGGGAAGGCCGCCCAGGTCAGGGTTCTCCTGAACGTACAATACCGAGTCGTTACGAGCAATGGCGTAGGTGTAGCCATAAAAAGTCGCATCTGGTCGGGGCTGGCGATAGCGCGGAGGCAATCCGATGGGAAAGGAGGGCGTAAACTCACATATTTCCAACTCCGGAACCGGTTCCAACTCTCCGGCGTCGGCAAAGCAGCAGGGGCCCTGAGCGTTGAGGTCATCGCAGAACTCCAGGAGAATGTACGTCAGTCTGCCTGACTGCCCCGTACGGGTGGTGTTGAAGCTAAACGTCCAGTTTCCGTTAACCGGGCCGGTGTTGAAATCTTCAAGGCAACCAACCGCAGGGGCATATTCGCCCCGGTACAATCCGAAAGCCGCCCAGTTAAAGGGGGCATTGTTGTTCCATTGCCCGGGGGCGCCGGGATCGGGAGCCGTTGGTTCGCCACAGGTATTAAAATCAATGAACCACCGTGCCAGATTAGTGGGAGGACGCGTTTGGGCGTTGATCGGCCCGATTAAATCAATCGATTGACCCGCCGGGCTGGTCACCGTTAGTGTAAAATCGTACACGTAGGAATGCTGGAAATAAAGGCTGATGCCACAGAGCCCCTGGCCAGCATCACTCAGGTCGTTGTTCAGGTATTCTTCGATGGACACCTCGATGTCCGTTGCCCCAAATGCCCCGATGGCTACCGTGTCCGTAAAACCGCACCTTTGCCCCCACGCCGAGAGGGACAGTCCACAGCAGAGGACCAGTGTGAGGATTTTGTGGTTCATGGGATGATTAAACGCTAAAAATTTGGGATTATTTGGCAAATATACGGTGAGAACCCCCTCCCAACCCTGCCCACGGGAGAGGGCTTTTTGAAAACGCTGCGCGTTTTTGATTTGTACGCTGTAAAAGGGCTCAAAAATATTCAGGAAAATTCTTGCCAATGGGGAGGATGCAAGCCCAAAACCTATGGGTGTGTATATCAAATTGCAGGAACCGTTTTGGGCCTTACCTGCGTTAAAACGCAGGCCTGTGCTATAAAGCTCTAACGAGCTGTGCCGATGCTCGCTAGCGCTCGTGTCGGCTACCGCCGATTAAAATAACTCGCTTTTAC
>JBGCFZ010000569.1:0-19351 GCA_045110355.1 Lewinella sp. | reverse complement strand
TTCACCGTATCCAGCAGTTGCTCAAAGACGTTCTCGTTGTTGACGGCAATGGTTTTCAGCCTGGCGATGCTTTCGGCAGATTTGTCCGCACGCGCTTCATGGATGGCCTCCAGGTTCGCGATTTGCAATTGCTTCTCCTCTTCTGTTGCCCGGATCACTTCCGCCGGAATTACGGTAGGGGAGCCTTTGCTTGACAGGAAGGTGTTGACCCCAATGATCGGGTACTCTCCCGTATGCTTCAACATCTCGTAATGCATGCTTTCCTCCTGGATCTTACCGCGTTGGTACATCGTCTCCATGGCACCAATGACACCGCCGCGTTCGGTCATCCGGTCGAATTCCAGTAATACAGCCTCTTCCACGAGGTCGGTCAACTCATCGATGATGAAGCTGCCCTGCAGCGGGTTTTCGTTCCTGGCCAGCCCCAGCTCGTGGTTGATGATCATCTGGATGGCGACCGCCCGGCGGACGCTGTCTTCCGTCGGCGTGGTAATCGCCTCATCGTAAGCGTTGGTGTGCAACGAGTTGCAATTGTCGTAAATGGCGTAGAGCGCCTGCAGTGTTGTCCGGATGTCGTTAAAGTCAATCTCCTGCGCGTGCAGGCTCCGCCCGCTCGTCTGGATGTGGTACTTCAGCTTCTGGCTCCGTTCGTTGGCGGCGTATTTGTACTTCATCGCCTTCGACCAAATGCGGCGGGCCACCCGGCCGATGACCGCGTATTCAGGGTCCACCCCATTGGAGAAGAAGAAGGACAGGTTGGGCGCAAAGTCGTTGATGTCCATGCCGCGCGAGAGGTAGTACTCCACAAAGGTGAAGCCATTGGACAGCGTAAAGGCCAGCTGACTGATCGGGTTGGCCCCTGCTTCGGCAATGTGGTAGCCGGAGATGGAGACGGAGTAGAAGTTCCGCACGCCCTGATCAATGAAGGTCTGCTGCATATCTCCCATCAGCTTCAGGGAAAACTCGGTGGAGAAAATACAGGTATTTTGGGCCTGGTCTTCCTTAAGGATGTCGGCCTGGACGGTACCGCGAACGGCTTTGAGCGCTTTGGCTTTGAGATCGGCGTAGACGTCGGCGTCGAGGACCTGGTCGCCGGTCAGGCCCAGGAGCATCAGCCCCAGGCCGTCGTTACCATCGGGCAGGTCACCGTTGTAGCGGGGGCGTTCAAGGCCCTTATCGTCGTAGTGCTTTTTGAAGGCGGCTTCCACCTTCGCTTCCAGGCCGTGCTCCGTGATGTAGCGTTCGCACTGCTGATCAATGGCAGCATTCATGAAGAAGGCGGTTACGATGGCGGCGGGGCCGTTGATGGTCATCGAAACTGAAGTCTTGGGGTTGCAGAGGTCGAAACCGGAGTACAGTTTCTTGGCGTCGTTGAGGGAGCTGACGTTGACGCCGGAGTTGCCTACTTTACCGTAGATGTCGGGCCGTTCGTGCGGGTCTTCGCCGTAAAGCGTAACGGAGTCGAAGGCGGTCGACAAGCGTTTGGCGGGGGTACCTTTACTCAGATAGTGGAAGCGCTTGTTGGTCCGTTCCGGCCCGCCCTCTCCGGCAAACATCCGGGTAGGGTCTTCGCCCTTCCGCTTGAAGGGGAATACGCCGGCGGTGAAGGGGAATTCTCCCGGCACGTTCTCTTGTCCGCACCAGCGGACGATCTCGCCGTAGTCTTGCCATTTCGGCAATACCACTTTCGGGATTTTGTTGTGACTCAGGGATACGGTGAAGTTCTCCACCTTGATCTCCCGGCCGCGCACTTCGTAAGTAAAGTGCTCGCCCTGGTAGCTGGCCTTTTTGGCTTCCCAGCCATCGAGCAGGGCTTTGTTTTCGGGGGTTAGGGCCTGGCTTACGGCCTCCTTTGCTTTTTCCAACTCCCCCTGCACCTGCGCGCCGTCGCCCAAATGTTTCATCGTCCGCTGAATACCAAAAAGGGTGCGGGCCAGCTCGCTCTGCTCCGCCACTTCTTTATCGTAGCGCCGGATGGTTTCACTGATTTCCGAGAGGTAGCGCACACGAGACGGCGGGATGATGTACTGCTTTTCGCTATCGCCTTCGTCCAGCTTACCCGCCGTTTCTTCCGGAAAAAGTCGGCTCATCAGTGCGTTAGAAAAAGTATTGACGCCAGGGTCGTTGAACTGGCTGGCGATGGTGCCGAAAACGGGCATCGTTTCCAGCGCATTGTCCCACAAATCGTTGTTCCGTTGGTATTGTTTGCGGACCGCGCGTATAGCATCAAGGGCCCCGCGCTTATCGAATTTGTTGAGTACGATCAGGTCGGCAAAATCGAGCATATCGATCTTCTCCAACTGGCTCGGCGCACCAAATTCCGGCGTCATCACGTACACACTCAGGTCGGCGTGGTCCACGATTTCAGAATCACTCTGGCCGATGCCCGAGGTCTCCAGGATGATGAGGTCGAAGCCTGCAGCTTTCATAACGGCAATGGCGGAATCGATGTCGGCCGAAAGTGCGGCGTTGTACTGGCGGGTGGCCAGCGACCGCATAAAAACCCGGTCATTGGCGATGGCGTTCATTCTGATCCGGTCGCCCAGTAGGGCGCCACCGGTCTTCCGTTTTGAAGGGTCGACACTGATAATGCCCAGTTTTTTTTCCGGGAATCGGGTTAGATAACGCAGCACTAATTCGTCGACGAGACTTGATTTTCCTGCACCGCCGGTACCCGTAATGCCCAACACAGGGATAGGGTTTTCTTTGGCTTTGGCTTTTATTTCCGGCAGCCAGCTTTCGTTTTCCTTCGGATAGTTTTCCGCTGCCGAGATGGTGCGCGCAATCAGGTGATGATCCTGGGCGCGGACGCGGGATGCCATGGAAGGATCAAAAGCATGGCCAACGGGGAAGTCGCTCTTTTTCAGCAGGAAATTGATCATGCCCTGGAGGCCCATGGCCCGGCCGTCATCGGGGGAAAAAACCCGGTCAATGCCGTGGGCGTGCAACTCGTCAATCTCCGTTGGGAGGATGGTGCCACCACCGCCACCAAAAATTTTGATGTGTCCGGCGTTCTTTTCCCGCAACAGGTCGTAGGCGTACTTGAAGTACTCCATGTGCCCGCCCTGGTAAGAGGTCAGTGCAATGCACTGTACGTCTTCCTGGATGGCGGCATTGACGACCTCCATCACGGGGCGGTTGTGCCCCAGGTGGATAACCTCAGCGCCGCTGCGCTGAATGATGCGGCGCATGATGTTGATGGCGACGTCGTGTCCGTCGAAAAGCGAACCGGCCGTCAGGACGCGGATTTTATTTGTAGCCTGATATGGGGCGATTTTTTCCATGATCGTGGTGGTGTGTTTGGGGGAAGTCTCAGTAGATTTTGGTAAAACGGTGACCACGTAGTGGTCGAATCATATTTGCCCCGGGTGAAAGGTCGCAAAGCGGACTTTTACCCGGGGCAGAAGAAAGGGCACAAACGTTGCGGCGCGCAGCGCCGCCAAATTGCCACTCCATTCATTACCCCGGATTACGGCGTTCCGCCTCATCCGTGGCAAATAATGTTCGACTCCTACGGAGTCTGTAAAGGTTATAAAACGAAAAACTCCTGGAAGCTTCCACAAGTGTACCACCATTCAAGATTAAAGTTTATTGTCAAGGCAACTTTTTCCTACTCCTCCTAAACTAGTGCAGTGTAAACTAAGTTTGTTGACTTTTGTGCTGGTGGATTTTATTGGCTGGCAAGGCGGTAAAGCCGGAGTTTAGCCGCAGCTAAATGAGGATTTTACCAACGCAGCCAGTCGATAAAAGACGCCGCAGAAAAGGCAATGAAATTTAGTTTACACTGCGCTAGCTATCTTACCCCCCATGTTTCGCCTAGCCTTCCTGCTCCAATTATTACTCCTGCCAGCCCTGCTGGCGGCCGATTGCACGCCCGCTTTCTACGGCTACCAGTTCCTCAACCCGGATTTGCTGGAGTACGACAGCAAACTTGGGCCGATCTATCAGTCCTTCGCCAACCGCTACCGTCTGGAAGGTAACCCGGATGCCATTGCCCGGGAGCGCGATAACCTCGCCGAATGGTACGAGCGGTATTGCGAACAGGTGGAGCTGGCCGACCTGAAAAAACTGATCTACGGCAACACTGTGGGGAATTTAAGGGATATCCTGCGAGTAATGGACAATGAAGACAACTCCTCTTCAGCCCTTTCCTCGACCCTGAGAAAGAATTCTTTTGCTCGTCATTTGGTCGATTACCGGTGTACCGAAGTGCTCACATACCTCATTTTTGCCAAGCGGGTAGAGCCTTATACCTCCCGCCGTGCGGCGAATTTTAAACGACCGGAGACCGATCGGGTTGCCATGGAAAGGCTGATCAATGATGGGCTGGACATGTTTAAATCGACGGAGAGTCACTACATCCGTTTACGGTACGCCTACCAGCTACTGCGATTGGCGCATTACCTCAAAGAATATGCCTATGTCATTGAGCTGTACGATTATTTGATGCCCAAGATTGAGGCCAACCCCAGTATCTTGTACGACTGGGTGGAGAGCCACCGGGCTGGGGCGCTACAGGCCCTGGGAGATAATCCGCGCTCCGCCTATATCTACAGCCGTGTGTTTGAGCGCTGCCCCAGCAAACGAGAGAGCGCCTACCTGAGTTTTAAGATTACCACTGATGCCGAATGGCAGGCTGCCACCAACCTCTGCGCCAACGATCATGAGCGTGCGATGCTTCACGTAATGCGTGCCCAGAATCGCCGGGCCGTTGTGCTGGAAGAAATGGAGAAAATCTACGCGTTTGAGCCTGCTAACACTGCGTTGGAACCCCTGGTGATGCGCGAGTTGCTGGAGCTGGAGCGTGATCTGTTGGGCCTGAATTTTAACCCGAACGCCCGGGTGAATAAACGGCAACAGAACCGGCCACGCCCCAGTGCTGCCAAACGACTCATTGCGCTGCAGGCCTTCGTTAACCAAGCTGTTGAACGGGGAAATACCGCAAACCCCAGCTTGTGGCTGCTGGCTAAGGGAACATTGGAGATGCTATCCGGAGACTATTTCTACGCCCGGCAATCTTACCAGAAACTGGCGGCCCAATCGTTGGAAGATACCCTGGCCGATCAGGTGGAAATTCTGCGTGAGGTCCTTAACGTACTAGCCCTTAACCGGATCAACGATTCGGTTGAACTCTATTATTTTGACCTGCTGGCCGATGACGCTATGCGCGCCCGGTACCCAGACCTACGCCCCCTGGTGAACGACAAAATTGAGGCCGTATACCGTAATAACGGACGCTCGGGCAAGGCTGCTCTGCTGCAATACGGTTTTGATGCCTTGCGGATGAACCCCACGCTCAATGACGTCAAAGAACTGGAGGGAATGGCGGATAGCCTTCTTGGTAACCGATTCGACCGGGCCCTGCTGGCGGACCGGATCGGGCTTACGCCAGAAGACGATATCAATGATCTGCTTGGCACTTACTACCTTCAGAAAGGGCAATGGGAAACGGCCATGGAGGTCTTCAATCGGATAAGTCTGAGCCGGCAGGAGAGTTACGGTACTTACGCTCCTTTTACCAAACAATTTAAAGACCGGGTTAACTTCCGCCCGTCTGCCGCCGCCGTTCGCTACACGAAAGCCGACCTGTTGGCCCGCCTGCTGGACCTGGAAGACGAAGCCCGACGTACGGATAACGATACTATTGCCGCACGTAATTTTTTCAACATCGGCCTGGCCCATTATAACATGAGCTACTACAGCTACAACTGGCGGATGGGGGACAACTTTCGCTCGGGCAGCAGCGGTGCCCGAGCTGCTGCCCAACGGACGAGAGACTGGATTTTCTCCCACCGTGATGCCCCCCTGGGGAATCGTGAAAATATGAGCATGGACCGGGCCAGCTACTACTTCGAACGCGCGCTGGAACGCGCGCCCGGCCGCGAAGCCGCCGCCGAGGCCGCCTATTTTGCCGCCAAAGCTCAACGCAACCAACACTATGCTGCCGGGAGCCCCGGCCAACGCCCTTTTACTTATTTTCGCCTGCTCAAGGATGCTTACCCCGATACCAAGTTCTACCAAAGGGCCGTAACGGAATGTAGGACGTTTGCCTGGTTTGTGGGGAGGTAGGGGGCAGGATTCAGTATTCAGGGGTCAGTAATCAGTCTTCAGTAATCAGGATTCAGAGGTCAGCAACCAGGGTTTAGTAATCAGGGGGCAGGATTTATTGCTAGAAATTCAGTACCTGCTTGGCTTTCGCGCTGTGAGCCGGCTTGTTTTGCCCCTGAGTCCTGAACCCTGACCTCTGAACCCTGATTACTGAATCCTGAATCCTGAGTCCTGAGTCCTGAATACTGAATCCTAAACCCTATCTTGCACCATGCGGGAAACCGACTTCATAGAAAAGAATAAAGAAAAGTGGAAGCGCTATGAGCGGGCCCTGGAACGTGACGAGCAAAACCCGGAATTGCTTAAGCAACTCTACATTCATACTACGGATGACCTGTCTTATTCCAGAACTTTTTACCCCAATCGCTCCGTCCGGGTATACCTGAATAGCTTGGCACAACGGACGTTTCTGCAGATTTACCGGGGGAGAAAGGGGGAAACTAGTCGTTTCTTTTCCTTCTGGACCGATGAACTGCCACGCGTAGTCTACGCCCAACGGCGGCCATTGACGATCGCCTTGGTCACTTTCGTGCTGGCGATGTTGATCGGAATCATCAGCTATCGGATCGACCCGGCATTCGCCGAGACGATTATGGGAGAAGCTTACATCAACATGACGAATGCCAACATCGAGAACGGCGACCCGATGGCGGTATACAAGCAGACATCTCCCTTCTCGATGTCTTTGCGGATCACCCTGAACAATATTTTTGTAGCGTTGCTGACCTTCGTGTCGGGGGCATTTTTTGCCGTTGGCTCCATCGTTCAGTTGATCCGCAATGGCGTAATGGTGGGCGTCTTTCAATATTACTTCTACGCCAAGGGCTTGTTTCAGGAGAGTTTTCTGACCATCTGGATTCACGGTGCGTTGGAGATCAGCAGTATCGTACTGGCTGGCGGAGCGGGCCTGGCCATGGGGAAGGGGCTCCTCTTTCCCGGCACGCACTCCCGATTTGACGCGTTCAAAGCTTCGTCCCGGGACGGGCTTAAGATCATGCTGGGCCTCGTCCCGCTGTTCATCATCGCCGGGTTCCTTGAAGGCTACCTGACCCGCCATACGGAACTTCCGGACGCCATTCGGGCCGTTTTTATCCTGCTTTGTTTTGCCTTCATCCTTTGGTATTACGTCGTGTACCCACGCAGGGTTGCTGCCCGGCCACCGGTCACCGAAGAGATGCCCACCCGCCGTCGAGAAGATGGTGAGGGCACGGTTGGTCTGCGCAGCATCCGGGGAGGCGGAGAAACCCTCACGGCCAGCTTTTCGGTACTTCGGCGATCTCCCGGCTACCTGTTTGGTGGCTTGGCCGTTATTACCGGAATCTTTATTACACTGGCTTTTTTCTTTTACAATTCAGCCTCCGCAACGCGCTACATATTTGATGGAACTACCCTGGGAGATTTTCACAATATTCATGAACTGACCACAACATTCTCCCGGTCCCGGAGTCCAATTTATTTGTTGTTGGTAGCGGGAGGGTTTTATGGCATGTTGCGGTTGTCCTTTGAGCTTTTTTGGCGGGCTTCCGCTATTGAAATACTCCCTGCTAATTGGCGGTCCGAAGCCTTCCTTTACCTCATTTGTGTGGTCATCGCAACGGGCCTGGCCTTCAATGGAGCTATTGCCGGGCTTTTCGTTTTCCTGGCGTTGCCCTTTCTGCTGACCTTTGCTTATGCCGGGTATTCCGGCCTGGCCACGTTTAAGGAAACGTTCTCCTTCGTCTATACCAATCTGGTGTCCAGCTACGGTAATTTCCTGATGGTCATTCTATTGGCCGTGCCTGCGATGTGGCTGCTCGATACGGCGGTTGGTAGCTTGGTCTTCTCCTTTCTCGACTGGGTTTTTTACGCAGATGCTGTCACCATCGACAACGTAAACGTCATCCTGCAGGCCATCTCCTACTGGTTCTTGTTTGGTATCATTTTTACGATGTGGGCTGTTTCTTCTGCCCTTAATTTTTATACGCTTCGTGAAATTGAAAGAGGGGACAGTTTGCTGGAGGACATTGAGCAATTTGGCACCAAGCGTCGGATTCGGGGTATGGAAGTCGAGTAAAAGGGAGGAAAGGAGAAAAGATAAAGGCGGTAGTGGGCGCGGTCGCAGGTGCAATGGAAAGGTATTAATTGAGCAAGGCCCGGTAAAAGGTTTCGGACCTCGAGGCCCGGTTTTTGCAAACCAGACCTGAAAACCTGCAAGACAGCCCCTGCTTCTAAAGTCCCTTATCCGGCACCTGCGGCCGCGCCCAAAAAGCCTGCTTGTGACACCCTAAACGTGTTTCTATTCCGTTAAAGCCAACGAAATAGCGTCAATTTACCGTCTTTCCTCTTATCTTTAGTATAGCTGGACTATCACCCACCCCATAAAACATATCAGCTTTGATGAACTGCGCCACCCTTGGCTTAGAAGCTTACGTACCCTCGGCCGATCAACCGTGGGACGTTGGCAGGATTCAACACCTTTATCGCCGTGCCGGCTACGGAGCCCGCCCCGATGAGATCGAACAGGCCTTGCTAGACGGCCCCGCCCAAACCGTCTCCCGACTATTAAATGATGCCGTTGCCCGAGAACATCGGACACCTCCGGAATGGGCTGAATGGAACTATGAAGCTTTTGAAGCCGCGGAAGTCGACGTCTTCGAGGCTTACGTTACGTGGTACTTCGGCTTTATGGACGAGTCCATACAGTTTGGTGTACGTGAGAAGTTGGCACTCTTCTGGCAAAACCATTTCGTGGCACTGTATGAAAGCCACAGTTGTGCCAGCTTCCAGTACCAATACATGAAGGTGATCGAAGAGGATGCTTTCGGCGACTTTAAAAAACTGGTAGAGGACATTACGATCACCCCCGCAATGTTGTTTTTCCTGAATGGCTTTGAGAACACGAAACAAGACCCCAACGAAAATTATGCCCGTGAGCTCTTTGAACTGTTTACCCTTGGAGAAAACAACGGGTACACCCAGGAAGACATCGTAGAAGCGAGCCGCGCCCTGACTGGCTGGAATGGCTGGACGAGTTACTGCGGTGCCGTTGAGTGGGCAGAATGGGGATTTGATGACACCGACAAAACCGTCTTTGGTGTTACGGGCAACTTCAACTACGCCAGCCTCATCACGACCTTATTCGAACAAAGAGGAGAACTGATCGCACGTTATATCTGTGAAAAACTCTATAAGTTCTACGTCAATAAGGAGGTAAGTGAAGAGGTAGTCAATGAGATGGCGCAGACATTCATGGAAGCGGATTTTCAGGTGCTTCCTGTATTGCAGCAGCTTTTTGCAAGTGCTCATTTCTTCGAAGACGCTAATATTGGCGTGCTCGTGAAGAGCCCCATGGAGTTGATGACTTCCTTCCTCCGTCAGGGAGATTTCGGAGACTTTGAAAACAGACAAAACTGGGGTTTCTGGGGCATCGCGAACATGGGGCAGTTACTCGGCCAACCGCCAGACGTTGCCGGTTGGAAAGGCGACCGGGCCTGGATAGATTCTAACCGGATTACCCTGCGCTGGCAGTTTATCGACGGCTACAGCTGGGCGGTGCACGACAATAGCGAATTGACGTACCGGGATTTTGCAAAAAGGCTAACGGGTAACAGTAACTCTCCCGAAGTCATTGCCCGGGCTGTTGTTGATTACTTCATTCCCCGCGGGTTACTGACGGAGGAGGCCTATGACAACGCCATTGATGCCCTGAAATGGGAGATTCCTTCGAATTATTATGACACTGGCGAATGGAACCTGGACTGGGAGTCTGCCTCCTGGCAAATTGTAATTCTCTTACGTCATCTTGGCCGCTTGCCCGAATTTCAGCTCACCTAAATTCATCATCCTGGCCCGGAAATTTACGGGACTGACTAAATACCTTCCATAATGGGACAAATCAATAAAACAAACCCCAGCCTCCGGAAAGGCGATAGCCTTAAAGACGGCCTGGCCCACGACCAAAACCATAGCCGGCGCAATTTTTTGCGCAACCTTGGTATTTTGGGAACCTCGGGTTTCCTGCTTAATAAGTTGCCAATTAATGCCATGGCTTCGTCGCCGTTGTCCGCAGCGTTAAGTGCAAGTGATGATGATCGCGTATTGGTCCTCATTCGGCTGAAAGGGGGTAACGATGGCCTTAATACGCTGATTCCGATCCACGACTTCGGGAAATACGAAATGTTGCGCCCCGATATTTTCATTCCGCGCGACGAGGTCGTAGAACTTACTTCTACATTGGCCCTCCATCCACAGCTCGAACCCCTGAGTGGGCTTTGGAACGACGGAGCGATGCGTGCGGTGCAAAACGTTGGTTACCCCGAATATAACCTCAGTCATTTCCGCTCATCCGATATTTGGGCTTCGGCCTCTGATTCAGACGAGATCGTTACCAGTGGTGTCTTTGGTCGTTACTTAAGTGATAAGTACCCCGATTTTCTGAGTAGCCCACCGGAAACACCACCTGCTATCCAGATCGGTGGCCCCGGAAACCTGCTGTTCAATAACGCGGACGATTTCAACTACGCGATTTCTACGGAGAACCCTACTCAGTTGTATGAAATCGCCCGTACCGGCCAGTTGTACGATGTTGCCAACGTTCCGGAGTGTACCTACGGTGAGCAACTTGGTTACGTACGTGCAGTTGCCAACACTACTTTCCGCTATGCGGGTGTGCTGGCTGAGGCATACGATGCGGGAAGAAATTCTGCGGAATACGAGAATGATCGTCTTGGGGATCAGCTGGCACTGGTGGCCAGGCTCCTTAGAGGAGGTTTGGGGACCAGGCTTTTCGTGGTTGAGCTCAATGGCTTTGATACCCATGCCAATCAGCCGATCGCCCATGCCAACTTGTTGAATAGTATTGGTAAAAATGTAAAAGCATTTTTCGAAGACATGAGTGCGGGGGCCATGGATGACCGGGTTATGGCGATGACGTTTAGCGAGTTTGGCCGGCGGATATTCCAGAACGGTTCTAACGGAACGGACCACGGCTCAGCGGCGCCTATGTTACTCTTCGGTAAAGGCCTTAATGGCAATGGGCATATCGGAGGGCTGCCGGACCTTAACGACGTGGATAATGGCTTCAACCTGAAGTATAAGGTTGATTTCCGATCTCTCTACGCTACCGTTCTTACCAACTGGCTCTGTATCCCTTCCGACCTGGTGGACCAGATCATGGGGGCAAGCTTTGCCCGGATGGAGGACCTTGGCCTCTTCTGCCAGGGGGCGACCAGTACCCGAACCCCTGGCCAGGCTGCCAGCCTGAAAATGAATGCCTACCTGAGTGGAGGGGAAGTGGTCATTAATTATACGCTTCCCGGAACTTCGACCGTCGGGGTTCACTTCTTTGACGTGGCTGGCCGCCGATTGAGTTCGCCCTTCCAGGGCGTACAGGCTGGCGGACCACAATCGAAGCGCTTTTCGCTAAATAACATCGGTTGGGCTTCCGGCGTCTACGTCGTTAGTTTGGAGGTAGACGGACGAATGTACAGTCAGAAAATAGGACTGTTTAAGTAAAGTATCTTTAACCAGAAATCAGGCAGGGCCATTCCAAATTTTGGGATGGCCCTTTTTGTACCCCGTTTAAAGAGCACTAACCTAGCCGTAAAATGGACATTCTCCGGTCGGTTAGAAAAGCGTAAATGGGGTTACTTCAGTTTCGGATTGTCCCGATGTCTGGCAGCGTCTCGGTTGGTTTTCTTTTGCAGGTTCTTTTGCAGGGCTTCAGCCAGATCAACCCCGGTTTGATTGGCAAGGCAGATCAGGACAAAGAGCACATCTGCGAACTCGTCGGCAAGTTGATCATGAGCCGTTTCTGCATCGGCAGGGTTCTTAAATGACTGCTCTCCGTACAGGCGCGCCATTAAGCGTGCAACTTCTCCGGTCTCCTCCATGAGGATAGCAGTATTGGTAAGCTCTCCGTAATACTTTATTCCGATGGTGTTGATCCAATTGTCCACTACCTTTTGAGCTTGCGCAAGTTCCATTTGGGTTGATTTTTACTGCCTAAAGTGGTGAAGAATAACTTTTTTCGGAAGATGTAGCGAGGTTTGAGATGCGTGCAGTGATATTAAATTTCACTTATTTTAATTTAAATGATTGATTATCAGTTGTTTATTGCATTTGTGTGTTGTTTTTATTTTCACAAATAAGCAAATGTGTCCTTGTTCTAGCTTCGGTCTTACCTCATATTTGTAATGTCGAAGGGTAAATGCATCCTCAACCGACAAGAAATATGTTCATGGGATTATGATTTGTAAGTGGCGTCGTCCCGGTGTTTGAATTGGGACGACGACTACTTTTTTAGCTACACACTCACACGCTTTGAGAACACCCAAAAAAAAAGCCGGCCCTAAGGGGACCGGCTGTAATACATTCATGGGATCAAAACAAAAAGCACTAAAGATATTTCGAAGATAGTCCGTTTTAACCATCCGGGCAACTTTCGTCTTAAGATTTTTTCGTGAGATTATGATGTAGCCCCACCGGATTATGGTTCCGGCGGGGCTTTTTTTCGTGGTCTAATGACTATTTCGGAGGATAAAACCGTTATTGTTGACCTCCATTTTGTCCCCATTTTTCTTTCCTCGAAGTGCTTGGAAGAGCGGACTATCAACAGAAATACCTCGACCTGGCCGGTTTTACCGCCCTTTTTATTTCGGTTGGCTACATCTTCGTGACGCGCTACAATAATGCAGCACCAAATACTCCGGCTGAGTCCCCCAACTCCGGCTGCAGGAAAAGCGTGTCCATCCTTGGGTTAAAGAGGTGGTTGACTACTTGGGGAACGGCCTCTGTATACAACTCATCAATGTTGCCAAGTCCTCCTCCCAGGATGATTACGTCGGGATCAATTACATTGATGATGGTACTGATGCCTTTGGCGAAGAAATGGAACCAGCGCTCCATCGTTGCCGTTGCTGCGGAGTCCGTACCAGATTGGTAGCGCGGAACAATTTCCTTCATGGTTAATGAGCGGCCACTGATGTTAGCGTAGTATTTTTCCAGACTGGGGCCAGCCAGAATGCGTTCGGCGCATCCGATGCGGCCACAATAGCAGTAGCCTCCGGAATTGTCGAGAAACATATGCCCCCACTCTCCGCCGATGCCCTGGGCTCCGCCCAGGATTTTGCCATCCACCACCAGCCCCCCGCCAATACCCGTGCCGAGTATGACACCAAAGACGACCTTAGCCGATGGTGCAAGTTTAGGGACTGCGCCCATCAATGCCTCGGCTACGGCAAAGCAATTGGCATCATTGGCCATGGTTAGCGGTACCCCGATTTTAGTGGTCAGGTCTTTGCCCAGTGGCTGACCATTTAATACGGTGGTGTTAGAATTTTTCATCAGGCCGGTAGGCGGGTCGATAGTACCCGGCGTACCAATGCCGATTTTTTCAGGATGCAGGCCGGTGGCTTGTTTCATTTCATCAACCAACAAGGCAATTCTGGAAACAATGTGGTCGTAGCCGCCCTCGCGCTCCGTGGCGATGCGTCGCCGATCGATGATGCTCCCGTCCTCCGCAAGGATCACGCCTTCTATTTTAGTTCCGCCCAGGTCGATGCCCCATTTCATAATCCATGTTTTTGTAGGCCGTAAAGCTAACTATGTAGAGCGGTAATTCATCCACACGTCTGCTTTCTTACAACACCGTCTACTTCCCCTCGTTATCTTTACGGCGTTGCACCGCTATCCTTTCGCCCCCAAACCAACCCAATGAAGTATTTCCAGCACCTGCTCCTGATGGGGCTCTGTATTACTTGTGGCTTCAGTTGTTCGAATCAACTAGAGGACCTCTCCCGCGTGGATGAGACCCGGTACAATGCAGCGTATGCTGTGCCGATCATCGACAGCGACGTTACACTCAGCGAACTCATCGGAGATGTAACCGAAGATATTTCCTTGTCCGTAGATCCTGACGGCCTGTTACGTTTCCGGTATTCCGGAGAGGTGCCGGCGGTAAGCGGCGACATTATTTTCGCCCGCCTTGAAGCGTTGGCCAGGGGCGTTTTTCTCCCCATCACCCGGAACCGGCAGGCAGCACCGTTTGGCGGGGCTGACGATGTTGATATCGACGAGTTGCGTATTAAGGGCGGCCTGCTGACCTACGCCCTAACCAACGAATACGACCGTCCGGTTACCGTTACCCTGAGCCTCCCTGACGCTACACTGGATGGCGTTGCTTTTTCGGCCTCCTCGACGCTACCAGCTTATTCGGGTACGGGAGACGTACCAACCTTTGCAAATCCGGACAACCCCATTGATTTAACGGGCTATGTGCTGACCATTCCCAACGACTCGCTCTACTTTGAGTACGACATCGTTGATGATATGGGGAATAACCTTACGCCGAGCCCCGGTGCTATCGTAGCCATTACAAACCTTCGGTTCAGTTATATGGAAGGCTACCTGGGGCAGGCCCTCTACCCCGGTGGAAGGGATACTATCGAAGTTGACTTCTTCGATAATTACCTGGAAGGAGAAATCTTCTTCGAAGACCCAACTATTACCATGACCCTGATTAATACTTTTGGTGTGCCAGCTCTGGCGCAGGTGAGTGTGCTCAACGTGATTGACGTTAATGGCGAAGTCATCCCGATTACCGGAGAGGCGGTAGACGCGGGTTTTAATTTTGAGTTTCCACGGGTACCGGGTGATACCGCCTTTACCACCTTCGTGTTTGATAATACCAATTCCAATATTGCTGAAGTACTCAGTGCCCGTCCCGTTGCCCTGGATTACGAGGTAAATGCCCTGGTTAACCCGGATGCGAATACGGACATTATCGGATTTCTGACCGACTCCGCTGCTTACCAGGCAAAGGTTGACGTAGAGCTCCCGCTCTACGGTAATGCCAGCGATTTTACCGTTCGGGATACCTTTCTCATCGATTTGATGGATAGGTACCAAGATGTGGTAGGCCTGGATTTTCGCCTGACTACCCGGAACGGCCTGCCCCTGGCTATTGAACTCCAGGGGACGTTTCTGGATGCTGAAGGAAATGCCCTGGCAGATCTGAACGACGGCGCCATCCAGCTTCTGCAGGCGGCCACGGTAGATGCTGCAGGGAACACCACCAACACCGCCGATGAAACGAACGACATCACCTTCGTAGGTGACCGACTAGAGGCCATCCGAAATGCTGCCAGCCTGGTGATCACGCTGGATATTTCTACTACAGATGGCGGCACCCCTTTCGTCCGGGTAACGGATAATCAGATGCTCCAGGTGCTGTTGGGGGCGATCGTGAAAGTCGAGAATCGCTAACCTACGCTTTGTCTTTATTCCCAATATATCCCTACTGGCCAGACGGCACGCAAGTGCCGCCACCAAACCAAGTTATGTCCTTTTTCTGCTCCATTAACTTTCCTTGCATCCTGCGGCCGCGCCTACTCCTCCTTCCGCTTATTTTGTGCGCCCTGACGGGCCTGACTGCCCAGGACCTGACCACGCCGCTGCTGAGTGATAGCTGGCAGGCTACTTTCAGCAACCCGGCACTCTATGGACAGGCAAAAGGCCGGTTTACGGTTGGCCTCCCCGGTATCAGTAATGATCTCTACGCCGAAAATGTAACCTATAATGAGTTGTTACTGACCGAAAATGGCCAACGTATCCTGGACCTGGACCGCCTTGTAGGTTTATTGGCCGACCGGAATGAATTACGCAACGATTTTACCCTGGAGACCGTAGGTGTTGGGCTACGGGGCGACCGTCTTAGCTTCGGTCTCTACCACCGGTTAAGGGCTTTCGGGCAAGCAGATTATCCCAAGACACTCGTACAACTGGCGGTGCAGGGCAACGCCCAATTCATTGGTCAAACGGTGGAAATAGCGCCATTAGGCTATGCCACCAGCTATCACGAGCTTGGCCTAGGTGCCAGCTACGCCATTACCGATCAGATCCATTTTGGTGCCCGGATCAAATACCTGAGTGGCATTGCCGATGCACGCACGGGCACGCAAGGCAGCTTACAACTCACCACCGGAGAAGATAATTATGCACTTACCCTCGACCAGGACCTGACCATCAATACTGCCGGGACGATCGACTATAATGGCTTCGATGACGTAAGCATCAACTACGATCTGAACCGAATCAAGACCGACGATCTTTTTAGTGCCAATAATGGCATTGCCTTCGATCTTGGCCTGTTTGCCGATCTTGGAGGGCTCCGGCTACAGGCCGCTGCGAATGATCTTGGTGGGAAGATTGAATGGACGAATGAAGTCTCTAATTTTGCATTGAGTGGGGTCACTTCATTTACCGGACTCGATATTTTGGCGCAGGTACTGGAAGATTCCCTGTCGTTCGATACCGCGCTGGATAGCCTGCAGATCACCTTCGAACCCACCGAAAGTAGTACGCCTTACAGCACTAAACTAGGCGGCGTATTCCTTATTGGTGGTGAATATGACGTGACTGATCGCATCACGGCAGGCTTACTGCTGGTCCGTTACAACCGGGAGATCAATCCGGAAACGGCCTTTGCGCTGACTGCCCGCTATAAGGTGCTGGATCAACTGACCGTCGGCCTCAATTATAATACCCGACGGGAAGCTGCGGCTAATTTAGGCGGTCATTTGGTGGCACATCTCGGCCCGGTCAACCTACTGGCCAGTACGGATAACCTACTGACGGTTTTCAGCCAGAAAGATAATTCGCGGGCTAGTGTTCGGCTGGGGGCTTCCTTGTCGATTGGGGGAGAGAAGAGGGAGAAGATTGGAGGGGGAAAGGAGCAGGGAGGAAAGAAATAAGTGACAAACGCTAAGATTGACCGAAGCCGTCAGGCAAACTGTTGTCCGGCTTCGCTAAACCAAAAGAGTTTGTCGGACGGGTTGGGGCCTAAGCGGCTCCCCTAATACCGCTTATTTCCATCCAAATTCTTCAACAACATCTTGTCCTGCATCCGCTTAGGCAGCAGCATCACCAGCCGGATGAGCCAACTCTTCTTCATCACCAGTTGATCGGGACGGGGACGGTCGGCTTCCAGTGTTTTGAGGATTATGGCAGCGACTTCTTCGGGCGTGATGCCGGAGGCTGCGGCTGCGTCAGTGTAGGGGCCAAGCTTTTCCAAAACGTGTTCATAGCGAGTGCCCTCGTAGGGTTTGGTTTGCGTTTTGGCCTTCTCCCAGATGGGGGTTTTGACGGGGCCAGGGGCCACGCTGACGGCATCAATACCAAAAGGGATGAGCTCGCGCCGCAGGCCATCAGTGATGGCTTCGACGGCAAATTTACTGGCAGAATACATGCTGGTGAACATCGAAGTGATGTAGCCCGAAACGCTGCTCACGTTGATGATCTTTACGTTGGTATGGCCGGCAGCGCGCGCATCGTGCAAGAGTGGAAGCGCCTCCTGGCAGACGGCCAGCAAGCCAAAGACGTTAACGTCGAATTGGTGACGGTAGTCTGCCTCCGGCAGGGTTTCAAGCGGACCAGAAAGGGCCACGCCTGAGTTATTGATGACGGCATGCAGGGGCTCGCCGGATGCGCGGATCTTGTCCATTACGGCTACAATGCTGGGGCGGTCCGTCACGTCCATGATCAGGGCGGTGAACGCAGGATGCAGGGCAAGTTGCTCCGCATCAGCTGGCTTGCGGACGGTGCCGTAAACACGGTGACCTGCGTTGAGCAGTAATTGGGCAGTGGCGTGGCCGATGCCAGAAGAGGTGCCGGAGATGAGGACGTTCATGGAAAAAGTTGGGTTTCCCCGGGTTACGTTGTCGACGCAGTCGACTATGCCTTCCGAGGTTATTGGGTTGGGCTAATTTAGGGGTTTTGGCATTGGGGAAGCTTGCAGCTGCTTGCTGATCCTGTTTTTTATTTATTGTCCTAAGGTTAAACGATTAGGATTAAGAATCATCCAAACTGAAATTACAAACCCCATTCAGATGAGATTCACTTCTACCTTAGGTTTATTAACCTCGATTCTTTTAACAACATTCAGCATAGCAAATGCACAAACTGCGATCCAATATGGGCCGGACGGATTTGTAGAAATAGAAGACGGCGCCAACGGACTGTTCGCGGGCTTAGATAACGGCGACCGGTTCAGCCGGGATCATGACGTAGCTGGTGACATTAATGGAGACGGCGTACTGGACCTTGTTGTTGGCGCACGCTCTGATGACGACGGACAAACGGACGCCGGTGCCGCATACATCATCTTCCTGAACGAGGATGGCACCGTACAATCCAATCAAAAAATATCTGCGTTGGCAGGTGGATTCGATGAAGCCCTCGGCGCAGGAGATTTCTTTGGCTACGGCGTTGCCGGCATCGGAGACTACAATAAGGATGGTATTCCAGACATTGCCGTTTCTGCCTTATCCCGTACCAATAATTCGCTTTACATCATTCACTTGAACAACGACGGTACCGTTAAAAGCTACGTCAAGAATACAAACATCGTTGCGCAAGGCTTAACGGCTATTGGCGACTTAAATGATGATGGCAGGATTGACCTGGTCGCTTGCGATCCCTCTTCAAATGACGGAGGTACACAACGAGGAGCCATCAGGATTTTGTTTTTTGACGATGCCTCCACCGTCGTTTCGGAAAATACCGTAACCATTAGTTCTACGCAAGGCGGATTTGGTGATGGCTTGGTGAACAACGATAGGTTTGGCGGAAGAGAAGTCTCGATGCTGGGCGACCTCGATAACGATGGTACCAAGGAGATCGCAGTTGGTGCGTTCATGTCGGACGAAGGCAAGGGCGCCATATGGATACTCTCGCTTGATCCGACAACCTACAATGTGGTCTCCAAGACGAAGATAACCGAAGGCCTGAACGGGTTTAATGATGCCTTGGTTACGGACGCCAACCCCAATGGCACCTCTGGTGCAAGTTTTGGTCATTCCATGTGCGCGCCCGGAGACCTGAACGGGGATGGTGTACCCGATCTGATCACCGGGGCCAACCAGCAAAATGAAGGCTGGGGCTACATCTTGTACCTCAACGAGGATAAAACGGTAAAAACCTATACTCGAATCAATAACATTGACGGTGGGTTTGGCCTCGACCTTGAAGCGGAAGAACGTTTTTCACGTTCTATTTCTTTCATTGGTGATCTGCGCCAAGACGGGACCATAGCCGTAAACATGGGCGGTGGCGCAGGAACCACCGGCAAGCTATACTTACTGTTCTTCAAACCCTGTAGTTTCAACCAACAGCCAGACAACCAACACTGGAGTGGAGGTAGCACGCTGTTCACCAACTGGAGCCACCAGATGCAAATGCTGACCAGCGACTCCCTGACCTTTGAGCA
>JBGCFZ010000568.1:0-7356 GCA_045110355.1 Lewinella sp. | reverse complement strand
TACCCTCTTCGCCCAAGACGGCCCCACCTCCAGCGACAAATACGTCTGGGCAAAATCTGGCCTGACTTTGCGCGCCGAAGGCAACCTCAAAGGAGAGAAACTGGCGGTTATTCCTTACGGTGCTACCGTTCAGCTAACGGGGGAGTGGGGAGAAGACCTAAGCATCGATATCATCCCAGAACGCGAACTTGACGGATAAGAATTGCCCGGATGGGAAATGTTGGGGCAGTTCGTCGGTGTTCGATACGGTGACCTGAAGGGCTATGCTTTTAACGGCTACATCAGTAATTATAACCCAGAGCCTTTTTATGTGGATTCCTTGACTGGTGCAAAGAACCCTAAAGCATCCTTAGTAGATACACTTCATTTTCTCGAATTCCCTGAGCCTATCGAATACGGAGAGGTAAGCGAGCTTTATGACAATGGAATTACCGTCAATCGGAGCTGGGACAAAGTCAGTGTCAGCGAAACGATAGTGGTACCCAATGCCACACTTGCCGCTGGTTATCTACTGGCTGCCAAGTGGTTCAGTCTTAATAATTATGATCCGAACGGCATGGAATGGAAAAATGCTTACCTGATCAACAAAACCCATGACTCGTTGACCTTTAAAAAGGACCTGGAAGAGGTCACCATCAAAGAATACTTCGGGGTAATCATCATCCTTTACAGTGTAAGCTGCTGACGCTGCTCCTTAAAACTTTCCCCTGCACCTGCGTCCCCGCCCACTATTCACCCTAAATCAAGTAAATATGTTCCCCCAAATCAAGAATCGAAAATCCACAATCGAGAATCGAGAATCACTTCATACCTTCGCCCCCATGACCGACAACGGAACTTTCATCGTAGAAGGAGGCCACAAGCTCTCCGGCGAAATCATCCCCCAAGGAGCTAAGAACGAAGCGCTCCAAATCATCTCCGCTACCCTGCTCACCCCCGAGCCCGTATTGATCGAGAACCTGCCCGATATCCTCGACATCAATAAGCTGCTCGACCTGGTAGAAGGCCTCGGTGCTAAGGTGGAACGCCTCACCCCCGAAAGCGTGCGGGTTACCGCTAAAGACATCAATATCGACTATGTGCTGAGCGAGGATTACGTCCGCGACGCACAACGTATTCGCGGTTCCGTAATGCTGATCGCCCCCTTGCTCAACCGTTACGGCCGCGCCAGCTTGCCGAAGCCCGGTGGTGACAAAATTGGTCGTCGTAGGTTGGATACCCACTTACTTGGCCTCCAGGCTCTGGGTGCCGACTTCCAGTACGACGCTGATCGGCACATCTACACCTTCACGACCGATGGCCTCGTCGGTACCTATCTCCACATGGAGGAGATCAGCGTAACCGGTACCGCCAACGTGGTGATGGCCGCCGTGCTCGCCAAAGGCGAAACCACCATCTACAACGCTGCCTGCGAACCCTATTTGCAGCAACTCTGTAAAATGCTCGTCCGCATGGGCGCAAAGATCGAAGGCATCGGCTCCAACCTGCTCCGTATTCAAGGGGTAGAATCCCTGGGCGGCACTGAACACCGGATGCTGCCGGATATGATCGAGATCGGTTCTTTCATCGGCATGGCCGCCATGACCGGCTCCGACATCACCATCAAGGACGTTCGGCTCGACCAACTAGGCCTCATCCCAGGTACCTTCCAACGTTTAGGCATCAAGATGAACTTCGTCGGTGACGACATCCACATTCCCGCCCAGGATCATTACGAAATCGGCTCCTTCATCGAAGGTGGCCTGATGACGCTCTACGATGCACCGTGGCCCGGCTTCACGCCCGACCTGATGAGCATCGCCCTCGTGACGGCCATCCAGGCCCGTGGCTCCGTCCTCATCCACCAGAAGATGTTCGAAAGCCGGCTCTTCTTCGTCGACAAACTGATTGACATGGGCGCGCAGATCATCCTTTGTGACCCGCACCGCGCAACGGTCATCGGGCTTGACAAACGCGCGCCGCTGCGCGGCATTTCCATGAGCTCGCCCGACATCCGGGCCGGGGTATCCCTGCTCATCGCCGCCATGTCGGCCGAAGGCACCAGCCGGATCGATAACATTCACCAGATTGACCGGGGGTACCAGCGGATTGATACGCGGCTCAATGCGCTGGGTGCCAGTATTATCCGGGAATAATTTAGTCTATTCGTGCTATTGGACTATTAGTGCTAAAGAACCAATAGGCCAATAGCACCAATAGGCCAACAGTACCAATAGTTCAACCTATGCTGATTTACAACGTAACCTCCAAAGTAGAAGCCCGCCAACACGCCGCGTGGCTCAGCTGGATGGAACGCGCTTACCTGCCCGCCGTCATGGAATCAGGTACCGTGGAGAAATATCACCTAACCCGGCTACTGGGAGTAGATGATGCCGATGGGCCAACTTATGCGTTATTGCTGACCTTCAAGTCCCGTATGGTTTTCGACATTTACCAGGAGAAGTACGCCCTGAACCACCAGAAGGCCATTAAAGACAAGTGGGGGGAAGCCGTGCTTAGTTTTCCTAGTATTTTGGATGTGGTGCTGCACGGGGAGTGATTGGCATTTTGGTGCTATTGGTCTGCTGGTACGGTGGTCCGTTAGTTCTTTGGTACATTAGCCCTACCGGACCAACAGACCAATAGCACTAATAGCACCAAAATGCCAATTCTAATTACCCTTCTCGCCGTTCTGGCCCTACTCGCCCTGATCATTGGGTTGAAGTGGCACCCCTTCATTGCCCTTGTTTTAGTTGCCATTGGCGCAGGACTCGCGCTCGGCATGGGGCCAGCGGGGACGATGACCGCAGTAACCAGTGGTGTTGGGGGAACGCTGGGAGGTCTTGCCCTGATCCTGGGATTGGGATCCGTGTTGGGTGGCATAATTGCCGAAACCGGAGCAGCTAAGGTGATTACCGACAAGCTGGTGGCAGGTCGGGAAGGAATGTCAATTCTCTGGGGACTTTGTGCCGTCGGGTTCCTGATCGGGATACCCCTTTTCTATTCTGTGGCTTTTGTGATGATGGCACCAATCATCATTAGTGCAGCCGAAAAAGCAAAATTGCCGCTGGCCATGGTCGCCGTTGCCGCAGTAGCTTCGCTGTCCGTCACCCACGGTTTTTTGCCCCCGCATCCGGCACCTATGCTGATCTCCGACACCTATGGGGCAGAGGTAGGTAAGGTTTTACTCTACGGCATCTTGCTGGGTATTCCCTCCGTTATTCTGGCGGGCCCGTTACTGGCTCGCACGTTGAAAAACATGCCGCATACGAAGGGAGCGCTGACATTTGCGGAGACCAATCTTCCGGACAAACTGCCATCGTTTGGTGCCAGTGTGTTATGTGCGTTATTGCCCGTCTTGCTTTTGGCGGCGGGGACGCTGGTGCAATATTTGGTTGGAGGAGCGGAGGAACCTGCCGCAGAAAACCAAGGCTTCTTCGCCGAGATGGTCAACTCCGGCTTACTGACCGATGCTACCATTGCCCTGTTGGTGGGTGTGTTGATCGCCATGTTCGTCTTGGGCCGGCAGTCAGAAACATCGGTCGCGGATCTGATGTCTCGCGTAGGCAAACAGCTGGCTCCGATGGCGGCCGTTTTGCTCATCATCGCTGCGGGCGGTGCCTTCAAGCAGGTGCTGGTGGACAGTGGAACGAGTGACTACATCGTTGACGTACTACAAGGCTTTAACGCCCACCCTATCCTCATTGCCTGGCTGATTGCCGCAGCGCTGCGGGTAACATTGGGTTCGGCTACCGTAGCCGCCATTACAGCAGCTGGGATTGTCTTGCCCCTGGCGCAGAGTGGCGCTGCCAGCCCGGAATTACTAGTCCTCGCTACCGGCGCTGGTTCCCTGACGGCCAGCCACGTAAATGATACCGGCTTCTGGTTATTCAAAGAATACTTCGGCCTCACAGTTACCCAGACGCTGCGGAGCTGGACGGTCATGGAGACGGTCGTTAGTGTGATCGGGCTGGTTGGGTGTTTGGGGCTTAGTTATGTGGTGTAGTCCTGCTAAGTGGTAGGTAAAGAGATTGCCGATAGAACCTTAACGACTGGCTAGTAATTGGCAGAAGGCACCCCATACCGAACCACCAAGCCCATTAATCTACCCTCGCCACCACCCGATCATCCGGCCCTTCCGTCCTGGAGGCCATACTCAGTATTGCGCCATCCATCGGTTGGCTAGCAAAGACATCTGCGGCAACTTCTCTTTCGCCAATGAAATAGCGAATGGGTAAGCCCCCCAGTTTCTGGGATTGCAGAAGTGATTGAACTTCGTCCCCGAGCGATGCCTCCCTGAAGGAAGCCTTAGTTACCGTCCAGATGTTGTACTCGTCAATGTTGTCAGGGTTCAACCCCAGCAGGCAGCGCAGCTTCACTTTTAGCGGTCCAGGGTCGAGCGTAGCGGAGGTATAAGGCACAGCCCCTGCGGAATAGACGGACAACCAAGCTCCGTTAATGCGCAGCAAAACGTCCGCATTCGGAGCGTCATCTGGGAGTGGAGCCGGACGGAAAGTGGCACTACCAAAACCGCCTGAGCCATCCTTCCTCATTTGCAAACGAACGGGATTTTCCTGCCTGCTCCCGGCGGGCCAGCTCTCAAAGCCGAAGAAACTGGTTCCACCTGTTCCCAATTGAAGAGTGTAATCTCCTTCCGGTATGGAGCAATCCTGAAAGACGCTGATTTTCTTCTGGACCAATGCTTCCAGGTACCCATTCAGCTGGTCTACTTCCGACGGCATAGGAAGGCGCTTAAAGAACAGGTCCAACCTTACGTCCTTTCCATCGTATAGTTTGGACAAATCATTTACAGATATCCCTTGCTCTTGGGAAGCATCTGCTTGCTGCTCCTGTCCTCCTCTTGCGGCCCGCGGCCCACCAAAGAACACCGTCACGTCGGGATAATCATCCAACACCTGCAGCGCATAGCGCCCCAAGTGGGTATCGTATACTACCCCGTGCTGTATCATGACGTTGTCTCCGAATTCGGTGTCTAATAAAAAGTCCAGACTAACCGGACGATCATTGTAATAGGTCAGAATGGGCTGGTCTTTTAGGTAACCCAGGTCTTCATACCAGCTGCGATAAGTACCATCGCAAGCTTTAGCCCTACTAAAGGATACGCCGCCTTTACCCTGAAAGGGAGGCTCAATTTCCAGTAGTTTTTCTATCCGTTGCTGAGGAGATAGTTGGGGGCGTCCTTCTACCAGAATTTCAGGCCAGGATGTCGCTCCTAAGGTGGAAACTTCCATCCCATTGACTTTCACCGATACATCTGTTTTTTTCAGTTTACTGCCGGTAGATATGCGCACATTCGCGTTTTCTACAAGGTCAATCTTTTCCCGATTAACGAAAACCAGCAATTCGTCTCCGATACCCGCCCGAAGCAAATCCTCCCGAACGATTAGATCAGTTCTCAATTTATTTCCATGATCAATGTAAAGTCCGTTCAGCTCCCCCACAGGACCAGCTTCGCTGCCTCGCCAAGTCATCGAAAGGGGAAGATAAAGTCCCAGATTGCCGGTTGGCATAAGATGCAATATGGAAATCTCCTGCTTCGAAGGTTCGGGAGTCAGCCCGGAAGCAATGGCATGTTCATGGTTCCCGTACCGCAATTCCAACGAGTACCCTTCGTCAAAAGCATTCTTATAAACGTACAACTTAGCTCCTGGCGCTTTTCCCAAAATGGCCCGCAACTGTAGGTATTCATCCACCGTCACCATGCGGTTGGTGTAAATTTCCAACGAGGTAAGTTTTTCGGGGAGGGTATTTTGGTAGTGTTCGTAGTACGGGTCGCCGGTTTGGGCGGCGGCTTCGAGGTATTCACGGCCCTGGGGAACGTTGTCTTCAAAGATAGTGCCGTTGACGACGAGGAGCGATACGCCCAGCCAAAACACCAACGCTACCGTTGCGATCAGGGCTACCATCCGGTACTCAGGCATCCCCGTCATGCGGAAGATCCGGCTTTTTAGGGTTGGTTCAGAGAACGGTAGGGCGAGGGCCAGGCCGTAGGCACCCTGACTCTGTCGCACCAGGGCCAGCTGATAGTCGCGCCGGTCGGCACCGTTGGAAATGACGGCCTTGTCAACCAGAAATTCCAGGTTAGCGCGCATTTTGGCGCGCAGCCACCAGGCAGCGGGGTGGAACCAAAAGATACAGAGAAAGGCTTCACTCAGCAGAATATCAAGACTATGAAGCTGTCGGGCATGAACACGCTCGTGGGTCAGGATATGATTAAAATCCGTGTCGTCGGGCACATCCACGCTGAAGTACAGGTTGCGTCCAAAGGTGAACGCCTGGCCGGGTTTGGCGCTCGGGTGCAACAGTCGGTAACTTCCATCTCCATTCAGGCGAGAACGCAGGTGCAGACCAAGGATAAAAAGCAGGCGGAAGCCCAAGACCAGGGTTAGTAATCCCAGTCCGAAGTAGTACATTTTAGGAAGAAAGAAAATAGTAGTAGCGGTCCGGTTAGCGATGTAAATCTCCTCCCCTTCTTCATCAAAACGAATCTCCTTAGGAACGGGATCTATGGAAGCGCCTCCGGTAAGCACACCTTCCTCCAGGTAAGAGATCGTTCCTTGAATGCTCTGCGTCACGACCGGTGCGGGGCTGGAAAAATCGATAAAAGGTAAAGTGCCTACGGCCACCATCGCCAGCAACAGCAGCAACCGATTAAGAGAGTACTTGCTGGAATAACGCAGCAATAGGTAATAGGCTGGCCAAACGGCAAACAGGAGGATGGTGGCGGAGAGGAGGTGATTCATTGGTGTAATTGAGGTTTATGGTAAATAATTCTGGACCGGCTTTTAGAACTAGTACATTGTAAATTAAGATTTAGTGTACGCTTGTCGCGTAGCGACTACCCTTTACGATTACTGGGGACGGCGTCCCCAGTAATCGTCTTATTGGCTAGAATTGATTGCCTGCGGCAATCAGCGGACGAACTGTTTTCTCGTTATCCCGAACTATGTTCGGGATAACTGTAAAGGATAATCGCTACGCGATATGCATCAATACTTAGTTTACAGTGTAGTGTGGTGCTGTGGAGGGTAACCAAGCTTAATTCCACTTCGAGTCTGTAATCACCTGAAAGACCAACGGCCCGTTTTTGATGTTGCTGTTCCAACCAGTCTGGACGTAAGCATCCTTAGGCAGGTCAATACTTAACAACTCCTCTTTGGTTATCCGCTTATTATTCAAGTAGAGTTGGGTGTTTTTTTGCGGAAATACTTTTTCTGGTCCAGGTGCCGTCAACGCAATTAAAATACCTTCTAAGTAGGCGTTTGCATATCCTTTCGGGGCTTCCATATCTAGTTTATGCACCTTCCGAACCATCCCCTGAGGATTCCCCTCCATCCCCAGCAAACAAGCCATCCG
>JBGCFZ010000567.1:0-11615 GCA_045110355.1 Lewinella sp. | reverse complement strand
CAGGTAAGCAAGCGCTTCTTCCAGAGAAAGATGAGAATGCGTTCCCGTGTGGTGCAAGGCCGAAATCACTGCTTTTTGTATCCCCTTACATTGCACCAGCGTCCGCGCCGGAAGCTCCTTTACGTCGGTCAGGTAAGCCAGGTCGCCCCATCGAGCCCCGAAAATGGGCAGGGTGCCGTGTAATACTTCGAGCAATTCGATCTCTGTGCCGGCAAAGCGGATGCGGTCCCCAAAGTTAACCTCCCGGATATCGAGTCGGGGCACCCCGGGATAGCCCGAAAAGGCATAGGCGTATCGCTCCCGTAAATCCGCCGCCACCCGCGGGAGGCAATAGACCGGCATATCAATCTTCTGCTTAAAGCAGAACGGCCGCAGGTCATCCAATCCCGCCGTATGGTCGTAGTGCTCGTGCGTGATCAACACCCCTTCGATTTCCTGTATCCGATGGCGCAGCATCTGCGCCCTGAAATCAGGCCCCGTGTCAATGACGAAGTGCTTTCCGCTACTCGTCAATAGGGCACTGGCCCGCAACCGTTGGTCCCTCGGGTCGGTACTTCGGCAAACCGCGCAGTCGCAACCGATGACGGGGACGCCTTGGGAGGTGGCGGTGCCTAGGAGAGTTAGATGTGATGGATTGATAGATTTGATGGATTGATAGATTGATAGCGCTGCCGCAAGGGGTGTGCTCGCTTCGCTCGTCGGGTAGATTGATGGGTGTGATAGATTTATAGATTGATAGCGCTGCCGCAAGGGGCTGCCCTGTAAATCTATCAATCCATCAATCTATACCCTGTTGCCACTTCCAAGCCGAGTCCATAATCTCCTCCACGCCACGAGAAGGCTCCCAACCTAACTCATTAGTGGCCTTAGAGCGATCAGCGTACACCGCAATGACATCGCCCGCCCGGCGCGGCCCCAACTCATAATTGAGCTTTACGCCACTAACTTTTTCAAAGGCATTGATGGCCTCCAACACCGTAAGGCCTTCGCCAATACCCAGGTTGAACAATGCCGGATTTTCTGTCGCCTTATCAGCCATCAGGTATTTCAGGGCCAGGGTATGCGCATGGGCCAAATCTTCGACGTGGATGTAGTCCCGGACGCAGCTGCCGTCCCGGGTAGCATAATCGGTACCGAAAACGGTCATTTTATCCCGCTTTCCCGCCGCCGTTTGGGTAATCACCGGCACGAGGCTCATCGCCGGGTTACTCGGGTCTTCACCAATTTTGCCGCTGGCGTGTGCCCCAGCAGGGTTGAAGTAACGCAGTAGGACGACTTTGAAGGCTGGTGCCGTTCTGCAAAAATCGGAGATGATGTCCTCCCCCATCTGCTTAGTCAGCGCGTAAGGGCTTTCTGCCTCCTTCCGGGGTGTGGCTTCCGTAACGGGTAATTCATCGGCATTACCGTACACGGAGCAGCTACTGGAAAAAACCAGGTTACTACTCCCCTGACGCTGTAGTCCTTCGATGACGTTAACGAGGCTATTCGTATTATTCCGGTAGTAGTCTAATGGGATATCTACACTTTCGCCAACCGACTTATAGGCAGCAAAATGGATAGCTCCATCGAATTTTTCTTCAGCAAACATGGCAAGCGTAGCCTCCCGGTCTGCCAGGTCAACGGTATAGTTCTTAACGCGAACCCCCGTAATGCTTTCAATTCCATCAAAAACAGTTGGGTGTGCATTGTGAAAGTTGTCTGCACTAACGACCTCAAAACCGTTTTCGAGGAGATCAACAATGGTGTGTGAACCGATATAGCCGGCGCCGCCGGTAACTAGAATCTTCATGGGTGTATAGTGTTTGGTTATGGAGTAATCGTAGAATGTTCTTTGGGGTACAAATGTATCGAATCTAATGATTTAGAGCACATCTAAAATTAGCCTTCGAGGCGACTATTGACAAATATTGTTCTGATTGAGTCGCAATGAGGGAGCTTGGCCTGGCCAAGTGTCCAAAGATACAGCTAAAATCAGGACAATATTTGGCGCAGGCAACCCGAAGTGCTAAACTTAGACACGATCTTAAGATAGCACAATTGCACCAATTAGCACCGGCTTGGAAAACAGTTGAACAGACCGTCCAATCCCCCCCCTTATCCTACACCCCTCGCAAAAACTCATCCAATGCCCCCTGCTCCACTTCAGGAAGTTTTTTGCGGAGTCGATACTTAGCCTTGTACAAACTATCCTGGGTAAGGCCAAGAATGGAGCCAATTTCAAGGTTATTGAGTTGCATCCGAATTAGGGAGGCTAATCGGAATTCCCGATGAGACAAGCTCGGCCCTTTGGCCAGCGCTCGCAAGCGGTCTTCAAAACCAGCGTGAACACCGGCAAAATAAACGCGAAAATTATCCCAGTCCTGATCAATACGCTCTTCGCTGCTCATATTCCGGAGCAAACCATCAAGTCGTTGCTGATCGCCGGGGTTGCGTCCCTTAATTTGGCTGAGTTCATCACTGAGTTGGTCTAGCAGTTGGCCTTTACGCGCCATGCTTAAGGCATGGGTACTGAGTTCCCGTTGCTGCCCCCTGACTTTATCTTCTAACCGGTCCTGTTCCGCACGTTGACGAAGGTACCGCTGGCGGAAGAAGAACCATCCGCCTCCCAACACCAGAAGCAAGCCCAGTATACCCAGGGCGAGTGCCGTTTTCTGCCAACGGTCAGCCCGGGCCTGTGTGGCCAATAATTGCAATTGATTTTGTTGTTCGCTGATCAGGCGGTCCTGTTTATCCTTTTCGTAGCGGCTGGTGAGTTCCACCAATTTCTCCGCCAACTCCGTCTGGAAGAGACTGTCTTGTAGCGTCTGCCGTAAGATAAGCTGTTCGTGGCTCCCTCTATAATCCCCTACGCCAGCCAGGCCATTGGCCAGGTAACCACGGGCTTCGTATTCATACTGCCGCAAGCCAAGTCGCTCGGTAAGCACCACTGCCTCTCCCGCATTACGGATTACCGAAGGAAGTTTACCCAGTTTCATCTGGGCTTCACTGAGTTCCGTAAGCAACATACCGCGTCGCCGGTCATCTCCCTCTGCATTGACCAGCTTGAGGGCCTGTTGGTATTCTTTTTCTGCCAACTCATAATTCCCCACCTCCTCCTGAAAACCTCCAAGGTTGTTTCGAACCGCCAGTTCAACGGACTCCATACCGGAAGGCGGAAGCTTCGCCAGAATCTGCTCACAGGCAGTAATCGCCCGCTCCAGTTCACCATTGCCCGCATAAGCACCAGCAAGGATACTGAGCGTAGCAGCCGCAAAGTAAAGGTCACCCTGGCGGGCGTACCAGGAATACTGCCGCTCCAGGTATTTGATGGCTTCCGGGAAATTGTTGAGCATTTTATAATTGACGCCAATCTCCTGCTCCGCTTCTATGATCGCAGCACTATCGCCGGTAGGTGTTACCAGCTCCACAGCACGGAGCGCAGTGGCTAAGCCGTCTTCGAAATTCCCGCTCTCGCGCTCAACCTGCGCCAGCACGTTCAATACCGAAGACTGATTGATGGTATCCCCCGTTTCAGCATAAACGGCTGTAGCCAAGGCCAGTTGTTCCCGGGCTTTTTCATATTTGCCTTCCCGTTGATAAACGATGGAACTATTGTACAAAACGGCACCCTGTCCCCTTAAGTTACCCTCCGCCAAATAGACGTTGTAAGCCTGATTATAATGATGGACGGCACTATCAAAGTTAGAGATGTTCTCATGAACAATGCCCAGGCGCAAATGGCCTTCGGCAACCATCATCGGCCGGCTTGCATCCTGGCCAAGGGCCCAAATCAATCGAGAATAACCCAGAGCCCTTTCCGGTTCATCGTAAGCCGTTAAATGAAATAAGGTGTTGAGTGGATCAAAACGTAGGGTGTCATCTGGAGCCAGCGCGGCGACTTCCCGCTCCAGGCTGTCCAGCGAAGCGGCCGACTGAGCAAAGACGACGTAGTTCGTTAACAAGGCAAAGATCAATAGCGTTCGTAGCATAACTCCAGAAAGGATTAAATAACGAAGTTAAGGTGCCAACCGCATAGTGAGATACTGTATATACTTTCTCGCCAGGTTAATCGCAAGGGCCGCTTAGTCTGTAGGACTTTATACCCCAGGTTGCGGCTTCAGCCGTAATAAGGTCCGACCTTGCGATTGCCCTGACTTTCTCGCAAGCCTCCGCCCCGACATTAGGTTACGGTTCTGAGGCCACCATTGCCTGAGTAATAGCTGCTCCACGATGTCCTAATCATGGCGAAGTCGAATCTCGTCTTCCGGAATATCAATCCCCATCCGGGCCATGAGTGCCGTAGCGTTAAAGGACTGGCAGACACCGGGGTGCAGCTTGTAATCGAAAGTCAGCTGATCGCCGTCGGTCTGTACTTCCATCGCATAATTTTCTACGCGGGAGCCGGGTTCTGATTCAAGGGCAGCGAGTTCCAGGTCATGGGTAGCGATGATGCCAGCGCCGCGCTCGCGGATGAGCTGACGGATGAGGGCGCGGGAGCCGGTGTGGCGGTCTCTGGAGTTGGTCCCTTTCAGGATTTCGTCGAGGAGGAAGAACACCTGCTGGTCCGCACTGCTGACGGCTTCAATGATGGCTTTGAGGCGTTTTAATTCAGCGTAAAAGGAGGAGGTGCTTTCGCTGAGATCGTCCTGGGTGCGCATGCTGGTCCAGACTTCCAGATTTGGGCGCAGCCGCAGGTGCCGGGCACAGACGGAGGAGCCGGCATTGGCCAGGACCAGGTTGACGCCTACGGTCCGTAGCCACGTAGACTTCCCGGCCATATTGGACCCCGTGATGAGGTGTATGTGACCGTCGGTTCCCAGGCTAAAATCGTTGGTCACCCGGCCGGTGGCCGGCAGCAGTGGATGGCCAAGGCCATTGGCCTCCACGATCGGTTGATCGGTAAATTCCGGATCCGTCCAATCCGGGTGGTTATATCGAAGAGTGGCCCAGCTCACCAGCGCGTCGGTTTCAGCCAGTACCGCCAACCAGGACGGCAGCTCCTGCCGATGTTCCTCCCGCCATTGATCGAGTTTGCGAAGCCAGTGAAGGCTCCACAGGCCGCCAACTTCAAGGATGATCACAAAGGGGTTGTACCGAACATCTAGCTGACTGATAAGGTAACTCAGCCGGCGGAGCGCGGCGATGGAGTCATCCCCCAGACGAGCGGCGTCGGCAAAAACAGTGGCTGCTTCCGGAGAAGCATCGGGCATGGTCCGAATGTGTTCCAACAGAGCGGCATAGGTAGACAGCATGCCGCCCATCTCTGCGGTCTGGCTGTGCTCCCGTTCAATGGTCTTCCGGTATTTCCTCAACATCCAGGCGGCGGGCAACAGCCCGAGTACCCCCAGTTGCCAGGGGCTGACCAGGAACATAAAAGCCAGAGAGGCCACCGTAAGCAATGGGGTAAGAAACAGGAGAAGGGTGTGGATGCCGCCGCCAACGACGTTGGGCCGATCCAACCACCCCAACAGGCGGTCGAAATACTTGATGTCGTCGTTCAGTTCATTGCCGATGGTCCGAAAGCGCAGGCACCATTGGGGAATGGCTCCTAAAACCTTTCCTTGCACCCGCGTCCGCGCCGTCGTTACTTCGTCGTGCTGCCCCAATAAAGCGTTCGCCAGCCGCAAACTCCCCGGTGCAGTTACCGTCCGGTTGATCAGTTGAAAAACACTCTTTGGCCCAAAGATGTCCAGGTCCAGGGCATATTGATGCGCCTGGTTCAGGTAGTCAGCACCATCTTCAAACCGGCTAAAATCATGCACCATGGCCCGTAGTTCGCCCCGGGCCAAATCAGCCATCACCCGAGCCTCCGCTGCCGACCGTTTAATCTTCAGGTGCTTACGGACACCCCAGGCCAGCAGCGGGACGGTGACGACAAAGCAACCCAATGCCCACCATCCGTTGGTTCCGATCAGGATGATCATGACGGCAATCCAGGCCAGAAAAATGACCAGCCGAACCATGGCCAGACGGTCGTAACGGCTTTGCAGGGTTTCCGCCAGCAAAGTGTTCTCAGCAGCAGTGTTTTCGTAAAATTTTTCGGGGGTAGACATTCAGGTTGGTTCAGGTTTCAAGTTGCAGGTTGCAAGTTGCAGATTGTGGGTTACAAGTTTCAAGTTGCGGGAATTGCTCACAACACGAACACCTTAACTATTGGGGCGCAAAAGTAGGTAATTTAAGGGCGAGCTACTCCTGTGAACCTCACTAGTGCCAGGGCAGTCGCAAGCTCAATCTTGCAAAATAGTCTTGGCCTTAAAACGCTTAGCGTTTTTAATAGCCCCTCTCCCATTGAGCTTGGGTCGAGGAGGGTGTGTATAACAGATTGCAGGTTCGTCTGTAAAAGCGAGTTATTTTAATCGGCGGTAGCCGACACGAGCGCTAGCGAGCATCGGCACAGCTCGTTAGCGCTTTATAGCACAGGCCTGGTTGCGCTTCGCGGCTGACTTCGGCGGTTAACGCAGGTAAGGCCCAAAACGGTTCCTGCAATTTGATATACACACTCGAGGAGGAGGTTTTCCCACATTACCAACAATTTTCCGATCTTGCAACCTGCAACCTGCAACCTGCAACCTGAACGAACCTGCAACTAGTAACCTGTAACCTGCCACTTCAAACCATGCTCTCCCCCTACGTTTTCCAGGTTGCCACCCCCTTCAGTACCGGTACCGGCGTGTACCTGCCGTCGGTTGACTTGCTGGTCACTAACGAACATGTGGTACGCGACAACGCCACCGTGGTAGTAGGCAGTGAAAAGGAACCGGAACAACTGGCCCAAGTCGTTTATTTAGACGCTTATTACGACCTAGCCTTTCTGAAACCAGAAAAGCCTTTTGATCTGCCAGCACTCAAAATGACCGGAGAAGCTCCCGCCATTGGTGCCGACATAGTGGCCATCGGTCAGCATTTCGGACATCCCCTACGGGTTAGTAAAGGCAAAGTGTTGGAGCTCGACCACCAACACCACGGCATTGATTTCATCATGCACGATGCCCTGCAGGAGGCCGCACACAGTGGCGGACCATTATTCACCCCGGAAGGGGAGCTGGCGGGCATCAACATGTACGACATTCAGGAAGGTAAAGGGCGGGCCCTCAGCCTTCCTGTCTCCCGGCTGCAGGAATGCCTGGATAGGTTCCACGAGGGCAAAGGACGGGCAGCCGCCCGCTGTTTTAACTGCCAGAAGGTGATCTTCGAGATCATCGTCAATCCGAAAGGGCATTGTCCTAATTGTGGCTCAGAAATTGTGCTCCCCGACATGGTGGAAGACTACGCCCCCACCGGTGTATCGGCCACCGTCGAAGACATCATCCAAACGGCTGGCCATGAGCCCCGGCTGGCCCGCCGGGGCCCCAATCTTTGGAGCATCCGCCAGGGCAGCGCCCTGATCCAACTCGCCTACCACGAAGACAGCGGCCTGGTGACCGGAGACGCTTACCTCTGCTCTTTACCCGACCTCCCGGATGCCAACCTATTTGCCTACCTCCTCCGGGAAAACTGCAAACTGCGCCAACTCACCTTCAGCACCTTTGGGCGAGACATTGTACTCTCCCTGCTCATCTATGATCGGTACCTCACCGTCGAGACCGCCCTGCCACGCTTCGAGCACCTTTTTGCCAAAGCCGATCATTATGATGATGAACTGGTGCAGAAATTTGGGGCACGGTGGTTGTGAACAAGTTGCAGGTTACAGGTTGCAGGTGAGCTCCTGACTACTTCTTTTAGCGTCTGATTGTCGCCATTATACTAAGACATCCTCCTAGTTACCACTACCTTGGGCGCACAACCCACAACTTGTAACCTGTAACCTATAACCTGCAACTTGAAAATCATGGAAAAATTCTTGCTTCTCTTACTCGGCATGTTTGCCGGATTCTCCGCATCGGCCCAGGAGGTCATTACTTCCGAACAACAGGACACCACCCTTTCGTCGGTACTCAACCTTATATTGCCCGTCCGGGTAGCGTACGACGTGGCCAATTATAAGATCACTTATTCTACCATTGATGCGCAGGGGCAACCCGATACGGCCAGCGGCTTACTCTGTCTGCCGCTTCTTGGCGACGTTGAAGTTCCGCTGGCCGTTTACAATCACGGCACGGTGGGAGAACGAAATGCGGTCCCCAGTAACCAAAGTACGGGAGAGCGCTTATTGGCGCATGCCATCACGGCCACCGGCTACATCACGCTGGCCCCGGATTACATCGGCCTGGGAGAGAGTGGCGGCATTCACCCCTACGTACACGCGGCGAGCGAGGCCAGCGCCGGAAGAGACATGTTGATTGCCGTAAAAAAGTGGCTGTTGGAGGAAAACGTTTTTTTCAACGACCAGCTCTTTCTTACTGGCTATAGCCAGGGTGGGCACGCTACACAGGCGCTCCACCGCGACCTGCAGACGAACCCCGGAGACGACGACCTGGAGGTAACCGCAGCCACCCACCTCTCCGGCCCCTACAGCATTTCCGAGGTCATGGCGGGCACCCTCTTTTCCGAAGGCCTGGCCACGTTACCCGGCTACATCGCTTACACTTACGTGAGCTACAACAGCGTTTATGGGTTGTATGACAGCCTCGCCCAGGCCTTCGTGCCGCCCTACCTCCCGTTGATTGAGTCATTTGCCAGCGAAGCACTCTCACTGGGAGAATTCAACGAGCAGCTGACCCAACTCCTGATAGACAATAATGCCATCCTGGCCGACATTCTCCAGGACTCCGTGCGCCAGACCTTAGAAGAAGCTAACCCCGCCGATCCCATCATCATGGCCCTGGCCGATAACGATACTTATGATTGGGCGCCGACGGCCCCTACCCTTATCTACTATTGTACCGAAGATGAGCAAGTACCCTTCCGCAACGCCATCATCGCCGACTCCGTCATGCGGGCCAATGGCTCCACCAGTGTATTGTTGGAGACCGGCGGTGCCCGTACACACGGTGGCTGCGTCGTTCCTGCCATCACCCGCACCCTGGAGTTCTGGGAGCAATATGCCTTAAGAATACCACTCAGCCTTGGCCAGCCGGTGGCCCGGCCAGACGTTTCCCTGGTGCCAAATCCTGTTTCGGCCGGAGGTCAGCTACGGCTTAACGGCACCGGCAACACGACCATGCCGTACCATTTCTACGACCCGTCTGGTCGGCAGGTTGCTAGTGGAACAACGACGACCAACGGTACTTTGCGACTTCCCGACCACCTGTCTGGCGGGCTTCACCTGCTCCGCATCGGTTTGGAAGACGGGACGTCTCTCGTGCGTAGGGTTATCGTAAAATAAAGGATTCGAACGTCCATCACTTTTAGGGCGGGGCCGCAGGTGCAGGGAAGAGGTTAAAGAAGCAAGGGAAGAATGATGGGTAAAAGCTAACCTTTCCTCTTTGCTCCTTTTATCCTTACTTAGCACCTGCGGCCCCGCCCTGATGAAGCAAACCCTTTGGATAGTCAAACCTCAGCGCAGTACCTTGCAATTGTTGCTTACTAGTCGCAACCACTATTTGACTACTTGACTAACTGACTAACTGACTATTTGACTAATCCCCCCATGTCCATCCAAATCCGTCAAGCCACCAAAGCCGACGTCCCCGCCCTTCACGGCCTGGTGGCCGAACTGGCCGAATACGTCGGCGAACGCCATAATTTCACCGCCACCATCGCTACCTACGAGGAAGACTTTGACGCTGGCTTTTACCACGCCGTCGTAGCCGAAGACGCCGGTAAGGTCATCGGTATGGCCCTCTATTATTTCGTTTATTCTACCTGGAAAGGTCGGATGATTTACCTCGAGGATTTTGTTCTTGACCCCGCCTACCGCCGGCAGGGCCTCGGGCAACGCCTGTGGGACGTACTGCTGGAACGCGGACGTGAGCGCGGCTGCCAACTCTTAAAGTGGCAGGTAGTCGACACCAACACCGAAGCCATGAAGTTTTACAATGCCCAGGAATCTATCATGGAAGATACCTGGATCAACGGAAAATTATTCCTCTGATGACAACTCCCAACACCCTCAAACTGTACGGAGCCGATTGGTGCCCCGATTGCCGACGCGCTAAAAACTACCTCAAAGAGAACAACATCGAATTCGAATTCATCGACGTTGATCTTGATGCCGAAGCTACCGCCCTCGTTGAACGGATCAACAAGGGAAAGCGCATCATCCCTACCCTTTCCTTTCTCGGTAAAACTTATACCAATCCGGACAACTCAGCCTTAGCGGACCTCTTGGGCCTGAACTCGGTTGGGCGCGTACAAATGTTCGGCGCAGACTGGTGCCCCGATTGCCGACGTGCCAAACGCTTTCTCCGAGACAGCGGCATCAACTTCCAGTACATCGACGTGGATGAACATGCCTGGGCTACCGAAAAAGTGGAAAAGATCAACAACGGCAAACGGATTATCCCTACCGTATTGATCAACGGCACACCGCACACGAATCCTGACAATCCGACCCTGGCCGGGCTGCTGAACATTGGAGCAGAACGAAAAACCAAGGTGTACGATGTTGTCATCATCGGCGGCGGAGCTGCCGGGCTCACCACCGCCATCTACGCCCAGCGCGACCGTTTCGACACCGTCGTACTGGAAAAGAAAAACATCGGTGGCAACGCCTGGCTCACCCAGAAGATTGAGAACTACCCCGGCTTCACCAACATTTCCGGCCCGGACCTGATGGACAAAATGGAAGAACAGGCCCGGACCTACGGGGCAGACATCGTGGTTGGCCCCTCCGTCACCGGCGTCGAACGAAAGGACAGCCTGTTCCACGTCACCACCACCGACGGAGCTTACCTTGGCCGGAGTGTGGTGGTCTCCACCGGCTCTACCTACCGACTACTTGGTATTCCCGGAGAGCAGGAGCTGATCGGTTCCGGCGTGCATTTCTGTGCCACCTGCGACGGAGCCTTTTATAAAGACAGGGAAGTCATCATTGTCGGCGGCGGCAATAGTGCATTAGAAGAAGGTATCTTCCTGGCGGGGTTCGTTGACAAGGTGAAAATCGTTCACCGCAAACCCGATTTTTCTGCCGACGCCATCTACACCGAGAAGCTCCCCGGAGTGGCCAACCTGACGACCTTCACGGACCGAACGCCCCTTCGCTTTGAAGCCGATGACTCAGGAGCCTTCAAGGGGCTCGTGGTCAAAGACAACGCTACGGGTGAAGAAGAACTGATCACTGCTGACGGGGCCTTTATCTTCATCGGACTCATCCCCAATACGGAAGTATTCAAAGATTCGTTAGCGCTCGATGCTCGTGGTTTCATCACCACAACGGGTTTAGCGGCCACCTCCGTCAAGGGCATCTTTGCTGCCGGAGACGTCAGAGAAGGTGCCATTGCCCAGGTGGCTGCGGCTACGGGAGAGGGTGTGTTGGCCAGTTATGGAGTTAAGGCTTATTTGAAAGGGTAGGTGTTTTAGGAATTAGAAACTAGGAGCTAGGAAACTAGGAACTAGAATTCTTATCCTTAGTTCCTAGTTTCCTAGTTCCTAGTTCCTAGTTTCCTAGTTCCTAGTTCCTAACTAACTCGCTGCAACAACCCCTCAGCCAGGTCGCGCAAGACCACCTTAGTTGCCGCATCACCACCAGCGGCGTCGAGGTGCGCGTAGGCTTCTGCCTGGAACTGATCGCGGAGAGCGGCAACGGACTCGGGTAT
>JBGCFZ010000566.1:0-9187 GCA_045110355.1 Lewinella sp. | reverse complement strand
AAATGCTGGTGAATTTTGCCTGCGGGCAAGGCGCTTGAACCGGAGTTTAGCCGTAGCTAAATGAGGATTCAAGCAACGCAGCCAGCGGGTAAAAGACGCCGCAGTTAATGTGACAAGATCGGCTTGACAGAGCACTAGTATAGCCAGCTAAAAAAGTCCGTTAGTCGATTTTGCGTAGCTTTTAGTGGATAGGTATATTATATTGTCAACAAAAACCAACCATGCGTAACCTCTTATACTTACTCCCACTGGCCCTGGTCCTAACCCTGGCCTCCTGTAACACTGCCGCCAAAGCCACGACTGCCAAGACTGAAATGGCCGAAAAGAAGATGGCCGAAAAGGCACCTAGCTACGCTGGTACCTGGTCCGTGACTGTAGAAGACACCCCGCTTGGTACGCAGACTGGCAAGATGATTCTGGAAGAAGGAGACGGCGGACTGAAAGGCACTTACATTTCTCCCGAGGGCCAAAAAATGCCCTTGAAGAACATCAAAACTACTGCTGATGGCATGTCGGCAAGTTTCTACATGCCCGACTACGATATCGACGTTGACGTTAACCTGAAGGGCAAGCCGACTGATCCTGTCTTGATGGGCATGTCTATGGGACAGTATACTACTACTGCTAAGCGGATGTAGTGGCTCTCCAACTTAACGACTCAGTACTACTCGTCGCCGCCCAACCGGGCCGGTCGCATTATAAAACACCAGGGTATACGTACCATGTGGTAAAGGACCAAGCGATACCGCCCGGTTACCGGTTGCTGCTTCGAAGGTTAACAGCTGCTGTCCGGTAATAGAAAAGACGGAGAGCGCAACTGGGCCCAAGTCCACAGGTACCTCCAGATTAACCTGCCCGTCACTCGGGTTGGGGTAAAGGCGGATGCGTTCGTCGGGTCGGAAGTCGTTGACGCCGTCAATCAGGCCGTTGAAATTGAGAGGAGTGCCCTCACTACAAGTCGTATTGTTGAAGTACAGCAACTCATTGATCGTATGTGAACCTTCCACGGATTGATCAAACGGACCTGCTACCTGATTTAGGTAGGTGCCATTATGTCCAATTAATCCGCTCATCCAGCTGTAGCATGCTTCCTCATTCGGCCCCGAGTGCAGGTCGAGTAAGAGGTATGTTCCCAGGCAATCGCCGGGAATGACCTGAATAAGGTTTTGATCACCATCTAAACCGGTGAAATGTTGACCAGCTTGCCCTCCTAACCAAGGTTGTTCGCGGAGGTCGTAAACAATAGTTTCTAACCTGTTACTTCGGTAAATTGAATCTGTTTCGTTTGTACCAGGAAAAGTACTTCTGTAGGTTAATTCATTTTTTTTAATGAAAATATGGACCAGGCTGTCGCCAATGCGCACGGTGTTGAGAACGGTTGCCTGGGTCTCTACTGTTTCGTAATAGACCCGGCTCATGTCTTCAACGGTATTGATGATGCGAGTATGGTATTCGTCGCCGGCGGAAAAATCAGTCAAGGATTGGAAGGATGGTGCCTGGAGTCCTACTTCTGGTTTACTCATACCTGCCAACGGCAGTGCTTCTTCGCTATCCAGATCGTAAAAGTAGGTGGCGGTGAGCAGCCCATAGAGCTTACTGATTCGAATAGGAGTACCTATCGGTTCTCCAGTTATCCGCTGCTCGAAACTGATGTACTTCACGCTGTCGTTCAGCCCCAGGAAGGTTTCCCATACGATGGAGTCGACGGTGGCCAGGGTGGTGTCGTTCGCTATCCAGCCTTCACCAATTTGGGCGCCGGGGCGCAGGTGCAAGGAATCGGAATAAAAGAGCAGGGTAGTTAACTCTGGTTCCTGCCGGACCCGTATGCCAGCAAAGGAAGGTACCAGTTGCCGACAGTTAATGTCTTCCCCACGAAGGGATTCGAAGGCGGCTTCTTCCCCGTTCCCGGTAAGTTTCATGCCCAGGTATTCCGGCTGGTCGAAGCTGGGTTTTTCGTATAAATACTGTACGCCTGGCCGGAAGAGTTGCCAGTCAAATGGCATACCCAATACCTGGGTGTCAAAAAAACTGAAGTTAAAAGGTTCTCCGCAGACGGCTCCGTCGGTGCCCAGAGTTGCCTCCAGGTCGTTCAGATTTTGTGATAGCGCACCTACCGTAAAGTAAGGCCCTCCCAATTGCTGGAAATAGTAACCAGACCGAACATCTTCCCGCAGGTCGTTATTGTTCCAAACTCCTTGTTCATCCTGGAAAAGATAGTCGGATCGTCTTTTACCCAAACCGAAGCAACTGAAGTCTTTTAGGTAGACCAATACTCGCGTAGTATCCCCGTTGCTTCCAGGAGCGTCAGTGATAACTGCAGCTCCTGGCTGGGCGTTTAACCAATTGTGTCTCTGCTCGGTCAGTCGGTATCTTCCGATTAAGTTCTCGGTGAAACTCAGGTCGTAAGCTTCTTCCCGCACGTCGTTCTTCACGGTGAAACGGAATTCATCGTAAGTGAAATCCTGCTCCCAGATGCCAGAGGTCGTGTCTTGTTGGAAATCTCCAATCGTAATCTTATGCTGCTTTGCAATATAGATATAGTCTCCTGCCTGGTCATTATAGGCATCCTGAACGCGTTCAATGTCCAGGACGGTCCCCTCCGGAATGTCGAGTACATTATCCAGAACAGGGAGCTGTTGATCCTCTTCCGGAGTAATTACCAGCCAACGTAGCATGGCCGTTTGCGGCTCCATCAGTTCGCGGAAAAATACGGAAGTCAGTAAACCATGGTTTTTACTGATACGAATTGTAGCGGCGACGCTGCTGCCATCCGCCACAAGCGAGAAGCTGACATATTTGACGCTGTCCGTAAAAGTCCTGAATACTTCTTCCCTGACAGAATCAACCCTGGCCACAACCAAACTCGTTGCCATCCAGCTGTCCCCAACCGTCGCATTATTCCGGATAATGATACTTTCCTGCCCTTCTCCCATAGTCATGGTGGTAAGCCCATTAACTTGCTGTACTTCCTGACCGGCAAAGGAGGGCACCAACTTGAAGCCGTTAAGCGAGTTCTCGACAATCTCGTCAAGCGACATGTAAGCAGCTAATGGTCCATCAGCATCAGGGTGAGCGTCATCTGTTTTTAGGTGCATACCGAGCAGTGGTGACTCAAATTCACTGTCTGCGGTAAGGTCTTCAAACAGGTATTGAACACCGAGGTGGAAGAATTGATAATCAAATCTCTCCTGTGCAAAAAGCGATAAAGAAAAAAGGAATAGAAGGCTGGTAAGGAGTAGGTGTCTCATATTTGTTTAGTTGAATACCTAAGTAATATACGAGTTCCAGCATATCGGTCGGAGAAGTTTTTTCTGCGATTGCACTTTTGTCCGTTCCATTGCACTTTTGTCCGTTCCATTGCACCTGCGACCGCGCCTTATTGGTCAGATAGTCAGGGAGTCAAATAGTCAAGGAGTCAGCATGCCGACTGTTTGACTCTCTGACTACCTGACTGTTTGACTCCTTAACTACTTTCCCGAAGTGAAAAAGCTACAATCCACCGCTCCATTCTCCATGGCCTGCTGTGCCAGGCCGAAACGGAAGGGCAACTTACCGTTGGTGGTCATCTCTTCCATGGGCACGGCGTCCGGATGCACGTTGTCCACCTTGTGGGTGTAATGATCGTACTTCTTCTTCAGGAACTTGAAGACGGTACCATCCTTCACGTAGTGGCGGTACTGCGCTGTTGTGTTTTTAACACCCGGGACCATGTTGCCATTACTGTCCTGCATCATCGGACCATCTAGTTGCCATGTGTTGGTTTCGGAGAGCTGAAAAATAAGCTGCTCGTCCTGAAAGTACCAACGGTCGGTAGTCGTCTGCTGCGTGCCGTCTTTGTACTGATTAAGTGCGAGAACGATCTTTCCATCTTCGGTGTGGAGTTGAATGCCGCCCACCAGTTCTCCGCAGGTATAATCAACATTGCGTTGCTGCAGCATGCCTTTTTCGTATTGGTCTTCGATCCGGCCGTATTCGGCACGAATGGCATCGATGCTGGCGTCACCGGTTTCTTGCCGGTCTAGTGGGACGGCTACCGGGGCGGGCTCCGTAGTTGTAGGCGTAACAACGGGGGCCTCGTTGCCCGAGCAACTAAGTAAAAGGGTGAACACAAACAGTGGGAAGTAGCGCATAGTGGAGAGTCAGATAGTCAAGTAGTCAGGGAGTCAAACAGTGAGGGAGTCAGGGGGGCAGGGGGGCAGATAGTCAGGGAGTCAGATAGTCTTTCCAATACTCTTTGACTCCTTGACTCCCTGACTATTCTTCCTCCACCTCACGACAAATCAGTGGCAATACGGAGTCGTACCAGTCGATCAGGGCAATGTCTTTTGCGAGGGAGAGGTCTTCGCAGGCACCGGCTAGTCGGTTGTTGTCCATCCGCAGCTGGCCACGGATGATGCGGAAGCGACCATCACGCGGAAAGAGATCAACGGCCTGATCCATTTTAGTGAAACCGGCTTCCAGTGTGATACTGTCCTGAGCGAGTTGTTGGCCTTCAGCAATCATATTGACGGCTATGTTATATTGATCAAGGACAACCTTACAAGCGTCGGATTCGGGCGCAAAGGTGAAACTGACGTCGTAGGCGGAGCTTACCGGCCGGCCTTCGTATTCAGCGGGAGACCAGCGTCCGTAAGAATTAGTGGCTACGTTGACGGCTTCGAAAGTAAAATCGGGGCCAAGGTCATTGTAGTCGATGATGTCCTGAACGTCAATCTGTCCGTTGGGATGGACGATGAGTTGTACGTCCATCTGGCCGGTGCGACAGCTGTCTTCCCCACTGGCGGGGTAATTGATGTTACTGTTGAAATACCCGGTAAGGTCGCCTTCATTACCGGTGAAGGCAACCGCTTTAGTGAGTTCGGTGTAGATGGTGTCCTGGCCAATCAGCACATAGGGTTTGGGCTCTTCCAGCCGGAACTTGATCGGTAGAATATATTTGAACCGGACGAACTTATTTTCTTTTACGGCAGGGCGGAAGCGGACTTCGTTGGCCATTCCGATGACGGCCCGCAGGGCCGAAAGTCCCAACTTTCCTCCCGGATCACGCAAAATTTGCGCCTTGGAAACATAGCCACTAGCCTCTACGACGAAGGCAATGACGACCATGCCACTGATGTTTTTTTCGCGCGCCTCCGCAGGGTATAAGGCCCGGTTGTTGATGTAGTTCAACAGGGCAACCTGAGAACACTCAGATTTTGCGGCGGCCGTGGTATCATACCGTTCGCAGGGTGTCGGAAACCGGGGTGCCTCATCGGCAATGTCATAGATGGTGGTATCTACCGCCACGGAGTCGGGGGCAACGGGGGCAGGCGCTTCCTGGGCCAGGAGAAAGAATGGCAGGGAGCAGAGGAGCGTAAGTAACGTTTTCATTTGCGTAAGCGTAGGGGAGTAGTATATAACTGGTTTTGGCGCTCTCGTGTGTGGCAGGCAAAGATAGGTTTTAGGATTCAGTAATCAGTATTCAGGTGTCAGGATACTGAACACTGAGCACTAGCTTCTAATCCCTGAGCACTGAATCCTGACTGCTAAATTCTATCAATGGCCACAATAGTATCCTTACCCCAAGGCGGATCAGGCGGTTTCCGCCGCACCCCATTATCCAGATCAAAAATGCCGAAGATGACCGGGAGGTCGTACCGATGGGGAGGATAGGGGGTAAACCCGTCGGTTAGGACCAGAATGGAGTCTGGCCGGGGAGATAGTTCCAGTGCGGCCTCAATGCCCGCCACCATGTTGGTGCCGCCGCCACCGGCTAGCTGGTGGACCTTAAACGCTTCGGCAGCAGCTACCAGCGTGACAGGTTCATAGGCCTTGCTGTCGCAGGGGATGATTGTTACGGGGTACTGGAATACGCGCAGTACACCGGCAACTTCGGCCAGGGCACGTTGGAGCAGGTCCGGGCCCATGGAGCCTGACGTATCGACCACGATGGTTATTCGGGCCGTTTTATCCCCCCTCAAAGATGGCGTGAGGATGGGGTGATAAACCGACTGCCTGCGGCTGGGCCGCTGGAAGCTGTAATCGATCCTACTACCCAGCCCTTTGCGGATGGCCACGCTCATGCGGTGGCCGAGGCTGCGTCGCCAATCAACTTGAGGCACCATTGTATCTTCCGCCCAGGAGCGCCAGTTTTCTGGGATGTGGCTGTGACCGGCCTTCCGGATACGCTGCGCCACTTCACGGCGGAGTATCTGATCGTCAAGCGCACTGATGTTTTGTCGTTCATTGCCCGTCTCCCAGTCCCGGGATTGATGATGAACGCCGCTGCCGTCATCGTGAGGAGCCTCTAGGTCCGGGTAGTCAGTAAGGATGGCAGCATAATAGGATTCGGCGAGCAGGCCACGTTCCAGGGCAAAGGCTTCGGGGAGCATACCAGGATAATGCAGTGGCATCTGCAGGCCGGGCCAATTACTATCGTTAATTTCGAAGTCTGCTGCGATGTTCCAAAGCCGGGTGGCTTGTTTCCCTTCAATGTTGCCATCTTTTGCCCTTTCGGCGTGCTGCCGCAGCCGGTGGCTGATCTCGTGCACCCAGATAAAGGCAAGCTCTGCCAGGGCTTCGTTTTTTGGCCGGCGCGCCCAAATGTCCTCCACTACTTCCGGGTTCCAGTAGACATTATAATGCAGGTCGATGGCGGCAACGTCGACGGAAGGCGTGATCAATATCCGGCAGCGGAAGAGGGCGGGCGCGAACCAGGGCAGCTTCTCCGCTGCGTAGGCACGGGCGAAGCGAAGATGGTCGAGTAGTTCGTTAGCTGAGGACACTGATGAATTCGTTGAGACCGGGGTCGCTGAACAGACTGTTGATGTGCGAATTGACATCTACGAATACTTCCTGGCCGGCAGCCTGGGCAGCACTGACCAGGGTAAGTAGCCAATTGGTTCGTGCCAGGTCTTTAAGTGGGACAAAAATCACGTCGCGCCGACCACTACGGAAGGCTGCTTCGGCTAGGATAAGGTAAACCCGGGAATAAGGGAGCAACTCATTCGTAGTGAAGACGCGTTTCAACTGGTCATTAAGACTGGCGAAGAGTACGAAGATTTCACTGTCGTCAAGCTCCTCCAGGTCTATCGTCACTTTGCCGGACAGAAGTTCGATGGGGTCAGGCAGGCGCAGGTTGCTCAGGTATTCCAGTAGCATGATGGCGACGGGTTCGCCGAGGCAGCCGGTGGTTAATTCGAAGAGGATGCTGTTGTTGGCACCATCGTTGAGTCGGTACCCCAGCAGATCTGCTGCTGCCAGTAAAGCTGCTGCAAAATCCCAACTACGCGGACTGGCAAAACCATATTTATTTTCTTCCGGACTGGCGTGCAGGGCGTCGGGTTTGATGCGGAAGAACCCCGTGATCTTTGTCTGGTACTCCCTAAGTTTTTCGGCATGGGCCTCCGGATCAACAACGGGCAATGTGCCAGGCTCCCAGCCACGATTGAGGGCATTGACGTATACCTCGGTGGGGATGTCCCAGTTGAGGTGAACGAAACGGTTGCGGAGTGGTGGAGAGAGCTCCCAGCCCCCGACCATGAGGTCGGGCGGGTTGGCTGCTGCTACGATCCTAACGCCGGAGGGCAAGGGATGAAAACCGACCTTTCGTTCGAAGACAACGCGCAGCAGCGCCGACTGGACGGAGGGCGGCGCGGTACTCAACTCGTCGAGAAAAAGAATGCCCGTTTGGGTGGTCTTGAAATCGTCTACCCAGCGAGGGATGGCATAGTTCACTTTTCCGTCTTCGAGAACGGGGAGACCGCTGAAGTCGGTGGGGTCATGGATGGAGGCGATGAGGGTAGTTACAGTCAGCTCTTCAGAGGCTAGCCCTTCAATAAAACTGGATTTACCAACCCCGGGCCGGCCCCAGAGTAAAACGGGGATGCCGGTCAGGCCCTTGGGGGAGGGGGTGGCTAGGGCAATTAATAAGGCTTCGGCGCCGGTGGGGAGATGCTGGGATGTGTTCACGAAGATTAGTAAACGGAAAAAGCCGGGGTTAGTTGAGCTAAGTTAACTATTGAGTTATCTGTTGACACCAATGTTGAAAGTAATCTCAGCGTTGACCTTTACGGAGTCAGTCGGGGAGGCTAACCGATATACAAAGCCAGTATATTTAAGCTCGGTCCTTAATAGGAACGCATTGGACATTCGGCACTCGTTCCCAAGGTTACCGAACAGCTCAGGAGTAGCCGTAACTTCTGCAGTAGGATCGGTTTTAGTGAAAAATACGCCATCTATGTAATTGATGGATCGAACATGAGAAGTATAGTAATTGCCGTTGATGAGGCAGGAGATTACATAGTATACGTTGGGGGCGTTAAAGATGCTTACCCCGGTTTCAAGCACATTATTGAGACTGCCGAATCCTGCATCAATTCCGTTGCGACCAAAATAGTAGGTGGAAACTAGTTTCCCGTACCTGCCTGACGCTCCTCTGACAAAACCCCAACCATAATGATTATAGAAGTAATCACCGATCCCTCCTCCAGAGAATTCTGTCGCCTGAGCTAATCGGCTATTACTGCACCAATCATCATAACGTTCGTACAACAGCGTGTCGTTATTCTCAAGGTTAGTGATGAAGAATTCAGTTGTTTCGTACTCCGCTGGAATAGGGACGATCTCCTCATCGGGCGGGCATCCGCTTATTTGAATGCCTAAAAACAGGAGGAAGAGCAACCTGGAGAGTTGTTTCATGAAAGGCTTGTTTAGGGTTCGTTTAAAGGTGGGACATAGTCCTATTGCTAAAAGTAAGTGAACGTTGGAGTACAACCAAATCTGAGGACCAAATAACGTATTGGGCTGTCCGTCGTTGCTCACCTTGCTTTCGTCGACCTTTTTTTGCACCTGCGGCCCCGCCCCGCATATTTGTATCATCAACAACAAAACAACCACCCAAAATGATCTGGAAGAACTTTATCCTCGCACTTAACAATTACCTGAAATTCAACGGAAGAAGCCGCCGGGCCGAATTCTGGAGCTTCGTGCTGGTAACGATGCTGTTCGGTGCAGCCGCCAGTTTTTGGGATAACCTTATGTTCAACGGAAATGAGGTGTTTGAAAACATGCTGAACCTAGCCTTCCTAGTCCCTTCTATTGCGGTGTCAACGCGTCGTTTGCACGATGTAGGCCGCAGCGGCTGGTGGCAGCTGATTGCCTTTACCGGAATTGGTGTTTTTGTGCTCCTTTACTGGTACGCTCAGGA
>JBGCFZ010000565.1:0-4180 GCA_045110355.1 Lewinella sp. | reverse complement strand
TCCCTAAGCTTATGCGGTGTGTTAATCTTTAACAAATTTAACGCCTAAGGTAAAGATGCTGGAACTGAAGGTGGTATTCCGATCATACTGGTAGAACTTCAGGTCCACACTCTTAAGCCCCCACTTTCCGATGTGGGTACTTGTGAAAATATCGGTATAGGACACCCCAAAACCGTACTGGTTGGCGGAGAATTCAGACAGGCCAAAATCAGCCGTGTAAAACTCATCTGTAGACAGGGCCGTTTCGTGCGGCTTGAAGTGATCTGCCGCCGTTTGGTTGTAAAAGCGATAAGAAGGATAAACCGTAAAGCGGGGACTGATTTTGACCGGCACTTCAATGCTTGCGGTATGTGATGTAACGCCCCAATCATCGGAGTAATAGCGGTAGTAAGTCCGGAGGGCTACGGATTGATTCAGGTACCAGTTTAATCGTCCGCCGATTGCGGTCTTAAACCGGTTGTCGGGCAATAGTTCGTTGGCATCTGCCAGTTGGAAATTGTCGATAAAAGCGTCCGCGACATCGCCAAAGTTTACCCGTTGGAAGGGGGTTGCGAGGAGGCCTTGTTGCTGAACCAGGTCAAGGCTCACAGACGCCTGCACATTTTTATGGAGGATCTGAGAGAAACCGATGCCTAAGGAATAGGAGTTTCGCCCCGTATTCTCGAACTCGTTGAAAGTAGGGCTATAATTGGTACTTCCAGTAATGGTGTTTTCGGAGAACAGAGCATCGTTTAAGCTACTTCCTCCTTCTCCGAAGGGCCTTAGTTCAAAGGGGTAGATCGTTGTCCAGCTGTCAAGGAATACATTACCACTGATGCTCAGTTCCGTATTCTTTTCGTTGAAGAGCTTGGTAAATGCCCCGCCCAGCCCAACGGAGAAATAATCATACTCCGTAGCGAGTGAGGCATTTAAAGACCAGATGGTGTTTCGGTCGTCCGAGCTGTGGCTATAGCTCCCCGCTACGCTGGCCCATACATCACTGCTGGAAGCTCCACTTGAAGCCTGGAAGGGATCGGCGGGGCCTTCGTCAAAAGGATCTACGTTGCTCGAAGATGCAGAGGAATAGGCGGATATGCCAGCATCTATTGTTAGAACATCGTCGTCGTTCAGCGGAATAGAAATAATGTAGGTAGCGGTAAAGTCGGTTAATTCCTCCGTTCCCACCCCTCCGGTAACGGCGGCATTTTCTCCGGTCTGACTGTAGTAGCTAGACAGGATGTCAACCTCCGTTGCGTCGAGCACCCGTTTTTTATAGGCGGGGGTGTTGCCTTCAGTCCGTTGTGCGAAGCTTGTCATTGATACAAGGGTAAAGCCCGCAAGCAATAAATATTTAAATCTATCCATAATGTATAAGTAATTAAGGGACGGGAATTAAATAAAACGTGTTTCTTGACCTGACGCTTTTGTTCTCACCGTGCTTGAAAAATTCTTTGCATAGCCATAGCTACGGAAAGAATTTTTAAGTGTGGTGAGGGCAAAATAAGGCGGTCAAGAATCATGGTTTATTTATTTCCCGTCCCTAAGCGTTGAGAAATTAATTACAGCCGCAACCGCCTCCGGTTTTCCCACCATTTGCGCCAACTGCAGCTTCACGATATGCGTGCATTATGGTTACGTTTCGATCAAATTTCCGGTCAGAAAGCACCATGTCTGGATCGTTGATGTTTACTTTTTCGTACTCTTTTACGACCACACAACTGCTTAAAAAGCAAGCTGAAATTGCGGCCATTAAAATTTTCTTTTTCATAGCTTGTCTATTTCGATGTTATTGGATTTTAAGATGTTTCCCCGCTCATCAATAATTATGCAATCAATATTGGGAAGCTGGTTGATGCGGTCCAGACCTGCCTCTGTGCCCATTACAAAAACCGAGGTAGCTAGCGCATCGGCGAGCTCAGCTTTGGGTGCGAATACGGTAACGCTAAGAATCCCACTTGAGGGGTAGCCCGTTCGTGGATCGATGATGTGGGTATAGCGTTTGCCATTGAATTCAACGTATTTTTCATAGTTGCCGGAGGTCACTACCGAACGATTGCTGATCGGCAAAAGCGCAAAAGCTTTGTTTTTGTCTAATGGGTTGGTAATGGCCACTTTCCATTCGTTCCCGTTTGGTTGTTGGCCCCAGGTATTCATGTCACCAGAAGCATTGATGATGCCGGCGACAACGCCCATCCTGATGAGTAGCTCTTTCGCTCGGTCCGCGGCATAGCCCTTACCAATAGCCCCGAAACCTATTTTCATTCCTGGGTTCTTCAGGAAGACGGTGCGGTCTCTTTTGTTCAGCAAAATATTCTGGTACCCTACCTTACTTACCGATGTACGGATATCTTCGGCAGATGGCATTTCCTTCATGCTGCCGTCAAACGTCCATAGCCGGTCCATTGAAGCATAGCTAATGTCAAAAGCCCCATCAGTAAGCCTGGAGAGCCCCGCTGCCCGCTCAATCAGGTTATACAACTCTCCAGCTACTTTTACCGGCTGAACGCCGGCATTTCTGTTTATTTTAGAAGTCTGAGAAGCTTCGTCCCAGGAAGAAATCAGTTTTTCTATCCGGCTTATTTCCGTTACTGCGGCGTCGATGTAAACATCTGCGATTATGGAGTCTTCAGCGACCACCGTAATGTCGAACCTACTCCCCATTAACTTGAGCGTACGTTTGTAAGACTCTTGCGCAGAGCATACTGCCATTAGCAGTAGCAGGCTTATGGTGAGTAACTGTTTCATATTACTTAACGAAGCTGTTCAGTACCTCAATGTATTCTTCAGGAGTAGCTTTTTTGTAGCCTGTTTCACCAAGTACATTACCATCACTGTCCAACACCACAACAAATGGGAAACCTCCCCTTTTGTTATAGGTTTCTGCGAGCTGAGCGTTTGCCGCCACCTGGCTTTCGGAGAGTGCGTTTTGCTTTCTGCGGGGAAAATCTGCCTGCAGCATTACAAAGTGGTCGTCTGCGTATGCTTTGAAAGCGTCTGAACGCCAGATGTCTCGATCCAGCTTGATGCACGGTGCACACCAGTCTGATCCCTGAAAGACAAGCACAATGGCCTTACCTTCTTCTGTGGCAATTTCTTTGGCTTCATCGAGGTCCACTTTCCAATCCTGCGCAAAGGCAAGGGACGAGCCTGAGAGGACGATCATTAAAATCACTATTACCTTTTTCATTTCTATTTTTTAAAAATTTTATTTACTCTATAAGCCCCTCTCCGCCGAGCCTAAGGTTAGGCGGAGAGGGAGCTAATCTCAAAGAAGCTGCGAAGGCCTAAGCCTTAGCCATAATCGGAGCCTTCTTATTTCTGCCCCAGGCTATGAAGGCAAACATTGCCATCATGACCACATTAACGCCAATAGCGGGGAATTCACCCCGTGTAGCATGAAACCCTGCCGCCAGCAACATTACCAGGGCCAAACCAAGTGCCGCCCAAACGGTCAGGAACGGTTTAATGCGCAGTGCGGAAGGAAGAATAAGGCCCAGGCCACCGAGCAATTCGCTGATGCCAATGAATTTGACAAGAGCAGGTGAAACGGAAGTAACCCAGGGGAGTTGCTCAACGAGTGCCTCTGCTGGTTGAAATGCTTTCGTCGCACCAGCCATCACGAACATCAGTCCCAGTAATACTTGAAATACCCACAGTGCGATGTTGAGTACCTTGTTGTTCTTTTGAGTAGTCATAAAAAATGTATTTAGTTATTAGTTGAAAAGAATGGGTGAATGGTTAGAAAAGCCAATGCTGGAAAAAAATGCATTGGGACGACTAAGCCTGGAAACAGCTCAGGAAATTCGATATCAAGTGGCAAACTCATCCCAATCGGGCCAATAATGCTGGCAAAGGATAGCACCGCAATTAATATGTTTAGCCAACCCCTCAGCTTTTCCTTTTTGAATTTAATCAAACCAGCATAGCCCAGGGCCATAAGCATACAACCAATTATGCTTGATCCTACAATAGATCCGATGTTGATGATTACGCCATAATCAACCCCAAGGGCTTCCTGGTAAATGTTGAGATAAATAATACCAGCAATACCCGATAGTATCCCCGCTACTATTCCGTGGACAAGTAATTTCTTCATGGAAAAGGTATTAGTGAGCAGAGAAGTCGAGCGGTAAAATCAATCCTATTCTCAACTGAATCTTACCGCTTGACTTCTGATGAACTCAGTAAATTACTTGGTGAC
>JBGCFZ010000564.1:0-17902 GCA_045110355.1 Lewinella sp. | reverse complement strand
TTAACTGCGGCGTCTTTTACCCGCTGGCTGCGTTGCTTGAATCCTCATTTAGCTACGGCTAAACTCCGGTTCAAGCGCCTTGCCAGCAGGCAAAATTCACCAGCAGTTAATACGACAGAATCGACCTGACAAAGCACTAGCATAAAGAAAACGGCAACAAGGTTACCTTGTTGCCGCTTCCATTTGCTTGGCCATAAGTGAAAAGGAGTGATCCTATTGTCCTTTTTACCAGGCGAATGTATAGGAATTACTTGATGATATGGCGTTCTGTACCTAGAGTATTGCCCTGAGTATCTTGAAGTACTAAGATATACAAGCCAGGCTTCAAAGAACTAAGATCTGCCGAAATGTTATCGGTAAGTGAAACCCTTGTAGAGGTCATCAACTTCCCGTCTACACTAAGGACACTTAAGGTACCCGTTTTTATCGCTGTGCGAGGAGGAGTAATATTAATAAGGCCAGAGGATGGATTTGGACTTACGGACATTTGTGTTGAAATAGCGTTGGTTGTTCCATCACCAGAATTGAACAGCTTACTACTGCTATATATGCTAATGTCTCGATCTTTGGGGTCTTTAGGTCCGGAAGGTCCTTTAGGCTGAACGTAGTTGTCCAGGAATGAAAGATCGTAGTTGTTATCGAAGTTTGATCTTGTGGACAAAAGTGCAGGATTGTAGACGTTGTCACAGAAATCTACTAACTCAGAGTTAGAAACGGGAGCTGGGATGTTTGTACATGTTGCGTTAATGTCTTCAATGTCCATTCCCAGGTAAGGATTTTCGGGCGCTTGATTTACTGAGTAGGATGCCTCTTCCAATTCTACATCATAGGTCAATGTTAGAATGATTTCCTCATCAACACCACCGTCAGTTCTTTCAATGGCTACGAGGATAACCAACTTTACGTCGTCACAATATGCTCCCTCATCTTCTGTTTCGCATTCTCCCCATTGAGAGTTAAATTGACTGCTGTAATCATACTCTGTTCTTACAGTGTAATCTTCGAGGCAGTCAAGATTTAATAAAGGGGTGTTATAGAAGCCATCCTCATCAACAGTAAGGCCGATGCTTTCAGCAAAATCTCCTTCGTCAATTTGGTAATAGTCGCTTCCGATCCCTTCATCGCAATCCCCAAATCGTAAGGCAGCCTGAATTGATACTGGTTGAGCTTCAAGACCGGCGGCGGTGTTTATTATGTAATTGATGGAGGAAGCATCTAGGTTATAGGTTCTAATGATGCTTTGCTCTTCGTCACAGTTATAGTAAATGCCACTACTGTTGTTTGACTCCGCAAAGCGGACTACTGGTTTATTCAATAGTGCGAAAATGCCAAGAGGATTGTCATATACAGTTGTATAGAGACCAAGGTTAGAACTCGAACTCGGAATTTGGCTACCTGGTGTAAGGTAACCTACTTGGCTATCATCCAAGGTAAAGGTCTGGGTACCCGTAACATCAAGTGAGTAGTTGGTATTGTAGCCAATCACCACGGGAGAAGTTTTCTTGCCGTTGATAAAGAAATTTAAGGTCTCTAAAACACTCCCTACGACGGGCAGGAACTCAAAATTGGATAAGAATTTTAACTTCTTTATGGCCTTTTCTTGAAAGTCATTGTAATCCTTATACCGCTTCAAACCCTTGAAAATTCCTTCACTGATTCTTGCCGAAGTAGATAGGAGTTCACTGGTGTTACCTGACCCGCTGTCGTAGACGGGAACTGTTTCCGAAGTGCCTTCTATGATCAGGTTAATCTCAGAAATGGATTGAAGCGTAGGGGTGAAAGTCATCATACTCAGGCTATTACAAACACAAGGATCGAAAGCAGATGGAAAATCAATTACGGCCCAAACACCCTGGCGCTGCATAACATTGAATTGAGAGAAGCCATCACTTTCATTCGGGATGTAGTCCTCAACAGCAGGAATGACATCACTGCTGTAGCTGAATACTGCTGACCCTTGTGTAAACGGGCTACCAAGGTGTTGCCCTCTGATGCTCGCTACGTTGAAAGCTTCTTCGTTGTTCTCAAGGTAGAATAATACCCTGACCAAACCAGTGTATCGGTTATAAAGACCGAAGGAACCTGTGCTGACGGACCTATCGGCTGTTCCAAAATTCCGGTACAATAATTCCCAGCCATCTGCTGGATCATAGTCAGGTGCGTTGTTCTGAAGACTGAGGAATGATGTATTTGGTTGAATATTGAAGGGTTCGACGTAGAATGGAGAAATGACACTTTCAAAACCTTCATCGAGGTAGAAGTCGAATTGGTTTTGGCGCCAGTCCCAAACACTAACTGTAGAGCCTGGTGTTGTTCGGGCAGGACAGGCCTGACCCAAGACGTCAATAGAAAAGAATAATGCACAGAGCATTAATGCCACGACAGAGAGCTGTCGTGAATTTGAGGAAAATAAAGTCATTAGGTTGTTGTTAAAAGGGTGAAAAATATAGACATATTAAGTGCCTATTATTTTTAATATTATCCAGCTGGTATCAGTTATACAAGGAGTGGAAATGGAAAGTGTGACAACAAGACTAAGAATAAACTATTTTAAGTTGACTCAACTTACAGGTTTTAGGTGCCCAAGATTATACTATTGGACATTTTTTTAAACCAGTTCTAAGCCTTAACGGTGCTTTTATTATAAATTTTAAATACTGCGACTCTAATAAAAAAGCCCCCGATTCCACAAAATGTGGAACCGGGGGCTCATCAATTATTCAGTGTTGCTGCTAAAGCAACGATGAAATATTACTTGAAGGTGTAACGAACACCCAACTGCATCGTCCAGCGGCTGCTGCGCAAGCCGAAGTCATCAATGCTGTCTTCAAATACATCTTCAGGATTGATCCCTTCAATGATTTCGCTGTTAACGGTGTAAGTAGGTACGCCTTCGTCGCTGATGTTGGCGATGCGGTAAAGCTCGTAAGTACCAAAGCCACGGCTGTTGATCCGGCCCCACTCCTTGTTCAGGAGGTTGTTGAGGTTGAAGATATCAATTGATAGTTCCAAGATGTTGGACTTAGTACCAGACTGAAGCTTGAAGCGCTGTAGGAAGCGGGCATCAAAGATGGTACGGAAAGGCAGAGCCGCACCGTTACGATCGGCGTAACCTCCACGCTTATCACTGAGGTGGCTGTCTTTTCCGATAAATTCTTCGAGGGCAGCGTACTGTGCAGCTGGAGAAACACCCCGGCTTTCTACGAGGTTAATTTCACCAGCACTGGCGGGGATAAAGGCAGCTTCGTTGAAGGAGAAACCACCGTCGTTCACATAGTTATTGCTGAAATTACCTACTACGTAAGTGTAGTAGCCACCATTCTGGCCGTTCATAAAGAGCGAGAAGGTCTGGCTATTCGTCTTATTGTCTAGTGTGTAAGCAATGTTACCGAATACGCGGCCGCCGGCAGCGAAAGCAGAACGTTGAACGGGACCATCATTGTTACGACCTTCGGTATTGTAGAAGCCACGCCATTGTGAACTGTTCTGGCTGGATGTGCCGTCGAACATGGAGTAAGAGTCACCGTAAGAGTAGCCCAGGGTTCCAATGAAGCCGTTGGTGTAGGGCTTAGTAATTACGAAGCTGGCGTTGTAGCTGTAACCTTTATCGGTGTTGGTGCCAAGGTAGATACCAGTGTAATCGGTGTCGAGAAGGTTGTTTTCACCGTAGTAAACACGATTGTCGGGCGTACCCGTCAGGCGATTGATGGCATCTGGGTTAAGGTCCAGGCGCTGGTACCGAACGTAGTTATTGAACTTCGTGTAAAGAAGGTCTACGGAAGCAACAAGGCCCAGGGGCAGCTTGTAGTCAGCAGCAATGTTGAATTTCGTCGTCTGGGGCAGTTTGAAGTCTTCAGCGAAGAGGTCGATTTGACCGGCAGGGGTAGGGTTGGCCACGTTTACTTCGCCAGGAGCCTGGTTATTAACATCAGCGGAGAAAGGAACAGTATTGAAAAGGTCAACACCACCAACGTTGAAGCCGTAGTTGTTGTAAGCACCACCGGGCCATACCAGAGGAATGCGGCTGGTGAAAATACCCACACCACCACGGAGTTGCAGAGACTGGTCACCAAATGCATCGTAGTTGAACGCAATCCGTGGGCTGAAGGCTAGCTGGGTTTTGATGAACTGGCCTGTCTGAGCACCTTCCAGGTCATAACCTGCATTCTGAAGCTGGGGGATAGTGTTGTTGTTGAAGTCTTCGTTAATGGGGAGGTCAGCTGGCCAGATGGGAACATCCAAACGTAAACCACCGGTTAACCGAAGTTTCTCGTTGACAGTGTACTCATCCTGAATGTAAACACCGAGAAGAGTCTGACTAACGTTGGCAATAGCACCACTTTCATCACCAGAAATGTTGTCTACCTGGCTGTAGCTACGGGCAAAACGGCTGGAAGGCATGCCTTGGTAGAACTGCTCCAGGCCGGTGAGCTCATCGGTACCGTTGAAATCGTAGTCACCGAAGTTCTGACGGATGAAGAGGTTACCAGCCTTGAAGAATTCAGCGTTAACACCAACAAGTAAATTGTGACGGCCTTTGTAAATGCTAAGGTCATTACGAACAGTAATTACGTCCTGGTTCAGCAGGTTAGCCGTAGAGAACGGCTCGCCACCAAACTGAAAGCTTCCGTTACCATCACGTATGTTAACTACGGGGAAGTCGGCACCCAGTGGGTCACGATCATCACGGACAAAAGTAGCACCGATGGTCAGGTTGTTGGCCATATTGGAAAACACACTGTTCAATTCAACTGCAGAGCTGTTGGTAGTGGACTTGAAGAATTGGCTGCCGTTGAAGAAGCCGATGCGGCTAGAGCCGGAGGTCCGGGCACTCAGGTTTTCTGCACTAACGTAAGAGTGACGAACAGAAAGCTTGTGGATTTCACTAAGGTTGAAGTCAAGCTTACCAATGATCTTTTCACTATTGAGGGTAGATGCATTGTTGTCGTAAACACCTACGTCGTAACCATAAGTATTGCTTACGAAGTCAGCCAATTCCTGAATGTCATCAGCGTTGGAGTCACCACGGTAGTTGCTCAGGTCAAAGGTCTGAGGCGTTTCATCACGCTGAATTTCAGCATTGATGAAGAAGTGCACCTTGTCCTTAACAATGGCGCCACCGAGGCGAGCACCGTAAGTCTTGGCACTAAAGGGAGCAAGAGACGGGAAAGTGAATTTTTCGTCTTCAGTCGTGAAACCATTGTCACGGGTAAGGCCTTCGTTACGGAAGAGGTAGTAAGCAGAACCTTCCAGGTTGTTGGTACCCGAACGTGTTACCGCACTGATGGCACCACCAGCAAAACCACTCTGACGGATATCGAATGGGGCAGTGGAAACGACGAGCTGCTCGACGGCATCCACAGAAATGGCGGAAACACCCGTCTGGCCACCGTTGGTACCCTGGTCGGAAAGACCGAAGGCATCGTTGTTTACCGCACCATCAATGTAGATAGAGTTGAAGCGGTTGTTCTGACCGGCGATGGAAACACCTCCTTCGTCAGGGTCAACTTTAGCGAGTGGGTTCAGGCGAACAAAATCCGAGAGACTACGATCAAGGGTAGGCAATACTCCGATCTGCTCTTCGCTTACCGTTGTTTCCTGACCGGTGCGGCGGCCGTTGATGATGTCGGAACGGTTAGCGATTACTTCAATGCCCGTTAACTCAATAGCGGAAGTACCCAATCCTGGGCTAAACTGGAAAGCTTGTCCCAGCTGTAGATAAACACCTTCTTGCACAACTGGTGCGTAGCCAGTGTAAGAAACGGTTACGGTGTATGGCCCGCCGACACGCATACCTGGAATCCGGTAAAAGCCGTCGAGGTCAGCGACGTTGCCGTAAGTGGTGCCGGAAGGAGTGTGGACAGCTTGTACGGTTGCGCCGATCAGGGCATCACCGGTAGTGTCATCCTTAAGCTTGCCGAAAATGGAGGCGGTCGTAACACCCTGAGCAGTTGCCGCCAATGACGTTGCAACCACCAGCAATACTACGGTGAAAAATTTGGTAAAGATCCTCATGTAGGAGAAATTTGGATTAGTTGATTAAACCTTGGCACCCGCAATGCGTGCACCCTTAATTTGGCGCAAAGGTCTATCTCTTTCAGCTAGCCAATGTTAACTCATTGTTAAGTCTTGACTATCAATCCGTTCTCCCGGAATTTATGGCCGAAAATCCTACTTATCCTGCCGTGCAAATACTCGCTTCAACAGATCAGTATTTCGTAAAGCGGGGTTCTGGCGCAATTCGCTTTCTTTTACTTCCACTAAACCAAATAATCCCTCTAAGGCGCGGTCAGTGACATAAGCATCCAACTCTGGGTTAGTTTTTTTGACAAAAGGTATCTTATTGTAGGCTGTGACCACCTTGTTCCAGTATTCATTGGCATTTACCTCATCAAGACTGGCACGAATGATGGGCTGGAATTCTGCAGCTAAGGGGGAGGAAGTACTGCTTTGAAGATATCGCGTAGCAGCGTCCTGTTCTCCCAAAAGGAGGTTCATGGCATCCTTTATGGTCAGTCCTTTTATGGCTTCGACAAAGATGGGGCCAGCCTTAGTGGCGGCTAATTCCGCAGCCTTGTTGATGCGTTCAGTCAAATCCTGTTCAACGTTGCCAAATCCAGGTAATGCACTCACTTTCTTAATGACCGTTTGCGCTTCTTCCGGTAGGAAAATCTTGTAGGGGCTGGCGTAGTAGCCATCGACGGCAGAGAGTGAAGTAACGGCTTTATCAACCCCCTGATTAAGGGCTTCCTTCAAACCTTTACCGATCTCTTCTTCAGACAGTGGGTTCTTTCCACTGAGTACCGCATCGGCTTTATCCGAAGCCTGCTTTAGCAGCTTACCGAACTGGGCCTGAGCGGGAGCAGCAAATAGAAGTGCCGCAAAAAGGAAGAGTAGGGAGTAGCGAATTTGCATGGTTGATCTTGTTTGTTACGTCCTAAGGAACGATGACAAAGAGCTTATGGATGCATCGGGGCTGTTAAGGTTTACTTATTATCACTTAAATACCTGGTCGTTGACCGTCCGCATGGATGATGTTACTTTCATTTAGGGGCCAGCCGTCGGGTCTTGTAACTATACCTGGCCTTTTACACCCTGCGTGATTAAACGACTGATTTCCTGATACAATTGCGCTTGGTCCGGGTGTGCTTTGAGCATTTCCAGGTGCCGGGCCATGGTAGCAGCGTCACCCCTTGCCGCCGGGCCAGATTGCCCAGCACTTGGTGCTGAATGGCTTTGTTTCATCGCTGTATCTCTGATAATGGGTAATAACGCCTCAAAGGGAATGTCAACCTCAGTCACCAGGTCATAGCTGATCTGGTAGAGCCAGTTAACGAAATTATTACTGAACACAGCAGCAAGATGTAGCCGTGCACGCTGTTCGTCGTTCAGGGCATAAGTGAGGTCACTTACCTGGCTACTCAACTCCCCCAGCACCTGCGTCAGCGCCTTATCTGAGCCGTGATAGGCCAAGGGGACCTCCCGCCAGTTTCCCACGTTTTCACCCTGACGCAGCGAACGAATGGGCCAAAATGCCCCTCGCTGACGGAAATAACCGTCGATTCGTGTCACCGGCGTTGCTCCACTCGTATGCACGATAGGGATGCGGTCAGGAAAGGTGTACGACAGGTTAGTGGAGACCATTTCAATGGCATCATCAGGCACGGCAAGAAAGATGAGGTCCGGAACCTCCGTGAGGTCATTCAGGGACAGCACCCGGACCGGCCAGTCGGCCACAGTTTCCGGCTTTCTACTTACCAATGTGACGGAAAAATCCGCCTCTTGTAGTACCACCACAAGGTGCCAGGCCAGGTTCCCAGCCCCGATGACGACGATGTTTTGCATGATGGCGAAGGTAATGTGGCGCGAACGCAGGTGCAAGGAAAGGTTGTCAAATAGCCGTCATCGGACGATACCGGGAAATTGTACCTTTGCCCTCTCAACAGACCAAAAGTACCAACAAGCACCAATGACCGACATCAAACTAACCGAATATTCTCACGGCGCAGGATGTGGCTGCAAAATTGCCCCCGCAGTACTCGATACCATTTTGGCACAAACCGCCAAAGGACCGCATTTTGCCAACCTGCTGGTGGGAAATGACGAGCGCGATGATGCGGCGGTTTATGACCTGGGAGACGGAACGGCAGTAATCTCTACCACCGATTTTTTTATGCCCATTGTTGATGATCCACTGACTTTCGGGCGAATTGCGGCCACCAACGCCATCAGCGATGTATATGCCATGGGCGGAACGCCAATGATGGCCATCGCTATCCTCGGCTGGCCGATCGGCCAGCTACCACCGGAAGTCGCTGGTTTAGTCGTCGAAGGCGGCCGGCAGGCCTGCGCCGATGCCGGAATTCCGCTGGCCGGTGGCCACAGCATCGATAGCCCCGAACCGATCTTCGGACTGGCCGTCAACGGACGTGTTGACATCAAGCATCTGAAGAAAAACGGTGGTGCCAGGGTAGGGGACCAGCTCTTTCTTACCAAGCCCATTGGCGTCGGTATCCTAAGTACCTCGCAGAAAAAGAAAAAATTGTTGCCCGAGCATAGCCACCTTGCCGCCGACCAAATGGTCCGCCTGAATAAAATCGGTGCAACGCTTGGTACGCTCGACTACGTTCACGCCATGACCGACGTCACCGGCTTCGGACTGCTCGGCCACCTGACGGAAATGTGCCGAGCCAGTGATACGACGGCCACCGTTCGTTTAGTCGACGTGCCGCTGATCGACGTCGATATTCTTGATCATTACCTGGCAGAAGGCTGCATCCCCGGAGGCACTAAACGAAACTGGGCCAGTTACGGTCATCACGTTTCCCTGTCAAACGATCGCCAAAAATGGCTGCTCGCAGATCCCCAAACCAGTGGTGGACTCTTGTGTGCCGTTGCACCGGAACACGCCAGCGAATTTATGAGGGTTTGTGCCGAAAACGGACATCCGGTTACTGCTTTGGGGGAGATGGGACGCACACAGGGAGAGGTTTTGGTTAAAGTGGAGTAATTTTCATTCAGATCAGTCAGGAGAGAGAGTTTAGCCCGAATGTGAGCGAGGCCGTCAGGCTCCCGGAATATGTTATTGCAACAGCGATTTAAGTGGTTTCCCACGGGGTGCCAGACCTTGCCATATCTTAAAAATCGGATGAATTCATTTGAATTCAGCAGGCAACTTAACTAATATCTTCAGTGTTAATTCAAGATGAATGCAATGTTAACTCAATGTAAAGCGCCTATATTTGTTCTTTATTCAAGGGAGTCAATAAATACCTCCGCTAAAAAATAATTGCCTTATGGCTACTAAATTACATAAAGAAAGCCAGCGATTCAATGACAAGGTCGTACTGGGCATATTAGGTTTAGGAACAGCAGCTGCACTCGTTGGCACCCTGAACGCCCTGTTTGTTTCCGGAGAACCATACTTCAATGCTTTTGTCTATTTCGTCTTTGCCTTGGTAATGGGCGGTTGGATGTATTGGTTGATCAGTTTGCGCTTAAAAGTAAGCGTCAGTAAAAAGAGTATTAAGTACACCATGTCGACACCACTTAATAAAGTATCCAGAAAGATCAAGTGGAAGGAAGTACAGGATTGTACAATTGTAAAAACGCCCAAGATCGCCCAATGGCACGGGGCTAACCTGACTTACGGCGCAGAATCACGTTTCAGCTTATCGGGTCGTAGTGGTCTTTCACTGACGACTAAGAACGGTCGTCGATACTTCATTGGCTGTGATAATGTTGATGAGCTGCAACGGGCAATGGGCAAATTGATGGTAGGTTAGATTGGTTTTACCATTGGTAAGAAATGACCTCTAGGATGACCAGTAGGGCGTTAACTGAAGCAGCCCGTTGTAACAAGGTGTAACTTTTTCAGCCCGTTGTCATTCGGAAACATATCTTTGCCGCAAGCCAACAACACCTTCATTTATGCGCCATATATTAAGCTTTGTCCTTTGCCTGTTTTGCCTGGCAGGCATGTATGCTCAATTGCCAAGTACCCAGGTCTATGTTTTTGACATTGCAACGGCTGACAGCGTCGTTACTTTTACCCAGCCTAAGTTCATCACTGCCTTTAACCAGCGTGGGTACAACAACCAGCCCTATTGGCTAGATCGTAACGTCCTGTTGCTTTCTGTTCAAAGTCCGGAAATGCAGCAGCCCGACGTATTCAGTTTCGACCTCAATACACGTACCCAGACGCGGATGACGCGCACCCTCGCCGGAGAATACAGTCCTAAGGGAATGGGAGATGGACGTAAATTCAGTGCCGTACGCCAGGAATACCTTGGCCAGGATACGGTCTTGCGCTTATGGGAATTCCCCACTAACCTACAAGACAACGGACGTCCGGTTTTCAAATACATCAATGGTATCGGCTACTACGAGTGGCTGAACAGTGCCCAGCTGGCTTTGTTTCTGGTTGGGAATCCGAATACGCTGGCCTTAGCTTCGGCGGATACCGACCGCCCAAGAACGCTGGCCAATAATGTAGGACGCTGCTTCAAGCGGTTGCCAAACGGGAACCTTGCTTACGTAAGTAAAGAAACACCGAGCTGGACGCTGGTAGAACAGAATTTGTACCGCCTGACCGAAGCGCCCCGAATTGTCACTTCCTGCATCAGCGGCAGTGAGGATTTTGCCATCCTGCGTGATGGGTCTTATTTAATGGCCGGAGGTTCAAAAATATACCGCTTTGATCCCATCCGCAACCCACAATGGCGTGAAGTAGTAGATCTACGCTTCTACGGTATCCGGAACATATCCCGCATCGAATCCAATGGCTTTGGCAAATTGGCTATCGTAGCCGGGAATTAGCATTCAGCGTTCAGGGCTCAGCATTCAGTGATCAGCGTTCAGGACTCAGGATTCAGCGTTCAGTCTTCAGGGCTCAGCATTCAGTGATCAGCTATAAATCATTACTAGTGCGTAATAACCTGGCCCTAAAACCTGAACTCTGAAACCTAAACTCTGAAACCTAAATCCTGAACTCTGAAACCTAAATCCTGAATCCTGAAACCTAAACCTGAATCCTGAAACCTAAAAACTTTCTCCTAACCAATGAGGTGCGGGCACCACAAGCTAAACAACAGTTAACCGCATTTCGCAACCAAATTACCCGACATGATCATCGGATGTCCGAAAGAAATTAAAAACAACGAAAACCGCGTTGCGCTTACCCCTGGTGGAGCTATGGAGCTTATCCGCCGTGGTCACACAGTTTACGTACAACATACTGCTGGAATAGGAAGTGGTTACAGCGATGAGGAGTACATCGAATCTGGTGCAATTATCTTGCCCACCATTGAAGATGTCTACGCTAAATCGGAGACCATCGTGAAGGTGAAAGAGCCGATTGAAAGTGAATACAATCTGGTACGCGAAGGACAGTTTTTGTTTACCTACTTCCATTTTGCCAGCTCCCGCCCCCTGACCGAAGCGATGATAAAAAGTAAGGCCATTTGCCTCGCTTACGAAACCGTGGAGGGGGTCAACCGCAGTCTTCCGCTCTTAATCCCAATGAGTGAAGTTGCGGGCCGGATGGCCATCCAGCAAGGCGCCAATTATTTAGAAAAGCCTAAAGGAGGTATTGGTATTCTCCTGGGAGGAGTTCCGGGAGTGAAGCCAGCCAAAGTGGTGATCCTCGGAGGAGGTATTGTTGGTATTCAGGCAGCCAAGATGGCTGCTGGCCTTGGTGCCCAGGTGATCCTCATGGACATCAACCTTGACCGCCTCCGTTACTTAGCTGATATCCTTCCTGCCAACGTACGTACGGTGTACAGTAGCGAATACAATATTCGCAAAGAACTGTCTACGGTCGACCTCATCGTCGGGGCCGTATTAATACCAGGAGCTAAGGCTCCCCACCTCATCACCAGAGACATGCTCTCTGAAATGCGGGATGGTTCGGTAGTTGTCGACGTCGCTGTCGATCAGGGCGGTTGCATCGAAACCTGTAAGCCAACGACACACGCTGACCCAACCTATGTCGTCGACGGAGTCCTTCACTACTGTGTGGCTAATATGCCCGGAGCCGTTCCTTATACTTCCACACTAGCTCTCACGAACGCTACTTTCCCCTACCTCCGTAAAATTGCTGATATGGGATGGGAAAAAGCTACTGACGCAGACCCCGGCCTGGCCAAAGGGCTCAACATTGTCAGAGGAGAAATCGTTTATCAACCCGTAGCAGACGCTTTCAATTTGTAGGTAATAAGTTGCAGGTTGCAAGTTTCAGGTTACAAGTTGCAGGTGGTGAATTAATCCCCGCTCCCCGCAATTTGTAACCTGAATCCTATATCCTAAATACTAAACCCTGTCTCCTGAACGATGAATACTAATTCCTGAATACTAACTCATGACCGTAAATCTCCACCGCCTAGACGACGCCTTCCACATCCAGGCCACTAATGAAGAAGGGCAAACCGTTGAAACCGACGGTAGCCCTGCTATCGGCGGTAAAAACGCTGGTATGCGTCCGATGCAACTACTGCTATCTGCAGTTGGAAGTTGCTCCAGTATAGATGTCATTATGTTGTTGAAAAAGCAACGACAGGACTTACAGGACATCCGCATCGCGGTCACGGGGACACGGCGAGATGAAGAACCCCGCATCTTTACCGCCATCCACGTTGCTTATACATTGGTGGGAGACATTGATGAAAAAAAAGCCGAAAGGGCCTGCCGCCTTAGTATGGAAAAGATGTGCTCCGTTAGCTTAATGCTAAAAGCAGGTGGGATTACGGTTACCTGGGAGTATGAAGTGTTGCCGGAATAACTCGCTACCCAAACTTTGTCTAGGGCAACATGGGCATTCACCTGTGAACAGTCGCGGCTTCAATAAAATGGTTAATAACGGTAGGAGAGAATAGGCTACCGCAAGTATCAGGGCAATCGCAAGCTCGGTTAGTAGTCGCTTTTCCATAAAAACGCATGGCGTTTTCATTAGCCCCTCCCCGGTGGGGAGGGGTTGGGGAGGGGGGGTAAATGAGTTTACGATTGCCCAACCGCAAGTACCGTTCACTGCGCTGTGCTTGCTCACCTTTGCGAACGTCCGCCGGAGGCAGCCACGAAGTGCACCGTAGGGTGACGACCTCCCCGAAATTCACCTACATCAAAGAGTAGGTAAATCTACCTGTTCTCACCCGTTTTTCTACGCTTACATTAAGGGATTTTGATATATCTCTGAGAAATAACTGTAGGTACCTTAAATTGTGGGCAGTACCTGTTCATCTACCTACTTTGAATCACATTTTGCGAGTATTCCCCCTTTACCAGCTGTTGGTGTTAAGCGCATTCCTTTTGGGATGTCCCGCAATACTAAGTGGGCAAGTCACTTCTCTGATGGATGATTCGGAAAACTTATCTCCATCGTCAGAACTACCCGTACCCGCTCCTACAAAGGACACTACAGTAGATTTTGCGCTGCAACTTATGCGCTCAAATTGGTTGGACAGCTCCATCACTTTTGTTGATCAATACCTTGAAAAATTGCCATCTTCTACTGAGACCGCAACAGACCCCGTCTGCCTCCGGCTTCGGGTAGTGAGGGCAGAGGCTATGGAACGCGACGAGCAGAATGACTTGGTCATTAAAGAAGCCATTAGATTGGCGGAAGATGCGGAGGCTGTGAAAGATTGGATTGTGCTGGCACAGGTCCAACTGGTTTTCGCCAGGGTTTACGAAAAGTTAGGGATGGTCTACGAAACTAAGACCGTATTGGATAAAGCCCGTACATTGATTAATCGTCATGGGCTGGCTTCCGTTAAGCCACACTATCATGTCCGGCGATCTTCTTATTTCAGGATCATGTCTTCCTTTCAGGATTCTGCGCTTTATCATGCCAGGGTTGCCCTTAGGGTGTCGGACCTATCAGAGCAGACCTTCCATCGTGCAGAAGCCAACCTATTGTTGGGCATGCTAACCGTAGGCCAGGAGATGGAGGTTGGCGTAGACTACCTTGAAAAATCGGCAGAAGATTATGCGGCTGCCGGAGACATTGGCTCCTCCATTGCTATGCTGGAGAACCTGGCGCAAATTCATTTAAGCGCAGGTCAGCCAGAGGTTGCATTGGCCTACAGTGACAGTATTGCCAATTGGGTTAACTCCGTTGAAGACCAAGGATATGAAATGAAATGGTTTTTGGCACCAGGCTTGTTTAGTCGCTCTGAGTCATTGGCAGCTCTCGGTCGGTACAAAGAAGCTTACAGTGTGCAGGCAGAAGCCTATCAACAGCAATTTAATTACCTCGAAAACCAGAACCGGGCGGCAGTTGCCAGCATCAGGTCTGAGTATAAGGATGAGCAACAAAAGCGTCTGATCCTCGAGCAGGATGCCCTTTTGGCTGCGGGTAGCAGGACGAATCAAATTCAGCAAGTGGCGATTGGTGCAGGCGTATTACTTTCTACCATAATTGTCTTATTGTACTTCCGGGGGCGGTGGAAAAATAAACAACTTTCCGAGGCTTACCAGCAAGAAGTTGCCTTGCGTGGAGAAGTCCACCACCGTGTAAAAAACAATCTCCAGATCATCATCGGCTTGGTCGAAATGCAAAGTGATGAGTTGAAGGATCCGGTTGCTCTAGGGCAATTCGATAAGTTAAAGGAGCGCATTTATAGCATGTCATTGCTCCATGAACTCATTTATCAGCACGATAAGGTGGGGCAAATGCCACTCAGGATTTATGCTGATCGCCTGTTTACTCATTTAACTGGCTTGGCCTCAGTTCCATCCTCGATAAAGTACAGCATCCAAATGCCAGAAGCTGTTTTTTCCTTGCAGTCACTTGTACCCCTGGGCGTTATTCTCCACGAGTTGGGAACTAACAGCCTGAAACAAGTAGCTCCTGTTGGTGGATTAGAGATCATCATCCGACTGGAGCAACTGGCAGATAAGTGGAAGCTGACTTATCAGGACAACGGCCCTGGTTTTCCGGAAGGTAAAATACAAGCTCGCCCCGGTAGCCTGGGCACTTTTCTCCTTACACGCATGACCCGTCAATTAGGCGGTAAACTGACAACTTATAACGAGGGTGGGGCTACCACCTCCTTGACTTTTCCCCTTCAGCATCTTTCCAATTGATTTTCCCTCTTTTCTTCTTTTTTAGACACTTTAACAAAACACACTACTAGTATGGTAACCTATTCTACCCTTATAGTTGAAGACGAACTAATGATTGCCGAATTAATGGCCCGTTATCTTCGGGAACGGGACCACAAAGTCGCTGGCATCGCAGTTGATGTGAAGGAAGCCAAACAGCTTTATTCCCGGCATCAACCAGACATCGTTCTACTTGACATCCGCTTAAGTGGAAAGGAAAGTGGTATAGATTTCGCCCACTACCTTCAGCGACAGGCTAATCCTCCCCCTTTCATTTACCTTACTTCACAGACAGATGTCGCAACGGTCGACACAGTAGCAGAGACCCTCCCCGCTGGTTACCTCACTAAACCTGTTCGGCCTAGTGACCTGCACGCCGCCATTTCCTTGGCCATGCACCGTCGGCGCATCCGCCCAATAAAGGAGCAAATACTAATGGTTTCTGATGGTTACCGGGAAATTTCGGTAAACATCAAAGACATCCTTTTTCTCGAAGCTGAACATGTTTACGTCCGGGTGCACATGAGTAATGGTGAGACCTACCTACTCCGTAAAAGCCTCGCTTCATTGGCCCGTACACTACCCACAAAAGACTTTTGTCGCGTTCACCGAAGCCATATGATCAACCGCCGTTGGGTGAAGGGGTGGAACGATCAATCCGTTCAAGTGAGAAATCGAAAACTTCCGGTAAGCCGGTCCAGAAGGCAAGAGGTAAGCACTTGGTTGTCGGTGGGGTAGTAGTCTGCTTAACTACCTTTTTAGGTTTAGCTTTTGTTGGCTTCTTAGTTGCAACTTTAGGTTTGGGCTTCGCTGGTCCAGTGGTGTTGGCAGGAACCTCCCGGGCAATTTTCTCAATCTCGTCGAGCGAGGGTTTCTTCCTACGACGATTGCTGCTGCCGAAGCTGTTGGTCAGTTTTTCTTTGTCAGTCATATTAGAATAACTAAATGTTCTTGATGTGGGTCCGGATTGGTGTGTTTCTACACCAGTTCTGTTTCATGTGATAGGCCCTCTGTGCCTCCCTCCGCGCAGCCCTCTGTGAGAACGATGAGCCGTGGAGCGACGCTATACGCTTTAGCCTACTCCTTAAGAATCCCCAGCACCTCAGAAAAAAGCTTCTTAAACTGCATCCGTGCCTTTCCCTTGTCGTGCTCTGTAATGCTGAGGCCGAATTGGTTGGCTGCTCCGTAAGCGACCAGATCATTGATTCTCGATTTGAAGAGTGATACGTCATACTCCTCACACAAAGCCGGCAGATTATCCATAAAGGCACGGTGTAGATTGGAGCCCTGCTTGTACATATTAGGGAGTAAAAAAGTGGGTGTTCGACCATCATCTGACCGCTGTTCCTGAATGGAATTGTACCGTTCCAGAAAGTCCTCTGTTACTTCCCAGTCATTACCTCCCTACACAAGTCTGACTGGTGCTGAAACCCCCTCCCCATACCGCTCCTACCGTCGCTGGGCAGGGAGAACCCAAGCATTTCTGCTGTCAGGCCAACATCCACGGCTCATTGGTAGGCTCATTCAATAGGTTAATGACGATCTAAGTATTTTACGACCATCCAGCAAGGCGATAGCCGCAGCGTAGGCAATCTCCCTCCCCAGTCGAAGGCGAGTTGGGGAGGGCTGGGGGTTAAATCGCTTCTGAACTTGTGTAGGGAGTTGTGCCCCAAGGAGAGGTTTTGGGAAGGGTATTGCTCCGAGCTAACGATAGCCCAGCCATTTATGCTTTGCCGTAAGGGGACCTAGGGCGCGGCCGCAGGTGCAAGGAAAAAAACCGGGGCAAGGAAGGAACAACAGCGAAGCCACCAAGAGCGCTAGGGAGCATTCCCCCCAAAGACCTGGAAGGTCGCCCTGCTTAGCCAGGGGAGACCGCCGATCCGCAGGATCAAGGGAACCCCTGGACCCTTCCCCCTGGCAGGCCCAACACAGCCAGGGTGACCGCCGATCCGCAGCGCCAATCCCCCTCTGATGTTCATTAGTTGTCAACCTTAGAAATACCCACCACTGCCCAACACCCCACCTGAACCCTTAATTGGGAGACGAACCCAAGAGTATCCATTGGGCAAAATCTCCTCCTACCCATGTCGTTCAGAACAAAAAGCTACCGTTCAGAACAAAAAGCTACCGTTCAGAACATTTTTGCGGTCGACTCGCCAGAAGTTTCTTTCTTTACATCATTGTCTTCCTTGGTGGAAACTATGCATTACCGTTCGTATGATGAAAGCTACCACTGGTAAGATGAACTCAACGAATAACAGCATAGGCTTACTATTCAAGGGGATTAAAGTTTTTTAGATTTTGCCGGAAGCCGATCATTGATTACTTTTGGCACCATATACTGATTCATAAAACGCAGGTATCTTTTTACCTGCCTATTTTCTACCTACTTCCGCCAGCCCGAATACGGGGGCGTTTTGAAACAACACATTGGTACTAGCATCCGATCCATAGTAGATAGGATGCACGAATCAGTACCCCAATTTTTTCTGATTCGCTGCGGCGAAACAAACGCAAATTTTGCGTGTCGGCTTGGCCGTGCACGTTATTTGGATTTTATGTTGACTTCTGGTCATCATGTAATCGTATTAATAATACACCCTGCTTTGAAATTATTCAAACGCTCTCTTTTAAGAACACCATTAGAAAGAGCTGACATTGCTGAACACTTATTTCCTTCTCCAAGTACTTTGGGGGAGGTTGTCGTGGTTCCGCGCAACCCGGATGATATGAGAACCTTTACCCAACAACTGCCGGATACTGGTGGCTTTATTTTTCGGATGTTGCTTGCTTGCTTTTTGGT
>JBGCFZ010000563.1:0-3714 GCA_045110355.1 Lewinella sp. | reverse complement strand
GTCCCCCTGACCGAACTGGAAATGGCCCAACGCTTCGGCAAGATGGGCCGTCACCTCTACAGCATCGTTCATGCCCTCGACAACCGCCCGGTCAACCCTAACCGCATTAGAAAAAGTGTTGGGGCCGAACGAACCTATTCGGACGACGTCTCCACTCGCCATGAAATGCGCGAAAAACTCGACTGGTTGGCCGAGAAGGTGTTCAGTTATCTGAAGGAGAAAAACAACTTTGGCCGCACCATTACGCTTAAAATGAAAACGCCGGACTTCGTCACGCACACCCGTTCCCGATCCTTTGCCGGAGAAGTACGGTCCTTGTCCGATTTTCGGGAAACGGCTTACCAACTCCTTGACGAGAACATTGAAGAAGTTCCGGTTGTCCGACTGCTTGGTTTAAGTGCTTCCAACCTTGAACGGGAAGGTGCTGGGGGCGTGCAGCTGTTACTTCCTTTTGAAGAAGAGTGAGGTAGGATCAAGTATTCAGTGTTCAGGATTCAGTGTTCAGGATTCAGGAACCAGTATTCAAAATTCAGTGTTCAGGAATTAACAATCAACAATTAACAATCAAAATGACCTACGACCTCATCATCATCGGCGGCGGCCCTTCCGGCATCAACACCGCCATCAGTGCCCGCAAAGCGGGGCTGTCTTATCTGATCCTTGAAAAAGGAATGGTGGTCAACAGCTTGTTCAATTTTCCGGTCAACATGACTTTTTTCAGCACTTCGCTGAAATTGGAGATTCACGGTATTCCCTTCATCAGCCATGGTGACAAGCCAACGCGGAGCGAGGCATTAGAATATTACCGCCGGCTCGTACAATCGCAGCAACTCAACATCAATCTGTACGAAGAAGTAAAGGAGATGACGCCGGAAGGAGACGGATCCTATACGGTATATACCACTAAGGGGGATTACCACGCCGGGGCCGTTTGTGTGTCCACTGGTTTTTATGATACGCCACGGATGCTGGCGGTTCCAGGAGAAGGCTTACCGAAAGTCAAGCACTATTACAATGATCCGCACGCCTACATTGGGCAGAAGGTCCTCGTCATCGGTGCCGCCAACAGTGCCTGTGATGCGGCGCTGGAGTGCTGGCGGAAGGGGGCGGAAGTAACCATGGCCGTCCGCAGTGCCCAAATCTATGACCGCGTAAAGTACTGGATTAAGCCAGACATTGAGAATCGGATCAAGGAAGGCAGCATCCCCGCTCACTTCAACACTACCGTCACTGCCATCCGCCCTAACGAAGTAGACTTAGCAACACCCGACGGGCCGCTGACTATTGCAAACGACTTTGTGCTGGCCATGACGGGCTACCAGCCCAATTACGACCTCTTCGAGGCCCTTGGCCTCCCCATTAGTGACGATGCAGCCTGCAAACCGGTCTTCAATGAGGATACCCTAGAGACCACTTTACCCAATGTATACATGGCAGGCGTGGCCTGCGCGGGCAAACAAACCAGCAAGCTCTTCATCGAGAATACCCGGGACCATGGAGAGGTTATTGTTCGGAGTATTTTGGGAAAGCGGGTAGTTGCTAACCATTAAGCACATTCAGGTATTAAGTTTTTTCATATAAGTGAAAACCCGCCTGTCTCAAACGAGCGAAGCGAGCAGCCATTCGCTTATTCACTCATTCTATTATTCATTCTCTTCAGCGCACGCAAAAAGCCTCTCCCCCGCGTACGGAGAAGAGGCTTTTCTTCATAACCCTAGAATGACGATTAGCCCAGGCGCTGAATGTGCTTGGCAAGGCCAGACTTCAGGTTAGCGGCTTTGTTTGGGTGGAAGAGGTTGCGCTTCGCCAGCCGGTCAATCATGCTGAACAGACCTGGCAACTGCTTCTCAGCTTCGCCTTTGTCTTCCATCTCACGTACTTTCTTGATGGCAGTACGAGTGGATTTCTTGTAGTAACGGTTGTGCAAACGCTTCTTTTCGTCTTGACGGATGCGCTTCTTTGCGGACTTATGATGTGCCATTTTCTTCTAATTTTAGTATTCAGGGTCTGAATCGGTCCGCAAAGGTACTGCTTTTCATGGAAGTGGGAAAGATTTTTTTCAAGAATGCTCCTGCTATTTTTCAGGTGGCGCGGCCGCAGGTGCAGAAGAGCCGTTGAGAAGCCAGGAATTGACGCATCGGTACCTCTCAAGGGGTGAAAATTCAATTTCTTCTATTTATTTCCACAGCAAAAGAAAATTTTGCATTCAACCACAAACTCCCTACAAGCCACGCAAACAATGGGCAAACGGCCGATTTTCTACTTCCGTTTTGCGGTTAAAGGCACGTTAAAGGCAGCCAACGGACATTTTATATTTGTTATTGTCGGAAAGGACAGCTTATCTTTGGGCCATCGCCACTAGTTGTGGCTAATCATCGTCCCCTTCATTAAAAACGACTTCTATAGACCAACGTCTACACTAACTCAACCGGAATTGCACGGTATCCTCCGGGAATAATCCCAAGTTTAGTATAACACGTTAAGTCATGGACTTCAAGTCATTTAATGATCAGGATTTGATCACCCAATACCTTTCTGGCGAAGATCGCGCGTTCGAGGAACTCCTTGGTCGTCACCAACAGAAGATCTACACCAGCATCTACCTCTTTACCAAGGACCACAGCCAGGCTGAGGATATCTTCCAGGAGGTGTTCATCAAAATCATTGACACGTTGCGCCGTGGCAAGTACAACCACGAAGGCAAGTTCCTCCAGTGGGCCATGCGCATCAGCTACAATATGTGTGTTGATTCGTTCCGCCGCCACAAGCGCCGCCCGAAGGTCGGCCAAACGGAAACCTTCAACATCTTCGACGTACTACAAAGCCCCGAACGCAACGCTGAAGCGGATATGATTCGCTCTCAGACACACGACAAAGTTCGTCGCCTCGTCGATGCCCTCCCACCAGAGCAGCGCGAAGTAGTCATCCTGCGTCACTACGCTGACATGAGCTTCAAGGAAATTGCTAAGCTCACCCGCGTTTCCATCAATACGGCGCTCGGCCGGATGCGCTACGCGCTGATCAACATGCGCAAGATGATTGACGAGAAGCAGATTGCGCTGCAGTAAAATAGACTAAGACCAAACCCGGTGCGCGGCAACGCCCAGGTTCGGCACTCTACTCTCCCTTTTCTCTAGTAGTTGCACCTTCTGGCAGAGAAGTATACACCTGGCAATAGTTACAGATAAACCCAACAGTGGGATCTTAACCGGAGGTTGTTAGGTGAGGAGATATGAAGCCCTCGTTTGCGAATGCAAGCGGGGGCTTTGTGATTGCTCAAGATTGTTATAAGCAACACAACTTTTCAGGCTAATTTAAAGTACAATTTTAAATTAGCCTGAAAATGATTATTCCAAGAAGAATTACCAACGCCAAAGGTTAACAAAAGGGCTTAACGCTGTTGCTGAACACTGGAAACAGGGGGTTGACAAACGTTTGATTTACAACGGTGAATTGGAAGGAGAACTAGTACAGTGTAAACTAAGTTTTATGATATTTCTCCGTACGGGTGGGGCTTGCCCCTACCAGTATCGGCTGCCCCATCAAACGCTCCTTTTCGTTCGCTGAGCGAACGAAAAACACGATTCTTCCATACGCAGAGGGCCGGGGCAAGCCCGGCCCCTGCATGTAAAAACTTAGTTTACACTGTACTAGGTGGCATCAACCTCTAAAACTGGTCCAACCACAAATGGGATTTTATGTAAATCTGGAGGA
>JBGCFZ010000562.1:0-7996 GCA_045110355.1 Lewinella sp. | reverse complement strand
CCCTCACCCCTTACCCCTGACCCCTGACCCCTGACCCCTGACCCCTGACCCCTGACCCCTCACCCCTGACCCCTGACCCCTGACCCCTGACCCCTGACCCCTGACCCCTGACCCCTATATGAATTCATAGAGGAAATCAATACCCCAGCTTTCGGGGAGGTAAAACCGGTAAAAAAAGCTAACTTTTGCCTTTACTCAGAGCCATCTGTCATGCGTCTACCCTATTTCTTCCTGATTTGCCTGCTAGGTTGCTTGTTACCATCAAATGCGGTGTTTGGGCAAGCTGACAGCTTAAGGGGCGTAATTGCCCAGCCTCCTAATGATACGGCGGACCTGAAAGCATTGTATGCGCTGGTACGCGTTAACCTGCGGGAAGCCCCGGCAAGGTCCATGCAAAACGCCCGGGATCTTGCCCACCTGGCCAGTAGAAGAGGGAAACTTCACTGGGCCGCCCTTGGCTACCGGACGATAGGAACACTGCATTGGTTGAACAACGCCCCTGACTCCTCTAGGCATTACAACGAACTTGCGCTGGAAACCCTTGGTGATCCCGCTACTGATCCGCGCGTCGGGGTTGGTATTCTGGTAAACCTGGGGTCCTATTATACCCTGCACGAAAAGTACGATGAGGCCGCCGGCTTTTTCTCCGGGGCCTATGAATTGGCACTTGAGAGTGGCTACGACCGGGACCTTCCTAAAATACTGAATAACCTCGGTGTATTGTTTAAGCGACTAGGCCGGGACCGATCAGCCCTGCGAACCTACGAAATGGCCCTGCAGCTCAAAGAAGAAGATGCGGATACCGTCGGGATGGCAAATACCTTACTGAACCTTGGCGGGGTCCGGCTGGAGCTGGACCAGGCGGAAGCGGCGTTGATCGACTTTGACCGGGCGTCGGATCTTTACCGAAGTATTGGCCGGGGGGGCGAAGTTGCTGCAGTAGAACTGAGCAGGGGCGTTGCCTACTACGAAAGGGGAGAATTCAGCCTGGCAGAACAAACCATCGAAGCAGCCCTGGCCTTGCCGGAAGTCGAAGTAGAACATTACGTTCGGGCGAATGCGCTCCTGGTATTGGCTGATGTAGCGAGAAAAAACGGAGAGGCGAATACCTCTCTCAATTACCTCAGAGAAGGCTACCCCCTGGCGAAGTCTTCAGGAATTAATAGCCTGCTGACTAACTACGAGCGCTCCTTTGGGCATACTTACCGCTTGTTGGACAGGCAGGAGGAAGCGTCGGCTCACTTTGCTGTATTTGCGCAGTCTATTGATGGGGTTCATGAGCGGAAGCAATTGGATGTTTACCAGGAAACCGTCAACGAATTCCAGGCCCAGCTCCGGGAGGCAGAAATTGAAAGACAGGAACTGATCATTGCCCGGCAGCGGCAACGGCAACAATTAATGGGACTGGGGTTGGCCAGCCTCGGTTTGCTGGCAACGGGTATTTGGTTGCTCCTGCGTTCGCGCCTGAATGTACAAAAAAGTGAGGCCCTTCGGCTGGAATCAGAAAGGAAATCGGAATTAGAAGTCCTTAATCAGCAAGCCGAACTTAATAGCTTACGATCAATGATTGAAGGACAGGAAGTAGAGCGTAAGCGCGTAGCGAAAGACCTGCACGACGGGCTTGGAGGGCTGCTGGCTACGGTAAAGGCCCGCCTGTCTGCCGAAGCACCAACAGCCACGGTGGCCAACCAATTGATCGACCGTGCCTGCACCGAAGTTCGGCGCATCGCTCATAACATGATGCCGCAAACGCTTGCACTCTCCGGGTTGTCTGGTTCGGTAAGGGACATCGTTGCCCAGCTGAATCAACGTGGTTTAGACACCGAACTGGAGATCGTCGGCCAGCCAGATCTCCGCCTGGATGAAGACGGCCAGGCGATGCTGTTACGCATCCTTCAGGAACTCACCCATAACGTTGTAAAACACGCCGGTGCCGAAAAACTTTTCATTCAATTGCTCGATCAACCCAACCAACTGTTGCTCACCGTCGAAGACGACGGTAAAGGCTTTAACCCCGAGTTTGTTCGCTCAGCGAAGCAGGGCATCGGGTTGGAAAATATCGACAGCCGCGTGGCCTATTTGCGCGGTACCATTCAGTACGACAGTAGCCCCGGCCACGGTACCAACGTTACCCTTACCTTACCATTATGACTCATCTAGCCATTGTTGACGACCACTCCATTGTACTCCAGGGACTGGAGCTAATGCTGCGAGATGCTCCCGACCTTACACTTGCGGGACTGTACCCGAACGGAGACCAATTACTCTCGGCACTTCAGCGAGGGGAGACCATCAATACAATACTAATGGATATCCATATGCCCGATATCAACGGCGTAGAATTGTGCAAAATGGTGAAGCGAGACTATCCGTCCGTTTCGGTTATCGGCCTCTCTATGGTAAGTGAAATGAGCCTGGTTCGGCTCATGATCAAAAATGGGGCAAGTGGTTACCTGCACAAAAATGCTGGTAAAGAAGAGGTGTTGAAGGCCCTGGAAAAGGTGCGGCAGGGGAAACGCTATTTCAGCGAGGAAATCAATGATATGTTGATTGAAGGGACGAGCAGGGTAGAGAAGGCGGTAAGAAAAAGCCCTTTTCCTCGCTTAAGTCGTCGGGAAAAAGACGTACTGCGACTGATCGTAGACGAGCACACTACCCAGGAAATTGCCAATAAGCTATTCATCAGTTTCGGCACCGTAGAGACCCACCGACGGAATATTCTTTCAAAACTTGGTGCACGTAACACGGCAGGGTTGGTCCGGATTACGTTGGAGTACAAGCTCCTCGAAGATTAAGATTTTAAGTTACCTTGGAGTCATATCCCTGATTTTACCTACTTACTTCATCTATGAACATTGATTATATCGTTGAACAGACGAATGCAGGCAGTCTTGTGCAATTACCAGAAACGGCTTTGTGGGACGCGACCACAGTTGTAAGGCAAAGGAGAAAGAGCAGAGACGAGCGTAGCGAGCACGACCTTGCGGCAGCCCTGTCAATATATCAATCCACCCCCTATCAATCTAATAAGGGCGCGGCCGCAGGTGCAAGAAAAGTTAAAAGGAGCCACGGACCATTTTCCCTAATATTATTGCTGTTACTTATGTTCCAGCTTGGACCAAGGACTGCTACAGCACAGATTGATAGTTTGCGGGAGGTGTATGGCTTGGCTTTCGAGGAATCAGAGGCCCGCCCGGAGTGGCGGGCTTTGGTGAAAGCATGCAACGGAGATATCAGCTGCCTGGAAGAAACGGCAGCCTGGGCCTGGAAGCTTAACCCCGGCCTGGAACCACAGCTCTGGGAATATGCGGGCGATTTTCACCTGAATGATCGAAACCTGGATCTCGCTTTGCAATATTTTTATCGGGGCCTTCGCCTCGCGGAGCAGGGAAACAACGGTTATATGCGCGCCATCCTCCATAACCGAATCGGTTATCTCTACACCCATTTTGAAACCAATTCGGACAGTGCCGCTTTCCACTTATATGAATCCATTGCTGAATTCGAAAAGACAGAAGACACTCAAATATGGGAGCCATACTATAACCTTGCCTACCTCAATGATCAGCTGGCGATGCGTGGTCGGGCGCTGGAGTATATGGAAAAAGCCTACCTCAACGCTCGTGCTGGCGGCCGCCGGGCCGACTATGGCTTCGTACTATACCACCTGCTTAGTTGGGCGATAAAGGACCAACGCCACGATCTGCTGGATCGCTATTTTCCCGACTACACGGAGTTCAGGGCTGGATCACGTAGTCTTGATCCTCAACACGATGCGCTCCTACTCAGCATTCAGGACGATGACGCTGGCTTCGAAGCCCTGCGGGATTATGAAGCAGGGCTGAATAAGCGTAAACCAGATCTGGGGCCTAGCATGGACATCGTCTACGCCGTCCTTGGCGGAGGACACGTAGCACGTGGTAACTACCAGGAAGCCCTGCGCTGTTTCCAGCAGTCTTTGGAATTGAAACACTATGGCTCAAAGAGTGCGAATACCGCCCGGACCTACCGACAAATTGCTGATTTGGGCCGCAAAAAAGGGGATCCGGCATTGACCGTGTTTGGGCTGGAAAATTTCCAAAAAATCAGAGATAGTCTAACCCGGGCAGACTACCAGCAAAGTATCAGTCGGCTTGAGGTAGAGTACGAAACCCAAAAAACAGAAGCAGAGTTGGTTCGCAGTCAATTGGCCTTGAGTGAAAGCCGGCAGCAGCGGATACAATTACAATTTGGGGGAGGTGTTCTTGCTTTATTATTGATTGGCGGTTTCTTCTTCTTTCAGAACCGACTTAAACTACAAAAGCTGCAAGCCAAGGTAGATCAGGAGCACCAGGAACGGGAGTTGGCGGAAGTCCGACGTGCTGCAGAATTATCCAACCTTCGTGCCCTAATCGAAGGGCAGGAGACCGAGCGCTCCCGTGTAGCCAAAGACTTGCACGATGGGCTGGGGGGCTTGCTGACCACGGTGAAGGCCCACGTGGCCCGTATTCCGGATACCAAGGAAGCTGAGGCATTGATTGATCGGGCGTGTACTTCCGTCCGACGGATCGCCCATAACATGGTGCCACAGACCCTGGCGCAGTCTGGCCTGACGGCCAGCCTTGGTGATCTGAGGGACCAACTACGGGTCCAGGGCTATGAGGTGGATTTGGAGGTGATTGGCGAACCAGAGGAAAAACTCGGTTTGCCGGAACAATCTATCCTGCTGCGCATTGCGCAGGAGCTGACCCACAACGTTGTGAAGCACGCAGAGGCGAAGAGCATTTTTCTCCAGCTGTTTGCGGACGAAGAGCGCATGCTGCTGACGGTGGAAGACGATGGTAAGGGCTTTAACCTGGATCATGCCCGCCGCTCCGGCGGCGGCCTCGGCCTGGGCAGCGTGGAGCAACGGGTGGATTACCTGGAAGGGGAGATCATGTATGATAGTAAGGTGGGGGAGGGGACTACTGTGCAGGTTACTATTGGCGAAAACTCGCTCCGCTCATTTTCTTGATAGACACGCTTCGCGCTAATGGACGGCCTTCGGCCTTGTAGATTGATAGGCGACCGCAGGGGGACAGCTCGCTGCGCCCGTGGGGTTGTGGCACTTTCAATTGGAGGAGCTCCCGCTCCGAATAGGGACGAGTGAAAGTTGGAGGGAGAGTTCTTACCTATGAATGGGTCAAAACAAGCTGGACAAAAAGTTAGCTATTGTAACCCCGATTAAAATCGCTACAAAATTGACCAGGTCATTTGTTACCCAGCTGAAACCGCCAGCAAGTTCAGTATCATGACTTGGCGTATCGGATAGGTTTCCGGTAAGTTTATTGCGGTATTTCGCCTGAAAAAGAGAGCCGAGCACACTATCAAGCAACATGCCCAGAAAACCACCTATAATAATTACTCGTAGCAGATAGGGCTCATGGTAAGGAATCAGCCAAAAGCAACTAAGTACGATAAAAGAGCTGCCTAATAAGCCAGCTAAGGTTCCTGGCCAGCTTACGCCGCCGCTTAGCCCGGGTGGTACTTTACGCCACTTAACCAGATCAAAAGTTGGTCGTTTGAAGTACTGCCCGATTTCGGAAGACCAGGTATCAGCAGTAGCTATGGCCATTGCAGTAATCAGCCAAACTTCGGTGATTGGCATGATGAGATATAAGAGGCCTTCCAAAGGCCAGGAAAACATGGCCATGTATCCGAAATAACCACCATTGGCCAGTACCTGTGTAGCGTCTCGGGGCAGCTTTTGTTTTGCGTCTCCTGCAGCCGTAGTAACCGGGAAGAGCCGTCCGATGAGGGAACTGGAGAACAGGAATAAGAATAGCGGCAGCAGCCAGAGAAAGGAATGGGCACCAATCACGACTCCAATGCCGAGTAAGGAAGCCGTCAGCGCACCACCCGTAGTGAGGCTACTTCTACGTACCATCCACCACGAAAACAGCGCGCCTCCAATAATTAGGGGTAACAGCAAGGCATACTGGTCGGCGTCTACGCCCAACCATAGCCAGGCTGCTAAAAGGGGAACAATTAGGTTGTCGAGTCCTTTGGAGCCCAGGCTTTCGCCGGTCGTCAGGATTATGGCCATGCCCAAAATACCGGGCCAGCCGATGAGTTGGACTACGGAATAATAATCAAAAGGATCATCAGGAGTTACGGAGAATTGGACGGGAATGGGGAAAAGTAGTGCCAGTAAAAGAAAGCTTGCAGCAAAAGCTAGGTTGCCAATCAGGGATTTTTTATCACCAGTTAAGTTGTAGGAGCTGCGGGCGTAGAGCTTGCCTATGATTGTTGCGGCGGGGTCACATAAAGCCAGAACCCACATCGAAAAGGCAATCACCGGACGTGGAGCCGGGCCGATAAGTAGCAACAGGAAGGCCAACGGAAACCAAACGATGCCCCATGCCCGGCGACCCGATTCCTCCCGCATGAGTTGGTTCGTGAAAATCAGTACCATTAACAGGATTTCGGCGCCAGCTACGATCCAGGTCAGCAGTTTACGATCAATGTGCATGGTAGCTATGGCACAGGCACCCACTGCGATGATGTGCAAAATCTTCCGGGTCAACCAATAGGGGAGCCACTCCCGTCGGGCGGCTAATTCCGTTGTCAGCGTGGTAAGTAATACAAGAATGGCAAGAGATAAAAGCACGGACGCAAGATAGTGCGGAGAAACGGTTGATAGCACAGGGTAATCACAAGGTCTACTAGTTATTTCGGGCGGGTGTTCAAGCAGGATACGGGACAAACACCTGCTGAATGGAGAAAGAATTGCTCGCAGCCGGTGTAGGAATTTCCCACATTTACGCTGGATGAAACAAGGAACTGCCGTAGTGCTACGCAGCTTTTTGGTGCTCACAGAGGCTCGTACAGAGGAATGCACGGAGGTTTCACAGAGGAGTCACTATAGGGTTGTTAACAACTACGAGCGCAGCGAGTAAAGCTGTGCGGTAGCGCTATAAGCGAAGCGTCAACGAGTGGCGAAGCCACGTCTATAAGGTCGCGTAGCGGCCGCCAATGAAGAAAACGAGCGAAGCGAGTTTCCGTCTACTTTTTAGCGATGAGTTTCTGCTCATTATTGGACTCATAGATGCAATAAGCATCGTACTTCGTCCGGTCGGTTTCGGCCCAGATGTCTTTACCGATTTCGCAAACCTTGATCATCTCGTCGTAGAGAATATTGCCTATATCGATGCGGTTTTCAACGGCAATGTCGCGGTCAGCGACCTTATCTTGCTGTACGTTCATGGCCAGTTCGAATTTCTGGCAAGCATCGGCGAGTTTTTTGAGGTGGCTTTCATTGAGGCCGGTATCTGACAGGAAGTCCCACTGGGCGCGGGCAACGCGGATGACGCGTCGGCCACAGAAGAGGAGTTGAGCGTCGGTCATGTCGCCAATTTTGGCGGTACCGAATTTTCGATAGCGGCCGGTTCGGTTACTGAAGGCCATCCGGACCCGGGTCATGATGCTGCGGATGGCGTGTCTGACTTTTTCGGACGCTTCGTACTTTTTGTCGGTAACAATCATCTGGTCACCGAGCAGTTCGTCATCATCGGGAACGGACATAAATTTCTGGCAACGATCGTGAAAACCCTTCAGGCGCCGACCGTCGTATTCATATCCTTTAAATTTGGCCAGGTCCCGTTTGGCCAGCCGGATGGCGTCCATGCACATTTGATAAAGATCTGCATCGGGGAAATTATACTTGCGATTAACCTTTTGTTTCTTCTTCATGGCCGGTAAGTGGAGATGTTGACAAATGTAGGTGTTTTTATTTGATGACACAAATTGTGTGCTTTGGGCGGGGCCGCAGGTGCAGTGTTTAGGAACTAAGGAGCTAGGAACTAGGAATCAGGAACTAGAAGCTAGGAACTACAGATCTAGCTCCTAGCTCCTAGCTCCTAGTGCCTAGCTCCTAGTGCCTAGCTCCTAGTGCCTAGCTCCTAGTGCCTAGCTCCTAGTGCCTAGCTCCTAGTGCCTAGCTCCTAGTGCCTAGCTCCTAGTGCCTAGTGCCTAGTGC
>JBGCFZ010000561.1:0-17386 GCA_045110355.1 Lewinella sp. | reverse complement strand
GGGATCAACGATGGTGGGCAGTTGAGATTGATGCCACTGCCTAAGGAGGCGCAGTTTAGTGCGGTGCGATCCTCGCTCTGTCGGGATATTGATGGAGATGGAACTACCGACATCATCTTGGGCGGCAACCTTTACCAAAGTGAAGTAGAAACCCCTCGTGCTGATGCCGGGCTAGGGTTGGTGCTTCGTGGTTTGGGACAAGGAAAATTTCAGGCCATGTCTTCCAGTACAAGCGGGCTAACCCAAAGGAGTGATCTACGAGAGATCCGGACCATACGCACGGTAGCAGGGCTTTGGGTATTGATGGTAGCTAATGATGATGAGGTGGGGGTTTATCGGGTGCGGTAACTTAGGTTTTTAAATCGGAATACTTAGCTCACTCAATTGCTTCCATTCGAAAATGAAAGTTCGGCCAATCTTTGGATTGCCAGTTATACTTGAACCGATGAACAACCTTAAACGGCTCAACTGCTCCTTTTACCCTCTCCCTGCACCCGCGGCCCCGCCTGAAAAAAAGTCAGGTAAAACCCAAAACACCTGACGATTTTTCCGATTTGTCTTTCAGGCACCTACTTTGCTTCTTAAAGGGGCGACAAAAATGAACGAACCTCTACAAAGAAGCCGTTTTAAACCTGTCGCTAAGCATTTGACCTACATCCGCCCCATGCGGAGCAAAGCATAAAGTATGAATTTCAACAACTTCACCATCAAGAGCCAGGAGGCTTTGCAGCGTGCCGGGGAAATGGCCCTCGGTAACGGGCAGCAGAGTATTGAGCCGGGCCACCTGCTGAAGGCCGTTTTTGAAATTGATGAAAACGTTACCCCTTTCCTTTTCAAAAAAATGGGGGCTAATCTCAATGCCGTAAAGCAAGCCATCGACAGCATCGTAGCTGGCTACCCAAAAGTGACCGGTGGACAGCAAAACCTAAGCCGGCCAGCCGGAGAAATGGTACAACAAGCCAGCGTGATCGCTAAAGAGATGGGCGACGAGTACGTCTCTCTGGAGCACCTGCTGCTGGCTGCGCTGAAAGTCAACGATGTCACCACACAGGTCCTGCGGGATGCTGGGGTGAACAACAAAGTCCTCAAAAAAGCCATCGAAGAGTTGCGCCAGGGTAAGAAGGTGACCTCTAACTCAGCAGAGAACCAGTACAACTCGTTGGAGAAATACGCGATCAACCTCAACGAACAGGCCAGAAAAGGCAAGCTTGACCCGGTGATCGGCCGCGACGAAGAGATTCGTCGGGTGCTGCACATTCTCGCCCGTCGTAGCAAAAACAATCCCATTCTCATCGGTGAGCCCGGTGTGGGTAAAACTGCCATTGTGGAGGGCCTTGCCCACCGCATTGTCAACGGAGACGTACCGGAAGATTTACGGGAAAAAGACCTGTGGAGTCTTGACATGGGTGCGCTGATTGCCGGCGCAAAGTACCAGGGGGAGTTTGAAGAACGTCTTAAAGCGGTGATCAATGAAGTCACCCAGGCCGACGGACAAATTTTTCTGTTCATCGACGAGATCCACACGCTGGTGGGTGCCGGTAAAGGACAGGGTGCGATGGACGCAGCCAATATCCTCAAGCCCGCTCTGGCAAGGGGAGAACTCCGTGCCATCGGCGCCACCACCCTGGCCGAATACCAGAAATACTTCGAGACGGACAAGGCGCTGGAGCGTCGCTTCCAGCAAGTTACCGTCAACGAACCAAACGAGGAAGACGCCATCTCTATCCTTCGTGGTCTTAAGGAACGCTACGAAACGCACCACAAAATCAACATCCTCGATGAGGCTGTGGTCGCCGCCGTCCAGTTGTCTGAGCGCTACATCACCGATCGTTTTTTGCCAGACAAGGCCATTGACCTGATCGACGAAGCCGCCGCCAGGCTCCGCCTGGAGATGAATTCCATGCCAGCGGAGCTCGACGAAGTCGAGCGTAAAATCCGGCAATTGGAGATCGAGCGGGAAGCCGTAAAACGCGAAAGCGACACCACCAAGCTGGAGCGAATTGGTGCCGATCTGGCCAACCTCGAAGAGCGTCGTAACGCCTTCCGCGCCCAATGGGAAAGCGAGCGGGAAGTGGTCCTGGGTATTCAACAGGCCAAGGAACGCATTGAACAGTTGAAAACAGACGCCAAGCAGTCCGAACGCAGCGGAGATTTCAGCCGTGTGGCCGAGATCCGTTATGGCCTCATTCCGGAGGTCGAGCAGGAACTCGCTGGCTTCAATGAGCGACTGGTTGAAATGCAGACCGACAATAAGATGTTGGTCAAAGAGGAAGTCGACGCCGAAGATATTGCTGAAATCGTTGCCCGGTGGACGGGCATACCCGTTACCCGGATGCTGCAGAGCGAGCGGGAGAAGCTCCTGAAACTTGAGGAAGAACTGCATCAAAGGGTAATCGGTCAGGAAGAAGCCGTTGAGGCGGTGGCTGATGCCATCCGCCTGAGCAGAACCGGACTCAGCAGCCAGGACCGGCCCATCGGCAGCTTCCTTTTCCTGGGCACCACCGGGGTTGGTAAAACCGAGCTGGCCAAAGCCCTGGCCGAATACCTGTTCAACGATGCGGACATGATGACGCGCATCGATATGAGCGAATACCAGGAACGCCACGCCGTGAGCCGGCTGGTGGGCGCACCTCCCGGCTACGTCGGCTACGACGAAGGCGGACAACTGACCGAGGCGGTGAGGCGGAAGCCCTACTCAGTAGTTTTGCTCGACGAGATAGAGAAAGCCCACCCGGATGTGTTCAACACCTTGCTGCAGGTCCTTGACGACGGTCGGCTGACGGATAATAAAGGTCGGGTGGCCAACTTCAAGAACACGATTGTGATCATGACCTCGAATATTGGTTCTGACCTCATCCGGGAGAAATTCAGCCAGATCGACGGCAACAACGAAGACGCCATCGTAGAAGCCACCAAAGAGCAGGTTTTCAACGTGCTTAAGCAAACGGTACGTCCGGAGTTCCTCAACCGGATTGATGACGTGGTAATGTTCCGCCCCCTCAACCGCAGTAATATTCGGGCGATTGTGGAGCTGCAGCTGCGTCTGGTAACGGAGCAACTTACCCAGCAAGACATCATCCTGACTGTGGCACCCGAAGCCATGGATTGGCTGGCAGCAGAAGGCTACAGTCCCGAATTCGGGGCTCGTCCCCTGAAGCGGGTCATTAAAAAACGGGTGCTTCGGCAGCTGTCCAAGCAAATGCTGGAGGGGAGCATCCAGCCCGGCAGCCAAATGGTGCTTGACGTATTCGACGACGTAGTCGTTTTCCGGAAAGCCCGGGAGAACGAGCGGGTTGTAGCTCCTGTATGAGCATAAAAGATCTTAGTGTGTGTATTAGTGAGTGTATTGGCGGTCGGGATTATTCCCGACCGCTTTTTTTCAGCTCCCTTATCTTTACCATATGCTTGAATACATTAGTTGGCTGGTCTATCATATTTTCAAAACCATCATTCTGGAGACCTTTTTTTGGGGTCTCGCTCGCCTGTTGATCTGGCCTGGTTTTCGGATTTATTCAATTTTCACAAAAGAATGGTCCCTTTCCTTTAAGGAGCTGCGCAGTAAATACGCCTACACCTTCTGGCCGTACCTGTTCATGGTTGCTTTTTGGGTGATTGTGGCTCGCTTAGTGGCCTGACGGTTGTGGTTCATTAGTTTCAATAAGTCCTTCCCAAACGACGGCACGACTGCAACCATTACAGCAAACCTTCGTTTCAACCATCATGCAGAAGCAAAAAATAGTCGTCGCCATCGGTGGCAGCAGTGGCAGCCTTTACGCTAAACTCCTCTTGGATCGTTTGGCGGGACTCAAAGACCAATGGGCCGCCGTTGGGGTAGTAATGACCGACAACGGAAAATACAACTGGGAACTGGAACTGGGAGCGTCTTTTGATCCCACAGCTTACCCTTTTGATTACTATGAGAAGAAAAATTTTCATGCGCCCTTTGCTTCCGGCTCCGCTAAATATGGCACCATGATCGTTTGCCCTTGCAGCATGGGTTTGATGGCGCGCATTGCCACGGGCGTTAGTGAAGACCTGATTACCCGGGCGGCGGACGTGATTATGAAGGAACGTCGCCGGCTAATTGTGGTGCCGAGAGAGACGCCACTGAGCCTGATCCATTTGCGGAACATGACGACGATCACGGAAGCAGGGGGCATCATTTGTCCGGCCATCCCGAGTTTTTACTCCGGGGCGGAGACAAAGGAAGAAATTGCGCTGACGGTTATTGATCGGGTGCTGGATTTGGCGGGGTTGGAGACGGATAGTTATCGGTGGGGGGAGTAGGGCTTAGGAACTAGAAGCTAGGGAACCAGGCGATAAGACCACTAGTGCTCTGTCAAGCCGATCTTGTCACATTAACTGCGGCGTCTTTTACCCGCTGGCTGCGTTGCTTGAATCCTCATTTAGCTATGGCTAAAATCCGGTTTCAGCGCCTTGCCACGGTACGAAAATCCTGCGGACTAATCGTCCAGATAATTATGAACTCACCCACTAGGTGGCAGCCAACTTAAGGCGTAATGAGAAAGTTAATTTCTACCTTTCACTACACCAATAGCAATGAATTATTCAAGATTATTTGCACTAATACCCTTTATCGCAATCGTTGGTTGTAGTGCCCCTGAACCGTCTGCTACAAAGAGCTGGTGAACCCCATCGAGGACTTGGTCTATGAGATGGCATCGACACAATCCGTACGTTCCACTTTGAAGACAGATTAATTGATCAGCGAACCACCGGCCTCTCCACTTCCAGGTCCCAGCGTAACTACCCGATCAGCAGCCTCAATCAAAGTGCTGTTGTGCTCAATATATAGGATGGTATCTCCGCGATCGACGATAGATTGAAAAACGGTAATCAGAGGCAGGATGTCATAGTAATGAAGGCCGGTGCTAGGTTCGTCGAAGAGATACAGGGTGGCCCCTTTTCGCTTTTGCATCATGGATTTGGCCAACTTCAAGCGTTGGGCTTCGCCTCCTGACAAGGTATTACCAGCTTGTCCCAAAAGTAAGTGCCCCACGCCTACTTGGCTGAGGAGGTCCAACTTGGCTACGATGGCTTCGCCATCGAAAAACGACATCGCCTCCAGCACGGTCATGCCGAGCACTTCACCAATTGAGCGCTCCTTGTACGTACACGCCAGGATGGCATCGTTGTATCGCATCCCTTTGCAACTGTCACAAGTAAACCAGATATCGTTCATGAAGTCCATGCTGGTTTTCAGCTTACCATGACCTGCACAAGTAGCACACTTTCCACGCTTACTTTGGTAAGAAAAGTCTGCTTTCTTCCATCCGGCATCTTTCGCGAAGAAGGTTTTGGAGAATACCGTCTTTAACTCCTCAATGATTCCGGTATACGATACGGGGGTGCTCCCTCTATTTTGAGTAAGTACTTCCTGATCAATGAGCAAGACTTCTTCAAATTGGTCCATGCCATTTAGGGAAGTACAATTCACCGGCCGACGCTGTTCCCAGGACCGGAACAATACTTCTTTTATCAAGCTAGACTTCCCACTTCCGGAGACGCCCGTAATGGCCGTTATTTGATTGGAATAAAAGGTGACATCAATTTCTTTAAGGTTATTGGCAAACGCTCCTTCCACCCCAAAGGGATCACTTTGCTCTCTTGGTCTTTTCTCCGGAGTGACGCGCCGATCCTGAAACATCTTATGGGTGAGGGAATCCCTTGCGATATCGCTGACCTTCCCTTGGTAGATCACTTCGCCGCCTAATCTTCCTGCACCCGGGCCCATTTCAATCAGGTAATCGGCACTTCGGATAAAAGAGGGATCGTGCTCGACCACCACCACGGTATTTCCATTGGCGACAATGGTTTTCAAGGTTTTTGATAAGACGGCAATTTGTACTTCGTCCAGTCCGATGGTTGGTTCATCCAAGACATAAGTAACGCCAAAGAGGTGGGTAGACAATTGACCTGCAAGGGCAACACGTTGCCGCTCTCCTCCGGAGAGGGTGCGTACGGCCCTGTCTAAGCTCAGATACCCCAGTCCAAGATCAACGATGGTCTGTAACGATTTCTTTACCGTTGGTAAAACAACTTGGCTGATGGCCAGCACTATCGGATCGAGTTGATGGTCTGTTTGCTCCATCAACTCCAGACAAGCAGCAATGCTCCGTTGGGAAAGGGCATGAATATTCTCCCCTAGAAATGTTGTGCGTAGAAGGGCTGGCTTCAAGCGGCTGCCGTGGCAGGTGGGGCAGACAACATCCTGTAGTAGTTCTTCCAGATCTTTGATGTTCTTGTTGCCAAGCTTCCGCTGATATTCTTCATTGATGTAATGGCAGAGTCCCAGCCATTTTGCCCTTAAAGCTTGTGTACCCGTTCTTGATTTTGTGTTAAACTCCCAGGTAACGTCCCAAACTGCCTCCCCCGTTCCATACAGAATGGCCTCCTTTACCGCCTCTTCGAGTTCCTGCCATGGCCGGTCGATGTCCCATTTCTTTTGTTTCGCAACTTCTCTCAGCGTTGCCATAAATTGACCGTTGCCGTCGGCGTAATACCCAACGGCCTTATTCTCAGACATGGCACCTTCAAAGATGGATTTCTCCCGAAAAACAATCACCTTGTTAGGATCGCATTGGCGTTGTACCCCCAAGCCTTCACAAGCCGGGCACGCGCCCAAATGATGGTTGAAGGAAAAGTGCTGGGCCGTATAGATTCCTCCTTCCCGTTGGGCGATTCGTGAATACAACAGCCTCAAGGCATCATACACACCGGAGAGAGTGCCTACGGTGGATCGTTTGGAAGGGCTTCCCCCCTTCCTGTTGATCCCAATGGCTGGGCCTAAACCAGAGAAGGAAACCATTACGGCTTCACTACTTTGCTGAAGGAAGCTTCTGTTATAAGTCGAAAGAGACTCGGTAAAACGAGCATTGGATTCAGCAAACAAGGTGTCGTATACCAAAGAAGATTTTCCACTCCCGGAAACACCGGTGACGACGGTCAACTGGTTCTTGGGGATACGAACGTCAATATTTTTGAGTCCGTGGGTCGTTACGCCATTCAAAACAATCTCCCTATAAACAGGCGTATTGGATTTTTCTTTGGGGGCTTTCTTCCTGGCGCTTTTTGCGGTAGGGTCAGGAAGTCCCTGGTGAACAATCATACCACCAGCTTTACCGCTTTTGGGGCCGAGTTCAATGTGCCAATCGCTCCAGCCAATCACCGTTTCATTCTGCTCAATACAAACAATGGTGTTGCCTTTTTGCTTGATGCGATCGAACAGTTGAAGCAGCGTTTTAATGTCGTTGTGATGTAGCCCAATGCTTGGTTCAATGATTACGTACAGGGTATCTCCAGTATCCTTTTTCTGTAGCTGGTTAGCAATTTTGATGCGCTGGGCTTCGCCTCCCGAAAGGGTTGTTGAAGATTGTCCGAGTGTTAGGTATCCGAGCCCTATTTCCTGTAAAATTTTGAGCCCGGCAAAGACTTTTTTCTGATCTCCGAAAAAGACCACTGCTTCTTTGATGGACAGCTTGTAAACATCCGCAATGGAAAGACCATTGTATTTTATATGAAGCGTTTCTTCGTTGAATCGATCGCCGTTGCAGGTGCCACACACCAGGTCCACATTGCCCAGGAAGTGCATACCTATTTGCGTTTTCCCTGCCCCCTGGCAGGTTTCGCATCGTCCGCCTTTATTATTGAAGGAAAACCGGGACTTGGTGAACCCTAGCGTTTTCGATTCGGGCAGACTGGCGTAGAGATCACGAATGTGATCTGACAGTCCTAAATAGGTAGCAGGATTGCTTCGGGGAGTTTTTCCTATGGGGGAATGATCGATAAAGATCAGTTTGTTGATGGCATCAATGTTCTCATGACGGGTCAGCCCAACGGGTTCACCAACCTCCACTCCCAAGTGCTTTCGTACTGCTTTCAGTAAGGTCCCTTTTACTAAACTCGACTTTCCGACACCCGATCGTCCACTGACCACATTGAGTTTCCCCAACTGTAATTCGACATCAATGTTTTTCAGGTTTCTTTCCCGGCACCCAATCAGGCGAATGGAATTATGAGTTATTACGGATGATGGCCTAGCTTTTTCAGTTCTACTTTTAAGTGCGCAGTAAGTAGGGCTTTTCTCTTGTAAGTCCTCTCGTTGAGTAAAATCTGAAAACGCACCATTAAAAAGGACTTCACCTCCATTAACGCCAGCTTCTGGGCCAATCTCTACGATGTGATCAGCAGAAGTAATGGTGTCCAGATCATGCTCAACAACAATGACCGTATTCCCTTTTTTAACGAGTTGTTTTAAGTGATAAATCAACCTTTCGTTTTCTGCTCGGTGCAACCCGATACTTGGCTCGTCAAAAACGTACAGGACATCACTTAGGGGAACCAGAATTTGATTGGCCACCCGAATGCGCTGAATTTCGCTGGGGCGGAGCGATTTTGAGGAGCGGTCCACCGTCAAATGCCCCAAGCCTAAATCTTCCAGCAAGTCAACTTGAGCAACAAGTTTGTCGACAATCTCCCTCGCTACAGCTCCCCAGCTATTTGACTGGATCCATGATTTCAGTTCGTTCAATTCCAAAGTCACGACCTCCGCAATTGACTTATCATGAACGGTAACGCTTAAAGCATCGCTGTTCAAACGTGTCCCATCACATGTTGGGCAGGTAACCGCATGCACGTATTTGAGAATATTGGCATTTCGATCTCTTCTCAGGATGTCGGACATGATCGGAATCATTCCTTTGTAATGTCCTTCTTCCCGAGGCTTGGCCTTGATTCCCGTCCACTTTAATCGTGATTCAAGGCTGTGTTTTCCAAAAGGTACTTTGATTTTATCGCTGCCGTACAAAATCACCTCGCGCTGAAGGGTTGTCAGTTCATTCCATGGAATATCAACGTTAAACCCTTCGGCTTCGCAGACTTGGTTCAGCACATCAATGGTTACCTGCGAGTACATGATGTAGCCATTCGGTAAAGTCGGCGCTAACGCGCCCTCCCTGATCGATTTTTCGGGAGAGATAATGAGGCGCTTTAGATCAATTTGTTCCTCCTTGCCAATACCGTTACAACGCTTACATTTACCGATCACTGAACTGAACGAAAAGAGCGCGCGCGAAAGTTCAGTATTTTTAGTCGTTGTTCCTGTTCTGGCAAACAACAACCGCAACAGATCATAGATGTCCGACATAGTTCCGACGGTAGAACGAGCGTGCATGCCTGTCGTACTTTGTCCGATGGAAATCACGGGAGAAAGCCCTTCGATTTCCTCTACATCAGGACGGTTTAACTTCCCCATGAATTGCCGGACAAAAGAAGGCAGCGTTTCAAAATACCTGCGTTGTCCTTCCTTGGCTATTATCTCAAACACCAAGCTAGATTTACCCGAACCTGATATTCCAGTCACCACAATGAACTTGTTGTGTGGAATACGCAATGAAATGTCCTTAAGGTTATTCGTTCTCGCTCCTTGAATAACTATTTCTGGACTTGTCCTTAAGTTCATATCGCGAAACTAATGAAATATTCAGCCCCTACGTACAAATTTCTCCAGCATGATCTACCCCCAACATCCCTCCCGTCGGCACTTAGAATAAAGAGCAAATTCAGCAGGGCACATCTCTCTTCTAAACTCCGGTCGTAACTTACCACAGCGACATCAAGACTGGTTGATCCGTAAGCGTACGGATGGACCAAACGTTAGACACAACTAAAAAACATGACCTCAAAAGAACTAATAAGAAAAGGAGAAGGAGAGAATTACGACTACTCCCAAGACCACTGCTTCGTTAAGCTTTCGTCACGGCAAACGAACGGGGAACTCTGCCTGATCGAAGATACCCTTAAGCCAGGGTTTCATCTCAAACGGCATCATCATAAAATAATGACGGAGGTTTTCTACATGTTGACTGGAGAACTCGAACTTATTTTTGACGACGAAACCATCATCCTTAAAGAAGGGGATACTGTCACTGTCCCACCAAACGTTTGGCATGAAGCCAAGTCTGCGGACGGTGGAAAGATGCTTACAATATTTAAGAACGGGGAATTCGACGTCTTCTTAGAGGAACTCTCAACGATGACCGAGGACGATTTTGCAAATAAAGCACTCATGAAGTCCCACTCCGCTAAATTCGACATCTACGAAGAATAGAAAGGCCACTGCGGTTCTTCCCCAAATTTCCTTTCCTATCTTACCCCCATGAAATACTTACTTTTTGCACTTCCACTATTTTTCCTGAGTTGTTCCTCCGAACCAGCTCCCGAGACCACCATGGAAACCACCACCGATCTTTCCGTCGAGATGAACGCCGATGCGCCCGATTCTCTGCTACGTCATGTCGTCATGTTCTCCTTTAAGGAAGACAGCTACCCGGGCGGTGTTGCGGAAGTAGAACAGGCCTTTGTTGGCCTCTCCGATAAAATCAGTCAGATCCACGACTTGGAATGGGGCACCAATAACAGCCCGGAAGGGCTGGACAATGGGTTTACCCATATCTTCTTCGTCACCTTTAAAAGCGAAGCTGACCGTGCGGTCTACCTTCCACACCCAGACCACTTGGCCTTTGTAGAAGTACTCAAGCCCCACCTTGACGAAGTGATGGTACTGGATTATTGGGCGAAGTAGGGAATACGTGAAGGAGCTCCAAATCTTGGGCGTTGATGAAGCCAACGTCAAGGAAAAAGATTGCCTTTTCCTCGCCCATTGCCAAGGAAATAACCGGCCTATGGGTCGATGAAACCAAGGACTTCCGGATGGGAGTAGAGGTAAAGCAGTTAAAGGTGCTGGAGATTAAGTATTAAAATCACGCATCCACATTTACCACCTAAAGCTCCCGCCGCATCACCACCAGATACTTACTGAAGCCTTTTTTCTCGTAAGCCCTGATGGCCCCTGCATTATCGTCGTACACCCGGAGCTGAACCTCCGTCAATCCACGAGCGCGAGCCCAATCAAGAAGGGCTTCGGTGACCAGACCATTCACGCCACGCCCCCGGTATTCCGGTCGGACAAACATGAACCCCAGGAAGCAATGCTTTGGTGGATCAAAGTAGAGGTCAGAAGGCTTTTCCTTGGCGTATCCGGACCCGACAATCAGGTCACCGTCTACGGCGACAATGACTTCTACATCCGGATCTTCAATCATCGCCCCAATGTCGTAATAACTGATGGGGTCCGGTTTCAACGTCGGATCAAAGGGGCGTTCGGCCACAATGATGCCTTGTTCGAACTGCAGAAGAACGGGAAGATCAGCCAAAGTGGCGGAACGGGTAGTCAGCATAAAGGAGTGTTTTCAAGCACTAATAGTACACAGATTCTCCCATATTCGGGACCTTCATTTCATTTTCACCGGTCAGGAAGCCGTTCATCGAAAAGAGCTCCTTAGACTTAAGAACAAAATCATAGACTGCTTCACTTGAGCTGGGATTGTCCTCGCTTTCACTACAGTCCATGGTGGTTTTTGCCCACTGGGCTTTACTCGTAGTAAGGTCATATTCGAGGTTAACTATTTTATCGCAGGGGTCATCGGTCTGAATGGTGATTCCAACGAGCTGAAAGTCCTCATTCTGCCAGCGGAAGCGATGGGTATAAGCCCATTTTTGGCGACTACCTCCAGCGTGCTTAATGACGATGGTATTATCAACAACGCTAGCATCTTGCAACGGGTCTCCCATCAGCCCTCCCCCTTCAGTGGGAAGAAGGACATTTTTGGCCGTATACCAGTCCTTACGCTCATCGCCGGAACCAGAGTACAAAACAAGGTCCCGCTCCTTACCAAGGTCACGATCTTCCCGGTTCGTCATCCGGATTTCCAGAAAATCAGGTTCTCCATCACCATTAAGATCCGTTCCAACTGCATCAGGTGTTGGGGCAACCGAAGTTGTCGCAACGGGAGACGTAGCCTTAGTTGGCACCGTCGCCGTGGCTGGCGCTATTGACTCCGTTGACGATTTGGAGCTGCAAGTAAAAAAGGAGGTCAACAGAAAAAGGAAAATGATAGCATGTTTCATACGGCAAATATCGTCGATCTATTTAAAAAATAGAAAAAATAGTGGACTTGCCCTCATTACAAACTCAGCAACCGGAGACCTAATCCATGACCATTGAATGATTATGGACAAGTAGCCACCGATTACTGAGCTTACGGGTACAGCTGCTTGTATACATGTGTAAGTAATAAAACCTACTTAATCTCTACCTCCCTTTCAGGCTGGGTCGCCTCCGGGGTTTTAGGAGCACTGATGACAAGAACGCCATCTTCAAAGCTGGCAGAAATGGCCGACTGATCCACTTTTTCACTTAACTGAAACCAGCGTTCAAAAGATTTGATGGGGTACTCCTGCAAAAGAAATTCGGGATACTCCTCCACCGGTTTTCGGGTTCCACTGATGTAGATCATGTCATTTAAGAGATTGATCTTAACATCCTCTTTCGCAAAACCGACACAGTAAACCCGGGCTTCAAAGCCAGTGGGCCTTTCCTGAATGTTAACCGGCACGTTGTGCTTGGGGCGACGAGGGCCATACTGGGGCCGACGACCATGACGGCCGCCGGGGCCACGATGATGGCCGCGTCCGCGGCCAGGGTGCATTTTATGACGCATAATTATTTAATTGTTGATTGGTTATTAATAATTGGACCGGGAAAGCTCCCGGAGAATACTTTCTTTGTTAGTCCGTATTCATGAATGTAGACGCAGTGGCTACAGCATTACTCTAATAATGCTCAAAATATTCTTCGTAAACCTCTTGCAGCAAATCCTGCAAGCGCCGCCGGGCGTAGCCTTTTCGGGAGATGATTGTTTTCAGGGGCACTCCCAGGTCCGCAGCTATTTCGCGAAGGGTCTCGCCGTCCAATTCGTTGCGGATAAAGACTTCCCGTTGATCGGGCGGCACTTGATCGAGCGCTGCTTCAATTTCTTCCCATAGTTCGTCCGGATCTCCTAAAAAGCCTTGTTCTTCAACCTCCTCCTCGGTCGTACTCAGATCCTGAAAAGCAGGCCGGCGTGCAGCCAGGCGATAACCATCAGTGATCCGGTTACGAGCTACGCGATACAGCCATGCCCGCGGGTCGGTGATCGACGATTCTTTCACCGCAGTAGCAAAGACCGCCCATACCTCCTGCAGCAAATCTTCTGCTTCTCCGTTGCCAATACGACTACGGACAAAAGACTCCAGCTCGGGGCCAAATTCCTGGTAGGCCTGAGCCCACTCTTCCTGTTCGGTTAATTCATACATTCATTGGAGTAGACGTCGGGAAAGAGAAAATACTTCGATCTGAAGGGAAAAACATTAACCGCAGCCCTCACCTTGCTTCTAAAATCCGTTTTCTGCACCTGCGACCGCGCCTTAATTAGTCAGAGAGTAAGATAGTCAAATAGTGGGCCATGCTTGACTATTCTGACTAATAAGGGCGCGGCCGCAGGTGCAAAATATGTTAAAGCAAGGTCGTTACTTCTTAATACATCCATTTTAGATGTATCATTGTGCTATGTATTCAAAAGAACTGATCAAAGGCACATTACGCACGGTCGTACTTCGACTTATCGACCGGGAAGGTCGAATGTATGGTTATCAGATGACCAAGCGAGTGAGCGACCTGAGCGATGGGAAGTATAAACTTACCGAAGGGTCTCTTTATCCGCTACTACACAAACTGGTGCAAGACGGAATGCTAAAGACGGAAACGGAAACTGTCAACGGTCGTGCCCGCCGGTACTACGTCATCACCGCCGCAGGCCGCGCAGCGGCCACTGACCGCCGCGATGAATTCCGCCGCTTTCTCCTCACCATGCAACGTTTGCTTGACCTGCAACCTGAATAACTCATGACCATCCTCACTTCACCACAAGTTGCCCTGGTGCAAGCGCACCTTGCCCATGCCGGCTTACCCGACGATCTCTCCGGAGAGCTGCTGGACCACCTGTGCTGCGCCATCGAACAACGAATGGACGGAGGGGTCGCCTTTGACCAGGCCTTAACTGAAACCGTCAATGGCTGGCCCGTCCGGCACCTCCAAAAACTTCACCGGGACGTTCGTCTCACCACAAAAATCAGGCCCATGTTTTACCGCGTTTCCACCGCTGCTGCACTCCTTGCCGGCATCGCCTTACTCTCTCCCCTACCCTGGCCCTCAGCTCCGGCCGATGCCGCACTTTCTCACCATGAAATTGAAATTACACCAGCAGCTTTCTTTTTTGAGCCCCCCACCGCCAGTCCCATCGCCGGGGTGGACATGAAAGACATTCTTACTTCAGGATTCGGGATGCGAATGCACCCCCTTTTCAAGCGAAAGGTTTTCCATAGAGGAATTGATCTGAAGGCGGATACCGGCACCCCCGTCATGGCTACCGCAGATGGTCGGGTAGTCTTCGCCGGTAATGACGGTGACTACGGCATCTCCGTCAGGATCCTGCACGAGGATGGCTACGTTACGTCGTACAACCACCTCGACACCCATACCGTACAAAAAGGAGATCAGTTACTACTTGGTCAGACCATTGGCACCGTCGGCACTACCGGAAAGTCACTCGGCCCGCACCTACACTACGAAGTGCGTAAGGATGATGTACCGATCAATCCACTGGCCTTACTGGACTAACCTAAACGGAGGCCGTCCGAAAGTCAGAAGGAAACTTCGCCACGGCCTTCAACCTCGACGTGACCGCCCCCACAGGTTTATCGCAACAACATTACCCCCCCGCTTCGCTTCACCCACTGAAAGCCGTCGTGATAGGTAACCACAAAAACGTAATGGCCGGCTGCGCCGGCCTCGCCCGCAACGGTCCCATCCCAACCTTCAGCGAGCTGGTCTACGGCAAAAACCTCCCCTCCCCACCGGTTAAAAACCCGGAGCGTATAATCCGTTATCGGTGCGCAAAGCACGGGATCGGGAAAGGCCCTGAAGACGTCATTTATTCCATCACCGTTGGGAGAGAAAGCATTGGGCAAGTAGAGTTGGCAACAACTCTGCCCGTTCAGGCGAAAGGTCGAAGCAATTTCCTGGCAACCGTTGCTGATGGTCAGGGCGTAGTCTCCTGGGGTACGGAACGTGCGCATTGACTCGTCTGTACCGTCTTCCCAGCGATAGGATAAAGCGCCGTCGGTAGTAACATCGAGTTCCAGAGAGTCACCCGGGCAAAGTGCCTGATCGCTGAACCCTGGAGGCTGGCCGAGATTTTCGCCAGCAGATACCAATACCGTATCCAACGTAACATTACAAACATTGCTGATCGCAACGACGTAGGTACCCGGCTCCCTTATCCTTTTCCTTGCATCCTGCGCGCCGTCGCCCCATAAATAAGTCGTTGCTCCGGCCGCTGTGGCATCAACAAACAGTTCCTCATCCGGGCATAAAACCGCATCGGGAAGATCGGGCTCAAAAGGTCCGCTGGCCCGGAGATTGAAGCGAGTTACGGACCCTGAAGCGGGCGTACACGACGAACGGACTAAAAACCTTATTTCTCTTTCTCCGGCAGTAACAACCTCATTATCGTTCCGATAACGCACCCGTTGCAACAGACGGATGATGGCTTCAGCCGATAGATTACGGCTGTTGGTAAAAGTAATTTCCCGTCCGTTACGCTGCAGTTGATCCGTGATGTCTGCCGGAATTTCCAATGACTCAAGTGGATCAGAGGAAACCAATACAAAACGGACCTCATCTATTGGCGAGCCGAGGAAATTAAATATCGCGTCGGTATCCAGAATGGGCAGTGGCCCGGCATAACAAGTATCGGGCAGGGTAAAACCATTAATGGTCGTTGCCCCCGAGCTGTCGTCTGCATCAAGATCCAGTTGCGGGCAGCTACGATCTTCGATGGTAACCGGCCGATCCTCCAGCAGGAAAGGTTGAACCGGCGGTTCGGTGCGCTGCGCGACGGTTCCGATCGCTGTACGCGTATGGTTTGCGGCAGCCCTACGAACCAGGTTCACCGAATATGCCGGGCATGATTCCAGGGCATTCCCCAGGGTATCGTTCAGGTAAACCAGCATAAGGTCCCGATCTCCATCCTCGCAAAACTTGCCCGAACCCGCAAAGTAGTAACCACCGCTTGGTGCTGCCACCAATGCATTTATTCTAGACTCGGTAAGGGCACCGAACGTTCGCTGCCGAAGAATCTCCCCACCGAGGTTCACTTCCATAACCAATGCTACCGTTCTTCCACGTTGCGGACTGTTCGTTCCTCCCGCCAGCAGAAGCGTCCCGGCCGGCGTCAGTAAAGTCGCCTGGATACCATCCCGGCCCACTCCCCCAAGCAAATATTTACTGATGATTTCCCCGTCTCCGTTCATCCGTAAGAACAAGATGTCGGCTGTTCCCTCTCCGGTATATACATGACTCGTTACAATCAGATCTCCGTTGGGAAGCACCTGAAGGGTGCGGAAGCGGGCATCGGCCTCATTGGGATAATTGTATCGGTAACTCCACACAAGGTCACCTTCCCGGGAAATCTTTACCAAGATGGTTTGCCCGGTAACCTCCTCCACGGTGGAATAACCGACCATGATGATGCCGTCATCGACTTCCCGTGCCTGATGGAAAACGTTGAAACGGGTGTCGGGGATGGAAAAAGTGCGCCGCCAACGCTCGGCGCCGTCGGGAGAAAAGCAGAAAAACAAGGCATTATTGGTGTTGCCTACGTTGCCGACAGCGAGAACATCTCCACTATTCAAGGTAAGCAAACTTCTTGCCTGCTCGTCGTCAACGGCATCTCCCCAACCAAAGGCGTAGCCAGCTCCGAGGGTATTGAGGGCGTAGAAAGTTAGGTTGTCCGACGTTTCCTGCGCATTGGCCCAGGCTCCAGCAATTACGCCGGGGGTACTGTTGATGGAGACGGTAGCCAACGTAGTAAAATAACTACGGTGGTTACCGACCATGGTGGCCGTGTAGCGGAGGTTTCCATTGCGGTCTAAGGCATGGAGGACGCCATTGGCACGATCAATGGCATTGGCGTCAGTGCGGCCGGCCAGCACAAGATTATTATCGACCACCACGCAAGCCGCACCCCACTCATCACCACCACTGTCGAAATAGCGTTCGAAGAAATCCTGTGCGGAAAGCAAAGCGGGAAAAAACAGGAAAAGCAGGAGGTGGTAGCGCATGTTGAATGGCTGGTGGAAATCGTTTTTAGGTGCAGGTGGTCTTCTAGAAGTAAGATACTGCATCAGGGGATAGGGTGGCCTGGGAGGGGCTAGGAACTAGGGAGCTAGTCTTCTTGGGAGCTAGGAACTAGGAACTAGTCTTGTTGGGGGCTAGGAAGTAGGGAGCTAGTCTTCTTGGGAGCTAGGAACTAGGAGCTAGTCTTCTAGGGAGCTAGGAACTAGGGAGCTAGTCTTCTAGGGAGCTAGGAACTAGGGAGCTAGTCTTCTAGGGAGCTAGGAACTAGGAACTAGTCTTCTTGGGAGC
>JBGCFZ010000560.1:0-4429 GCA_045110355.1 Lewinella sp. | reverse complement strand
TCAGCCAAATATCCTGACTGACGTGAACGTGAGTTTCCAGCAGTATGCGCTGGTAGGCCGTCATGTCGTACTTCCCGAAATCCACCGTCACGTCGGGCAGCTGAGTGGGGATGCTCCGGTCTCCGTTGCTGGCGACAACGGATTGTCGCACATCAACGATGGTACCTAAGTCTTCCGACTGAAGCGGAGAACCGGGTGGTGGCTCCAGCTTAGCTTTAACCACCACGTTTTCGGGAATCAGGGTGACGTCTTGCCGGAACTGGGGCAAAAGGTTCAGAAGAATGGGCACATAGCATTCCCGGTACAAAAGCGCGTCCAGGGTTTCACTGATCAGGAGGTGGTAGTCGGCCGCTTCGGGCACCGTAAAGGCGGTTGCATCCGCCTGGTATTGTGCCCGCACATAACCTGACAGGCCAAGGTCTTCAATTAGTTTTCCGGCAAAAACAAGGGAATGCTCGTTGATCTCCAGGATGGAGAACCGGACTTCACCCCGTTCAAAGAGCGGCGCCACCAGGGTAACGAAGGGAGCATAAGGGCCACAGCCGGCATAAAAAACTTCGACTACCTCATCCGGGTAGGCAGCCCTCCGTTCCCGGATGGCAGTAACAACGGCGGTGAGGAACCTGGTGGTCCGTTTAAAATCAAGCAGGCATTGGGCAGCGTGGTTCAGGCCAAGGGCGGCACCTTTGGCCGTTGGAACGGCCGCCAGGTGCTCCAATTTAGTATCGAAACCGGTGAGCCCGGTGATCTCCTGAAATTGGGCATGGATGGCTTTGATGATGCGTTCAGCTTCGGCGGGGTTAGCGGCGTTGGTTAAGAGGGCGGTGGCCAGGCTTTTGATACTCGTGGGTATATTTTTCTCAGTCATTGGGTTAAAGCTACGGGAGGTTAGGGATTTATGCTATTGGGTCGCATCAGAAATTTCGAACAACTTTGTGACCACGGAGTGGTCGAATCGGGATTGCCCCGGGTGAAAAGTAGCAAAGCGGCTTTTTACCCGGGGGTAAAGAGGTGAGAGGATTGGATGCGGCGCTGCGCGCCGCCAAAAGGCTTGGCCCTTTTCAATCCCCGGGTTTCGGCGTACCGCCTTCACCCGGGGCAAAATGATTCGATCCCTCCGGGATCTTTTGTTAAATGCAACATCGACAAGCTTAAGCTTTACAAGTAGTTTCCGCTAGAGGCACTACCTCCCCAAATAGTCAAGCTTCTTTCAATCCCCGGGTTGCGGCGTGCCGCCTTCAACCGGGGCAAAATGATTCGATCCCTCCGGGATCTTAATCACCGTCGTACCACACTCCCCGTCCAATCCCAATCGCGGGTCCGGAGTCGGAGCAGGTAGACTCCGGCTGGCAGGTCATCTATGGCTAGTTCAACGGAGTTTGCACCTGCGGCCGCGCCCACATGGCCTTTCCTAACTTCCTGCCCGTAGGTGTTGTAGAGGTGCCAATTGACCTGCTCCGCTTCCGGGCTGCTCCAACTCACTTTCAGTGGCATTTGCCCCACTGGGTTGGGGGACATTTTCACCGCCCGTTCGTCGTCATTTTGCCAGGTCACCCGCCGTACAACGGAATAATCCTCCGTCCCATCAAAGTCCTGAGCTACGATGCGATAGTAGGCCAATAATCCAGGTGCAGCTTCATCAACAAACGTATAATCCGTTGAGGAATTAGTTGCTGGCAATTCCCCGATCGCTGTAAACGAGCGGCCATCAACGGATCGCTCGACCACAAAACGTGCCAGGTCTTCCTCCGCTAATGTTGACCAATTCAACAGGGCAGCATCTTTGCCCAAAGCTACGGCTGAAAATTCGCCCCAGCCTACGGGTAAAGAGCAATTGGCACTACATTTCACATTGATGGTGTAATCTTCCACTTCACCAAAAGCCGACCCACAGGGGTTGTCATGATTGGTAGAGTAAACGCCCCTTATCCGAAGTGTCGTTGCCCCTTCTGCGGTACCGCTGGGCACCATAACCGTCCCCGTACTGGTGCTGTTTCCATCGGGGATCGACAAGGTTATTTTTTCATTAGCATTGAAAACGCCGTCCCGGTTCCAGTCGGCCCAGGCATGAAACCGATCAATATCGAAGGCAAAGTTGAACCTGGCCGTCAGGATGTACTCGGTATCATAATCTAAAGTCATGACCACGTTACGGAAATCGCTGTAATTTGTCTGTCCGGATCCATTTTCCACTCCCGCCAGGCCGACGAAGCTGATGTAGTCCGCCCCAGTACCGTTGCTGCCTTCTGCCGCACAGTAAGTAAGATTTGCCTGGCCTCCGGAGCAACCACAGTCGGTATCGTAGGTCTCACCGCTGGAGAAAGTATCGCCGTCGTCACAGGCCGTGCCAATGAGGCTATTGTCAAGTTCTGGGCAGAAGTCAAACAGATCGCAGGTGCCATCTTCGTCTCCATCGGGAGATGCAGCGGTACATTGGTCAATCGTCAGCGCAGCCTCCAGCACTCCCCTGCCGTGGGTACCCACCCGAACCAGTCCGGCGGCATATTGGATTTCAATGTCCTCCACTCTGGTATGGGGTAGTTCTCCGTATTCCAACCAGTCAGTTACCTGATCATCCCGGTAAAAAACACCAGCATCCGTGCCGACAAAAATCCCCCCCGGCACATTATGGAATAGCTCAATAGCTCCCACTGAAACGTTGGGCAACGAACCACTCAGGTTGGTCCAGCTTGCGCCAGCGTCTTCAGAGACGTACACTTTGCTTCCACCGCTGAAGCCCGGAACGCTAACGTACACTTTGTCCATATCAAGCGGGTCCACTTCGATGTCCGAGACGCTGCCATCGGGTAATGACCTCGTCGTCCAGGTATCATCAGTAACACGCTTTACGAATAGGTTCCCTCCACGGGTTACATAGATGCGTTCACCGTTGGCTGGCGCAATGGCCAGTTCATTCATATTCGAACCACCATCAAGATTTCCGCTGATGGCCGTCCAGCTATTCCCTCGGTTGAAGGATTCATAAACTTTGTCGAAGCCAGCAACCAATCGCAACGGGTTGGATGGGTCAAGCTTGTAGGGCGTCTCCCAGGCACCTCCGTCTACTTGTGAAGGTTCGATGTTCGTATTCACACCGTTGCGATAACGTCGCATTCCACCATTCTGATAAGACCAATACCGATAAGAAGCATCGGTAGGGTCAATCTCCTGGTTCATACCGTCTCCGGTGGCGGCATACTGCCGCCAGTCGCCGTTGGCATCCCGAAACACGTTGCCGTTGTCTTGGGAACCACCGCCAACAATATTAGCATCCGTCTGCGCCACGGCAATATCGTAATATTGGGTAATGGCCAGTCCGTCGGAGAGGTTGTCAAAGGAATTGGTGGAGATCACGTAGCGGTAAACACCACCATCATTGCAGTAATAGACGGCGTCGTTGTCCAATGGATTGACGAACATATTTCGTTGATCAACGTGGATTTGAGGTAATCCGTTGTTGCCTCGCCACTGGCTGGTGGCATTGAATGTTCCTCCGTCGTTGTCTGAGCGGTAAGTTTCAAAATTCCCGGACAAGATGATGTCGTCATTGGCAGGGGCGAAGGCGAATACTTCGTTGTTTTCTTCCATCGTCACCGTGGCGAAAACCGATTGGCCCCGATCGGCAGATTTGTGCAGCAGGTTACCGTGGCGCGCGTAAATTTTCTGATCATCGAGGGGCGTTACGCCCAGTAGTACCCGACTTCCGCCCAGATCGCGGAGCTGGTTAAAGCTTCCGCCAGCGTTGGTACTGCGCAGCCACCGACCATCACTGGTGCCAACGTAAACAGTAGAAGGATTTCCTGGCTGAAGCTTCACATCGAAGCAGTTGTCGGGTAAGATTTCGGTATGGGTAGCGAAACCATCCGTAGTGCGGAACAACCCGCCAGCGGTAGCTGCGTAGATGGTTCCCGGGTTGGCGGGGTCCGCCTCCAACCAGTAGATGCGAATGTTCTCTCCGAAGGAAAAGCTCAAACTGGTGGGGCTCCAGGTGTCTCCACCATCCGTGCTTTTATACACACCGATGCCCTGTGGGCCGTACCACACATGATCACTGACGGCGATGTAGATGATGTTCGGGTTCACCCGATCAACAATGATGCCTGAAACCGCCATAAAGGGCAGCTGGTCTCCGAGGGGAATATAGGTTTGTCCCCGATCGGTCGTTTTCCAGATGCCACCGATGGCTGCTCCCACGTAGAAAGTATTCACATCCGTGGGATGGAAGCCTAAGGAAGTGGTACGCCCCAGGCCGATCTGGTCGGTGATGTAACCGGTATAGTTGATGTTGGTCCACGGGATATCGCTGTAGGGGTTTGTAGACTTATCAACGGATGGTCTTTGTAACAGCTTTCTGCCGTAGGCAGAGATGTCTCCCAACGTGCCGTCGGGGTTAAGCCGCTCTCCCCAAAAGGATTGCCACCGTTTAAAT
>JBGCFZ010000559.1:0-18690 GCA_045110355.1 Lewinella sp. | reverse complement strand
GTACCGAACGCCCACAACCCCCCAACGCCCATAATTGCTGGTACTTCGTAATAGTGACCCATCCTTCCCGGGCTCCCCTATCCACTCCTCAAAAGCATGGTTCGTCAGGTTGTTAGCACGTAGGTAAATGGAAATATTTTTGAATACTTCATAATCAGCGGAGACATCTGCCGAGAAAAGGTTGTTTCGGTAGATGGCCTCATCGTCGAGCAACCGATCGAAGACACGGTCACGATAATTGGCCGCAACCACCAGGTTTAATTTAGCATTAGGGTTGCTGTAGACGAAGCTGAGGTTGGCACTTTGGCGGGGTGCCTGGGCCAGTGGTAACCCATCGTCTACCCCCCCGGGATTGTCGACACTAAAAGCGTTGAAGTTGTACGTACCGTTGAGGTTGCAATGGCGGAGCGTTGATTGGAGAAATCCCAGGTTTTGGTAAAACCCTACTTCAAAGCCAAATACGTTGGCCCGATTGGCATTGATCAGGCGGGTGATGTAGGTAGGGCGCCCCTGGGTGTCAAAGTCCGACGCCGCCACCCGTACGGTTGGGTTGTCAAGAAACTTACCGTAAAGACCCAAGGTAAATAACCCGTCGCGACGACCGTAGCGCTCGAAAGCCAGGTCGAAATTGTGACTTTTTGTAGAGGAAATATCCGCATTGCTACGCGAAAACTGATCGATGCCAATTAGAGCAAGTGGCTCATTCAGCTGCGGGCGGTAAGTGGCGTAGGATGGCCGCCCAACGGCAGTGTAGTAACTGAAACGGAACTGCCGGTCACGGCGAAGCCGGTACGTCAGGTTGAGGCTGGGTAACACGTCGACGTCATCGAAACGAACGGTGTCAGCGGCATCACGCGCCTCCACTTCCAGGTATTCATAGCGCAGGCCAACGGAAAGGGAAAGTTTCGAATTGAAGTTCGCAGTATACATCAGGTAGCCGGCAGCAATGCGCTGCTTTGCGTCGTACACGTTGAAATCGTTCCCCTGGCTATCGGGCATCTCCACATAACGTTCGGAGGGGATCGACCCAAAGGTGCCGGGGGCGATTGATTCGGTACTTAGGATGGGCAAAACGATACTACTGCTGCCGTACGCCCGGTCCTTACTGCGGTAACGGCCCCCGATTTTAAGGAAGCTGTTCCGGTTACTGTTTAAATAGCGGGTGATGTTGAGACTACCGATGGTAACGGTTTCTTCTAATAAGGCTGCTTCCTGGAAGTTGGTGTTCCGAACTAAATCGTTGGAGGAGGCGACCCCGTAAGGCGTAAGATCACCCAAGTCACTTTCATTGTAATTCAGCGCTGATCCCGTATAGCTCGTCCGCAACCGATCGTTGAGTTCTTCCGCGTTTTCGCTGAAGCTCAACTGGTAGTCAAGGCGGGTTTTGGGAAAATTATTTTCTACTTCCAGTGCCACCAGATTAAGGCTCCTGGTGGTGTTCCAGCCGCTGGATAGGCGATTGACCGTTGGGGAGTCCCCTCCGTTGGCAAACAGCTGCCGCTGCTGAATATCTTCGGAGAGTTGGCTGAAATTATAACTAAGCCGCATCCTGTTATAAATGCTGGGGCGTAGCTCTATCGCACCGACAAACCCAACCCGTTCTGATTTTCGGTCGGTGTCGAACGGTCGGGAGCTGTACAAATTGGTGCCACGTTCGTTCGGCGATCCATATTCAAAAAGCTGGGTACGGTTGCCACGGCCCTGGCTGAGGAAGCTGCCGGCAGCCAGCGCATATACTTTCTCTTCGCTAAGTTCGGAATTCAGGATGCCAGAAAGCTGGGTGATCCCCGAAGACTGGTTCGGGTTGTCATCGAAGCCAAAATTGGCCCCCTGACCAGCCTGCAGGAGGACTTCAAACTTTTCTTCGGGGTGGCGCACCCGGAAGTTCACCGTGCCCGCAATGGCGTCGCCGTCCATGTCTGCCGTACGGGCTTTGATCACCCTAACCTCATCTACCAAACTACTCTGAATGATGCCCAGGCTGCCACTCTGATCCACCTCCGGCTGAATGGTAGGCAGCCTTTGCCCGTTCAGCGTCACGGCGGTATACTGCTCGGGGAGACCACGGACCTGAACGATTTCGCCTTCGCCTACGTCGCGGATGATGGACACCCCGGGCATCCGGCTGACGGTCTCCGCGATGGTAATATCCGGGTATTTATTGAACACCTCTGAATGGATCACCGTCTGATTGACCTGGCTGGATTGTTGGTTGCGCAGGGCCTGTGCCTGCCCCGAGGCCCGACGACCGAAGACGATGACCTCCCCCGTTTCCAAAAAAGCCTCGGGCATGATTACATCGATCTCAATTTCACGTTCGGCCACCCCCACCGTCAGCATCGTGTCGAAATTCTCGTAGCCGATATAGGTGTACAGCAGCCTGATGCGCCCGGGAGGGACATCTAAAGTATAGTGCCCCTCCAGGTCCGTTGCTGTTCCGACCACCGAACCGATTACCTGCACGGTAGCCCCGATCAATGGTTCACCTGCGGCATCGGTTACCTTACCGATTACTTCAGCCTCCTGCGCGGAGACGGTAAGCATCGACGAAACGCACAGGAGAAAGAGACAGATTTTTCGAAGAACGTTTGTTGGCATAAGGGGGAGCTTTTTCGGGCGCGGACGCAGGTGCAAAGAAACGGTCTTTGAGAAGCATTGCTTGCACACTCGTCGTATTCTTATTGCTAAAGCCGTTCATTGGGGTTAGATGTTTAAGCTGGGCGTAATATTTCGACAAAAACAAGGATAAGATGGTGAATGCGTACACCATCAGCCTCAAGGAGAAGTAGCTGCTTAATTAAATGTAGCAACTTGTTTGGTTTAAACCATTATTTGTGTTTAGTTTTTTGTACTTTGCTTGCCTCAAACAACCACTCTCATGCAAATCACCTTCCTGGACACCCAAACCGTAGCTGACCTACCCTCCGAGCTGGCCAGGTTCACCGAACTAGGTTCCTTCACTGCCTACGAAAATACCTCCCCCGATCAGGTAGTGGACCGGCTGAGAGGAGCCAACGTAGCCATCGTTAACAAGGTGGTCATCGGAGAGGCGGAAATGGCTCAGTTACCTGATCTTAAGCTAATCTGCATCGCCGCCACTGGCATGAATAATGTGGACCTCGAAGCCGCCGCTGCGCGCGGCATCCCCGTAAAAAACGTTAGCGGCTACAGCACTAATTCCGTCGCCCAACTTACCATCACGATGCTGTTCACATTGTCTATGGACCTCATCCACCTCAACCAGGCGGTGTACGACGGAACTTATACCAAACACGCTGCCTTCGGTTACTGGCGCCAGCCATTCTTCGAACTTGGTGGTGCCCGCTACGGTATCATCGGCATGGGGGCGATCGGCCGCAGGGTGGCTAAGCTGGCCACCGCCTACGGTGCTAAAGTCGTTTACCATTCCACCTCCGGAAATAATACGAATCAGCCGTATCCTCACGTCTCCCTTGAGGAGTTACTGACGACCTCCGAGGTCATTTCCCTGCATTGCCCCCTAACGGACACTACCCGTAACCTGATCGGCTACGATGAACTGGTGAAAATGAAAGCCTCCGCCTACCTCATCAACGTTGCCCGGGGAGGCATCGTCAAGGAAGCGGACCTGGTTCGTGGCCTCAATGAAAACCAAATTTCCGCTGCTGCTTCCGACGTCTATACTAAAGAACCCTTGCCGTCAGATCATCCTTACCTGAGCGTCAAAGAACCTCATCGGCTGCTGCTTACACCACACATGGGCTGGGCCAGCGTAGAAGCCAGGATGGAGTTGTTGGCTGGCGTTCGCGACAACATCCGGACCAACCTATTGACTCCGTAGAGGGGTAGGACAAGCGCAAGGTCGTCCCTTACTAAGGTTGAAGCTGCAGCTTAGGGTATAGAGTCCTTGTATGGTTTCTTGCTTCCTGCCCTCACGCCAAATAAAATACCTCCCGCAAAGATTTACTCTCCGGGCTATTGTCTTCATTAGTTCGCATCAACGGAGCCATGCTGTCCCACCATCTTTTACAAACGTCGGTTTGGGAGATCGCCGCCCATCGTTCTTCGGATTCAATCTCCGCATAGCCAAACAAGGTTGTTCCGTCATCGGCTAAATGCAGACTGTAATTAAGTACACCGTGCTCCTTGAGCATTACTACCATATCGGGCCAGATCTTCTCGTGGCGGTTAATGTATTCGCCTACTTTATCTGGGTAGGCCTGGAAAGTGAAAACTTTTCTAATCATGTTGATCTATTTTATTGGCATTGAACTGAAACGACGATTCCTTTTTCAGGGCGGGGCCGCAGGTGCAGAAGATGGTTGAAAGAGGCCGGGTAAATGGCCTTGGTATGATTCAGTTGACTGGACATGAAGAGAACTGGTTCGCGGTTTTTAAGTCTGAGGGCTGTAGTAGATAAATGGCTGCTCACAGTTCAGCGCTAGGTTGCTTGTTGAGTATTGGAAGAAAAGTAGGTTCGTCTGCCGGTGATAGCATCCTGTACTTTCGGGGTATTTAGATCGGTCAGCTGGTTACTTACATAAATTGACCATTCGCAGATAAATAACCGAGTATTCCTGAATATTGTAGGAGTAGGTGATTGGTCTGCTTATCTTTGGGGTATGATTAATCAGGGAATAGTCCCAGAATACGTGAAGGAAACTCGCCGATATGTCCTAGTAGTAGAAAAGGACACGTTACAAGGGTACTTACTTAAAGTGTCGTTGCAGGATACCGGGTGGACGGTACGTTTGGCTGATGACCCAAAAGAAGCGCTCCTGTTTTGCGAGCATGATCTATTTGACGTGGCGATCATTAATTATAACTACCCATGTGGTGTTAGTGGATTTGTGCTGGGAGAGCGGCTATATGCCCAGTATAAATTGCCGAGCCTGATGATCACCGCATCCCGCTATATTGAACTGAGAAGATGTCTTGCTTTTACCATCAATCAGGACGTACTATTTAAGCCGTACCGCCTGTCGGAATGTAATCTGCGCCTACAACGCCTTCTTACTGGCGCGCCCTTGCTGCAAGAACACGAGTTCTGTGCTTAAGTATGAACCCTGCAATGTATTGTTCAGCCAGGTAATTGTGCTCTTTTGAGCAATGCTACAAAGCTTCTGAGTGTACTTTCAACTATATTCGCCTGAATTTTATCGATCTTAAAGTGGTTTGGGAGATCATGTGGCTCGGAACGCCATAAGACATCACTGATCACTACAACGGCACTTTATCATTGTTTAAGTTTTTGTTCTGCGTCCACGTCAATGGTTTTATTATACCGAAATATATGTCTCTGTAGTTTAATTCCCTTTTGAAAATGTCTCTTCATCGCCTTCTTTTTTTGACGGTATGCCTTCTACTGGGAGCATCGCTCTTCGCTCAGTCTGTCACTGAGCGGCTTGATGTGATATTGGCCAGCCCAAGGGATTCGCATCAAATGAGAAAAATCCGAAACCTCCATACGGAATTGATCAACACCGGTGAGTTAGTGCACGATACCTTCCTTGACCAAGCCGTAGTTTTGGCGCATGAGCTGAAAGACAGTTTGGGCCTGACGGCGCTTTATTCTAATCAGGGTGTATACAACCTGAACATTGGCGAAGTAAACAAAGGGTTGGCAAACATCGACGAAGCTATTAAATACGCCAGCGCAAGTGGTCAGGCCGACTGGCTACCGTATTCCTACGCTGTCAAGATGCAATTATTGATGGTTGCAGGTAGAACTAAAGAATCTGCAGAGCTGGCCGCCGCCCGGGCGAAAGAATATCACGATGCTGGTGACTTTTATAATGAGGCCGAAGCCTATCAGGTGTTGTCTAAATTAAGTGCAAGCTTGGGGGATTATGAATTGACCATGTTGTATGATTCCACCGCCATTGCGCTTTCAAGACTAAGCGGAAATGTTGGCGTCTTAGTTTCTACCCTTTGTTCTTCGTCAGACAACAACAACCTTTTGGGGTATCCGGCAAAGGGCCTGGAGCTTGCGGAAGAGGCATTGGTCCTGGCACAAGAAAACGAGCTGAAATATGAACTCGGAAACATACTGAATGCACGTGCAGAGGCGAATACCGCACTAGGAAACTACACCGAAGCACTAAAAGATTATGAATTCCTGAAGGAACAGGAAGGCGACCAGGGCTATTCCTGGTGGACAATCAGCAGAGGCATCTTGCTCCAGCGAATTGGTCGTCATGACGAAGCCCGTGAACTGTTGTTGAAGGCGAGTAAGGTGATCAAGGAAACCTCAAATAACCCCATAGAGCTTAAAAGATGTTATCAGGCTTTGCAAACGGTAGGTCTGAATCAGGCACAATACGATAGTGTAGCCTGGTACGGTAAGCTAATGGAGGCAGAACAAGACTCACTCCAGGCTGCAGAAAACATCAGGAACCTTCTTGAACTTGAGGAAAAATATAAGGCGGAGGAAAAGGAAGCGGAAAATCGCCTTCAGGAAGAGCGGCATGCTCGTCAGCTGCAGCGGGAACAACTTGCCCGCCAGAGAATTAATCTTTACGTAACCATTTTCGGACTGTTAATAGCGCTTGTTGTGGGAATAGTTTTCTTCCTTCTCAGCCAGCGGTTGAAAAAAAGCAACCTTGAAAAAGTAAAGTTGCTGGCGGATAAAGAAACCCTGATTGGAGAGATCCATCACCGGGTAAAGAACAACTTGCAGGTAGTTTCCAGTTTGCTGCAACTACAGCGTCGTGGGTTAAAGTCAGATGATGAGAAAGGCCACGAAGCCCTGCTGGAAAGTCAAAGCAGGGTAGGTGCGATGGGGCTTATTCACGTCAAATTGTATCAGGGTAATGAGGTTACCTCCGTGCACATGCCGGGGTATCTGGAAGACCTGGGGGAAACCCTGCTTGATGCTTATCGGCTGGAAGAACAAGTTGAAATTTTCTACGACGTAGCAGACATTAGCCTGGAAGTAGATGTCGCCATCCACCTCGGGCTCATTATCAACGAATTGGTCACCAATTCGATGAAATACGCTTTCCCTAAAGGCCGGGAAGGAACCATCGAAATTGCGCTGCATCGCGAAAATGGTCAACTGCTGCTGATAGTGACAGATGATGGTGTAGGAGCTGCTGGCGCGGAAAAACGTGCCGACAGTACTTCCTTTGGTAGTAACCTAATTGGGCTACTGACCAAAAAATTGAAAGGGGAGGTTGAAATGCTGGAAGGCCAGGGCTATAGTGTAGGAATAAGGTTTCCGGAAAAAAGGTTGGTCAACAATTAGCCCCCTCCTGTTTTTTGCTGCCACCTGGATTGTTGCGCTTCCAAAATTAACCTATTAAATGAAACGACTTATTCTATTTCTTCTGATGCTTAGCCTACCACTGGCTGCATCACTTTGGGGTCAGTCACTTACGGAGCGACTCGATTCGATACTGGCCAGCCCGCAGGATACGCATCAGGTCCGGGCGTTGGTGGAATTATCAGATATCTTTTCCCTTGAGTTGATGGAAATACCTGATGTTTTGTTTGAGCGCGGCCTGGAATTGGCCAACCGACTTAATGATAACAGGGGCCTGGCAGATCTTTACGAGGTACGCTATATTTATTACTTGAACGGTGGGGAAGTGACGAAAGGCCTGGCCGCTGTAGCCCAGGCTAAGAAGTACGCCCGTTTGAACGGGCAACCGGGCCTGTTACGCTACGCCTCCATCGACGAGGTAATCCTTCTAATGATCGGCGGGGATACTGAAAAAGCTGCCGTTAGTGCCTCGGAACTGGCTAAGGAATTTAAGGCCTCCGGAGACCTAATCGGTGAAACCGAAGCTTATGGTCTGTTATCAACCTTAAATTCAGGCTTTGGTAATTACTCGCTCGCCGTAGCCTATGATTCTTCCGCGATCGAACGGGCTCGCCTTAGTGGCTCACCAATGACCTTAAGCCGTGCCCTTGTGGCCGCATCGAGCAATCGAAGTCTTCTTAGCGATCCGGAAGGCGCCCTGAAACTGGCAGAGGAAGCATTACAGATTGCTCTTGAAGAAGGTAATGCGTTTGGAGTTGAGAATGCACTGGGGGCACGGGCGGAGGCAAATACCATGCTTGGAAACTATGCCAAAGCATTGGAAGACTACAACGAACTTAAGGAAGGCGAAGGCAATCAAAGGGTAACCTGGCAGATGACCAGTAAAGGCCTACTCCTACAACGAATTGGCCGCCATGATGAAGCGCGGGAACTGCTACTGGAAGCTGAAAACATAATTCAAACCACATCGAAGGATCCTTTAGAACTCAAAAGATGCTATCAGGCCTTACAAACGGTAGGCCTGAATCAAATGCAGTACGATAGCGTGGTTTGGTATGGTCAACTAATGCGGGCGCAGCAAGACTCATTACAAACAGCTAAAAATATTAAAAACCTCCTTGAGCTTGATGAAAAATATAAAGCAGAGGAAAAAGAAATAGAAATTCGCTTACAACAAGAACAGCTGGCGCGGCAACAGATTAAACTTTACGCAACGGTTTTTGGACTTCTTTTGGCGATTGTAGGAGGTATTGGTTTCTTTCTTCTCAGCCGGCGATTGAAAAAACGTAATCTTGAGAAAGAACAATTACTGACGGATAAGGAGACCCTGATTGGGGAGATTCATCACCGGGTAAAGAACAACCTGCAGGTCGTTTCCAGCTTATTGCAAATACAGCGGCGAGGCTTAGGCTCTGACGACGAAAAAGGCCGTGAAGCACTACTGGAAAGCCAGAGCAGAGTAAGTGCTATGGGGTTGATTCATAATAAACTGTATCAAGGTAAGGAAGTTACCTCGGTACACATGCCAGAATACCTTAAAGACCTGGGAGAGACTTTGCTTGATGCCTACCGGCAGGAAGAGCAAGTGGAAATCTTCTACGACGTAGCAGACATTAGCCTGGACGTAGATATTGCCATCCCTCTTGGACTGATTATCAATGAGCTGGTGACCAATTCAATAAAATACGCTTTCCCAAAAGGAAGGGAAGGAACCATCGAAATTTCTCTGCACCGCGAGCGTGACCAACTTCGGCTGTTAGTGGCTGACAATGGGGTCGGGGCCGCAGCCGCAGAAAAGCGGATCGATAGTACAGCCTTTGGCACTAACCTTATTGGCTTGTTAATCAAAAAACTGAAAGGGGAGATCGAAATACTTGAAGGACAGGGGTATGGTGTAGGAATACGTTTTCCTGAATTAAAACTGGTAAATAATTAACTGCACTATATTTAACCGATTAAAATAGATGTCTGTATGTCGAAAATATCGTCTTGAATGAATCGTCCTTTACTCTTTTTTCTAATGCTCTGCTTGCCATTGGCAGCATCGCTTCGTGGGCAATCGCTCACCGATCGACTTGATTCGATACTTTCCGGCCCGCGAGATACCATCATGGAAGAAAAGCTTGGCGATTTACTTTCTGAATTGATCAACACTGGGCAGATAGTACCGGATTCATTGTTCGAGCTGGCAGTGGAGTTGAGCCATGAGCTGAAAGATGATTGGGGATTGGCCATTCTTTATTCTAATATTAGTGTTTATAATCTCAATACCGGCGAAGTCCAAAAAGGCCTGGCAAACATTGAAAAAGCCATTAAATACGCTCGTGCAAGTAATAAGCCCGATTGGCTGTCGGAGTCCTACAGTACAAAGATTCAGTTGTTGATGTATGCTGGTAAGACTAAAGAAGCTGCTGTACTCGCTTCCAGCTTAGTAAAACAGTATCATGATACTAACAACTTATATTACGGGGCCGAAACATATGAGCTGCTGTCTAGCTTAAGTTCGAGTTTAGGAGATTATGAATTGACAATGAAGTACGATTCAATCGCCATCGCTCTGGCGCGGCAAAGCGATTATGTGGAGGTCATCACCTCTGCCCTTTATACTGCATCTGAAAACCATAGCGCTTTTGGGAGTCCGGAAAAGGGCTTAATACTAGCAGAGGAAGCATTTCAGATCGCAGAAGATTATGAATTAGATTTTGCAATGGGAAACGTGCTAAATGCACGTGCAATAGCAAATACCGCGCTGGGGAATTATACCGAAGCACTCAGTGATTACGAATTGCTGCAGGTTAAGGAAGGAGATCAGGGGTTTACTTTATGGATGATTAGCAGAGGTCTCTTGCTTCAGCGGATTGGTCGTCATAACGAAGCCCGAACACTATTGTTGAAAGCTGCCAGCATTGTTAAAAAAACTTCGAATAGCCCCCTGGAACTTAAAAAATGCTACCAGGCCTTGCAAACGGTTGGCCTGAACCAGGCACAGTATGATAGTGTAACCTGGTACGGGGAGCGGATGAAAGCTGAACAAGACTCGCTACAAACTGCGGAGAACATCAAAAACCTCCTGGAACTCGAAAAAAAGTATAAAACAGAAGAGAAAGAAGCAAAAATATTATTGCAGCAGGAACAACTTGTCCAACAGAAAATTAAACTTTATGCAACGATTTTTGGGTTGTTGTTGGCACTTGTTGTGGGGATGGTTCTCTTCTTCCTGAGCCGAAGGTTGAAGAAAACCAGTGTGAGGAACGAAGAACTGTTGGCGGATAAAGAGGTCCTGATTGGGGAAATCCACCACCGGGTGAAGAATAATCTTCAGGTCGTTTCCAGTTTGCTGCAAATACAGCGGCGGGGCTTAGAGTCCGATGACGAGAAAGGCAGGGAAGCCTTACTGGAAAGCCAGAGTCGGGTAAGTGCTATGGGGCTGATCCATAATAAATTGTATCAGGGGACGAAGGCGATCTCTGTACACATGCCGGAATACCTTGAGGACTTAGGTGATACTTTGCTGGACGCCTACCGGCTGGAAGAACAAGTGGAAATATTTTACGACGTAGCGGATTTGAAACTTGACGTAGATAAGGCCATTCCCCTCGGACTCATCATTAATGAGTTAGTAACCAACTCGTTTAAGTACGCTTTTCCCGACAACAGGGAAGGATCCATTGAGGTTGCACTACACCGTGAGCATGGAAAACTACGACTAATAATTGCAGATAATGGAGTAGGACTCGCCGGTGCGAAAAAACGTACCGACAGCACGTCCTACGGTACGAACCTGATTGAGTTATTGACCAAGAAACTTAAAGGGTCCTTGCGGATACTGGAAGGCAATGGCTATGGGATAGAGATCGTATTCTCAGAATAAGTCCGAATAAGTACTTACATTTTATTGACCAGTACCAGAATCTCTGCGCGCTTAGACCGGCTTAGAGGTACTTTATGCTTGTCGAGAAATACATAAAGTTCGCTGATCTCAGTAATCCGTTCCAAATTTACCACGTATGAGCGATGGCAACGGAAAAAGGGCGCTTCTGCCGGCAACTGAGCACTGATCTTTTTCAGGGTCTTAGTCGCCAGGTATTCCTTGTCTTTGGTATATACCTTGCAGTAATAATCGTCGGCTTCAAGGTAGAGAATGTCGGTGAACATCAGGCGGACTAAGCGTTCTTTAACCTTGATGAAAAGGCGGTCCTGCGTTGCCTGGACAGAATCTTCTTTTATCGGCGAGGCCGGCAGTCGTTCGGAAGAAGCTCTGCCGATGGCCAGTTCAATTGCGTGGGCAAGGTCCCGGCCCCGATAAGGCTTTGAGAGGAAGGCCTGAGGCCGCGCCTGGCGCGCGCGGCGAAACGTAGCATTGTCGGAGTTGCTGGTCAGAAAAACCAACGATGCATTAGTCCTTTTACGGAGCATTAGAGCGGTCTCTATTCCATCCAGTTTCCCCGCTAACTTAATGTCCATCAAAATGAGATCCGGTGCCTGACTGCGTACTTGCATCAATGCCTCTTCTCCACTTTCTACGTTGGCCATTACCTGGTAGCCGAGGTCAATCAGCCTATCCTGGAGGTCGGCGGCAATGATGGGTTCGTCTTCAACAATCAGGATGCTTTTCTTTTTCATGGGACCGTTACTTTCAAATACTTACGTCATTTCTAAATTCATAGATTTCCGTTCCATGATTGAATCGTAAATCTTCGTAGAAATATTTATAGGTGCAAGATATTAAACGAACTCGAAGTTTCAGTAAATGAAAAAACCGGAGCAGGCCTGTAGCCTGCTCCGGTAAAAGTATTGTTCAAAATATCTCTCTCAAAAAATGCCAAGATTAGCTTGGCAGTAAAACTGTCGTGTTGTCCTTTCGATACAAAATTAAATCGATTGGGGCATTGATTTTCATCCTTTAAGTCAAGTAGGGGGAAATTTCAGTGAACGGTAGGTATCTTTAAGTAAGGCAGTTTTACCCCTTCCTGAAAATCATCCGCTTTTCCCGCAATTTGTGCTAAGCTAGCGGAGGGGATGGAAGTGGCTATACGGCCGTCCCGTCAGAGCGCCAGAGCTCAGTGCCGTGGGCGGCGGTCAGACCGGAGAAAATCAGGAGGGTGTCCAGCACAAAGAAATTAGCCGGTTCGAGGGGTAAGGAATCGTCAGTAGGGTCACTTCCAAACACCAGTTCAGTGCCTTCAGCCGTACCGTCGGTGGCCCAGAGGCCTACAAGTGCCTGCCCGCCTGCCGTTGGGTATGACGCTGGCAAGCACTTGAGAACTGCCCTGCAAGTTCTGATCGTCGGGTGGAGTTGTCCATCCCTCATTTGTGGGATATTGGGGATGGTACCGTATTTTGCGTTCATACGAGCCACCGTTTTGGGCCATTGTCGAAAGAGGCACACTGCTTTGATCCCCTTCACTTTGCACCTGCGCCCGCGCCCAAAGAAGCATCAGGGCGGGGCCGCAGGTGCAATGAACGTTAACGCGCAAAATTCCCCCAAACGACCGAAAAAAAATATGATGAAAGTACCACGAGGTTTAATCCTGTTCTCTTGCCTGCTGGCCCTCTTTTTAGTGATAAGCTTTCCGCTTTCTGCACAGACTCCCACCACTACGGGGCCCGAAAAAGGGTCGTTGGTGATCGTTGGCGGCGGTGGTGCCGGAGAGGAAATTCTCCTCAAATTTATCGAATTGTCCGGAGGAATGGACGCACCGATGGTGGTGATCCCAACCGCCGGAGGGCGAGCCACCTACGGTCAGGATGCGGGCATTGCGAAGAGATTGCGCCAACTGGGCGCCAAACAAGTGCAGGTGTGGCACACGGATGACCCCGAAAAAGCCAACGATGCCGACTACACGGCTCCGCTAAATGAGGCCGGTGGCGTCTGGTTCGGCGGCGGACGGCAATGGCGCCTGGTAGATGCGTATGCCGGAACGAAAGCCGAGAAATTATTCTGGGAAGTATTGCAACGAGGCGGGGCCATCGGAGGCTCTTCGGCCGGGGCCACCATCCAGGGTTCCTACCTGGCGCGTGGCGACACGAAAAACAATCAAATTATGATGGGCGATCACGAAGAAGGCTTCGGTTTCATCAAAAACATCGCGATCGATCAACACGTCCTCGCCCGTAACCGCCAGTTTGACCTGTTCACCATCCTGGATCAGCGGCCAGAACTACTGGGCATCGGCCTGGACGAAAAAACGGCCATCATCGTGCAGGGCAACACCTTTGAAGTTATGGGGCCCAGCTACGTGCTGGTGTACGACCGTAGCTTTTGGTCGCGGGAGGGCAGTAAGCTGAAAGACCTGCCGGCAGCGTATCGGCAGTTTTATTTTCTAAGGGCTGGAGATCGGTACGATATGGTTCGGCGGGAGATTTTGGATTAGACACGCTCTTAGGAGGATGGGCTCGGAGTAATTTGTCCTACCTGGCCCCGTTTACGAAAAAACTCACACTGATTCGTCTGAACGCTCGCAGCGTGAAATTTGAAATGACGCCTGTTTGGTTCCGTCAGGTGCATTACCTTGAGGTGTCAAAACAAGTGTCGATATGACCAAATACTGCCTTCTTCTGGGGCTCTTCCTCTGCACCTGCGTCCCCGCCCAAGCTCAACTACCCGACAGCTGTAAACTGGCCATGGGCACCAATCTGGCTGGCCTGGCCGACTACGGTACGGAGCTGCCCTTCGTTGACCTGATGCGGAACAGCCGCGAGTGGTACACCAAATCGGAAGGAGACCCGACTTTCCCCTTCAACTCCGGTTTTGCCGACAGCCTTTCGTTGCGCCCTGATGGCTACCCAACCCATGCTCCCCAGATGGTGAACGGTTCAACGTATCCCCAACAGGTGGCCACCATCTGGGGGAAGACCGACGGCTGGCCGCTAGGAGAATACACCATCCTCTGGGACGGCGACGGGGAACTCAACTTCTTCGGCACCTACGAAAACCTGCAGGTCACCGGCGAGCACCGCGCCACCTTCAATCTGGTTAATCGCATTGACGGCGTCGTTGAGATCAAAATCGTACGCAGCGAAATGGACGACCCCATCCGCAACATCCGCCTGCTCATGCCGGGGGCAGAAGCCACCTACCTGGAACAACCTTTCAACCCGCTCTGGCTCGAAAAAGTGGACGTCTTCGAAACCGTCCGTTTTATGGATTGGGGCTCCACCAATGGCTGGGGAACCAAAGCGGGAGAAACTGGCGATAGTACCCTCACCGACTGGGCTGGCCGCAGCCAGCCCGACTTCTACACCTGGACCCACAGCAAGGGCATCCCCTACGAAATGATGGTCCGTTTTATGAACGACAATGATAAGGACGGCTGGGTCTGTGTGCCGCACACGGCCAGCGAAGACTACGTCCGCCGGATGGCGGCCTTCTTCCGCGATAACCTGGAACCAGAGCGCCACCTTTACGTCGAATACAGCAACGAAATCTGGAACTGGATCTTCCCCCAGGCGCAGTGGGCCAACCTTTACGGCTGCGAGATTCCCGGCCGTACCTGGCCCGAAGGAACGACTACCTTCATCCAGAACATGCTTGACGTCTGGACGGAGGAATACGCCGCCGTCCCCGAACGCACCAGTCGCGTCGTTGGTGTGCAGGCCGGTTGGCTTGACGTGGCACAACGCGTTGCCTTCAACATCGATTCGGCCTCCTTCGACTACGTTTCTCCCACCTATTACTTCGGCTTCACCGAAGAAGCCGAAACGGAGCTTGATGGCCTGGGAGTAGACGCTACGGTGGCCGACGTTGCCCGCCTCACCCGCCGGTCGATGCCCAACAGCTTCAGCTACCTCTCCGACATCAAGATGGAACTGACCGAGGTGATCAATAAACCACTCGCTTTTTACGAAGGCGGCCAGCACCTCACGCCCAACCCCTTCGGCGTAGTGCCCTCCTACGAGAATGCTCTGGTCGACATCCAGCGCGACACCTCGATGTACAACCTCTACAACGAGTGGTTTGACCTCGTCCGTACCTTGCAGGACGGCGAAGAACCGCTGGCGCTGATGAATTTCTCCTTCGTGGCGCCGCGCAGCCCGCAGTTCGGTAGCTGGGGCCTGCTGGAAACCATGGATCAGGACACTTCGGTTATTCCGGCACCTAAGTATAAGGCGGTGTTGGGGAATATGGGGGGGGAATGTTCGGGACTTACTTCCAGCCGAGACCCAGGACGGACATTTACGGAACTGAAAGTATTTCCTAATCCTGGCACAGGACGTTTTACCCTTGTCGGCATTTCCGAACCCGTAACGTTGCAGGTTTTTAATTTGGCCGGGCAGCTGGTTTTCGCGTTGGAACGCCATTTGCCGACTGCTACTGTTGACCTGGGGGAGTTGCCGGCGGGTAGCTATTTGTTGCTAGCAGTGGAGCAGGGGAGTGAGGAGGTTATGCGTACAAGGCTGGTGGTGGTTAAGCCTTAGGGATACTCTTTCTCGTCAGTTGGCCGGGGCACGTTCCGGCTGGAGCGAAGCATACTGGGATGGTACCTTCGTTGGACATTTTACCGCACTGGATGCTGCGGGAGGAGAACATATAGATGCACTGGACGGCGTAAGCTTACTACCGCTGCTAAAAGGCTGACCGGATGGCCAATGCCCATGAAACACTGTTCTGGCGGAAGGATGAAATGTCAACGGTTCGCCAGGGTAACCACAAACTCATCCACCTAGACAACTTCGGCGACGTGGTTTTTGAGACCTCAAATGGCATGGTCAATGAAGAACATGACTTGCTAGCGACTGGCACCAGCCCATTATCCGACAGCCTGTAGCAGACACTTCAAAATTGGGAAGCACAGCTGATGGATCCCCTTTGGATCGAAGGCGACAACTGGAATAAGGTGCCCCGATACATCTATGAACGATTGATGCGACATTAGCTGGTATTGGCTAAGAATCCTGGCCAGTTAAACCGCCTAAAATAGGTTTTACTTCCCCGCAGCGATTAGGTCCGCAATCAGTTGCTTGTAGCCGTCAATGTTGGCTGTATATTTTTTCGCCTTTGCTTTAGCTGCAACGTTGGGGTACTCCATCCCGAAAAAATTAAACACACCGGCGTTGAAGTTTTCCGTGAAGTCTGGTCCGGAAAGGTTGGCTGGTCGGCGAATTTTAGCGCCGTAGATGATGTACTCATCTGGCTGTGGTTCTTCTCCGCCGCGTACTACGTTGCCGAGCTTAATGGCACCGTTACTAAGATTGGCTTCGAGCTTTACCACCATCCAATGTACAGCGTTGTTACCAGGACGGGGGGCTGCGATGGCTTCGTAGAAATGTTCGCCGTCGAACATAGCACGCATTTGTAGCGGACTGTATTTTCCGTAGGCGTCGTCGGACTGTACGCCGATTTTTGGCATTGCCTTGCCCTTTTTAACCTGGAGGAAATTAAAGGGCATGAAGACAGTGTCACGTGAAACAAGGTAGGCTTTGGGTCGCTCGGAAAATCCGCCGCTAACAATTTTTAGCCGACGAATCTCTGGTTTACGTAACTGAAATACATCAACGAATTTGGTTGGCTTACTGCCCAGGTTATTGTCCCGGCGTTTACGGGCATTTACTACGTTGACGGCCCTTTCACCTTCAGACCGCCACTTAGCGGCCAATTCAGTATCGGTGCCGAAGGGACCGAACTCGAAAGCCAACCCGGCCTTAAACCCGGAAAAGTCAACTTCCCGAATGAGCTTGCGCTCTCCATCAAGGAGTTGCATACTGAGCGGAACTTTTAGCGTAACGTTGTAATACGCTTGAGTATCCTGTACCGGTGCTTCCTGCGTTCCGGTCTGTACTGGTTTTCGGGCTGTAGTCCGGCTGGGTTCGAAGTTATCGCCGAGGCTGATCACAGCATGGAAATCCCCCTGCTCATCCGCAAAAACATATCGGTTCAGGTTAAAGTAATCCTTGTTCATTTTTTTGGCTGCCTTACCGGTGATTCTTCGCAGGGCTTCAAAGTTCTCGAAGCCGAGGGAATAGGTTCGGAAGTAGCCGCCGAGGGGCTCCATTGGTAGTTGCTCCAGTCGGATCTCGTGTGCTTTTAATTTTTTTACTTTTTGAGCTGAAGTGGAAGGCATCAGTACCGTAGCAATGAGTATAAATAAAAGGAAGAATCGTAACATAAGTGTTGTTAGTTTGAATGGGTGTGTTATGTAGGGAAGCGGGGCAGGTCCTTGCATAAAAAAACTGATTGCCTATGTTCACATATAATGATAGAAGGCACGTTTTCCTTAAGTGTGACCAAGGTTAGCTTGGTTTTTGTTTTCGGTCTTCGAGCATTCCTCATCTGAATGGTATTGGGGCTACAAACGATCAGTCAGTTCTATCTTTCCGCTTTGTAGGGTGTCACCACTGGCCCTCCGCTGAACCACCTCCTTCCTTTTCGGTTACTTTATTTCAAGCCTATCTGATATGTTGAAACAACTCCTCCTGATTACCTCCCTCCTGTTTACCACCACCCTCGCAGCCCAGTCTGGTCCCGACGAAGACCAACTCGGAAGCTGGTACATGTACTTTTTTAGTGCCACCTTTGGTGATGGCCCTTTTGGTGCCCAGGGAGATATCCAGTACCGCTCCTGGGACGCCGGCGGCGATTTGGAGCAATTACTCCTGCGCGGCGGATTAACCTACAGCCCCGAAGACGCCAACGTGAAGTTTACGATAGGGTACGGCAACATCACCACCGGCGATTTTGGAGACAGCGATGCCACCACCGGAGAGAGCCGGGTTTATCAGGAAGCACTACTCCCGCAAAAACTTGGTAAGCGCTTTATGCTTGCCCACCGATTTCGCTATGAACAGCGCTGGGTCGATAATCAGGATTTTCGCACTCGTTTCCGCTATAATATCTTCCTCAACGTACTGCTTAATGCCACCGAAATGAGAAAGAAGACCCTTTACCTTGCCCTGTACAACGAAATTTTCATCAATGGAGAAACGGAGATCGGTGATGGCAGGGAAGTGGAACGGTTTGACCGCAACCGGACCTATCTCGGCCTTGGTTACGGACTGTCCGATAAGCTCCGCGTACAGGCAGGCTGGATGAAGCAGACCACGGTTAATTGGGGGAAGGGACAGACGCAACTTAGTTTGCATCATAGTTTTTAGGGTGCCCAATCTGTCGTTATTTCCGATGTGCTCCTCCAGTGCCGGCGCTCTGTGCTGCCTCTGTGCGTCTCTACGTGCTGTCCTCTGTGAGAACAATTAGCTGAGCAGTAGCCCCTGCACATTTGTTTAAGACTATCCTATTCTCTTAGTTAATAGGCCAGGATAAACTACTCAGTCGTCGCCCCGCCCTTATCTATAAATCGTATGATTTCATCAACTAGTGGGTGAGTTCATAATTATCTGGCCGTTTAGTCCGCAGGATTTTCGTGCCGTGGCAAGGCGCTGAAACCGGATTTTAGCCATAGCTAAATGAGGATTTCAGCAACGAAGTCACGGTGCTAAAAGGCAAGGAATAA
>JBGCFZ010000558.1:0-9404 GCA_045110355.1 Lewinella sp. | reverse complement strand
TTCACCAGTTTGCTGGAATGGATTCTTGAAATCCCCAGCTTTACTGGCACTAAGGAAGGTTCTACCGAAGAACACCTGGAGCAGATTCAGGCTAAGTGGGTATACGAATGGCGAGATAATCAGTAGCCAAGATATAGGAACAAGGAACTAGGAACTAGGGAACTAGGAACTAGGGAACTAGTTTCTAGCTCCTAGTTTCTAGCGCCTAGTTTCTAGCTCCTAGTTTCTAGCTCCTAGTTTCTAGCTCCTAGTTCCTAGTTCCTAGTTCCTAGCTCCTAGTTCCTAGCTCCTAGTTCCTAGTTTCTAGTTCCTAGTTTCTAGCTCCTGGTTCCTAGTTTCTAGCTCCTGGTTCCTAGTTTCTAGCTCCTAACCCCTAAGTATGAACGAACTCGAACGTTTCGAAAATATCAACACTTTCATCTTCGACGTTGATGGTGTACTTACCAATTCACACCTTTTGGTCCTTGAAAACGGTAAGCTGTTGCGGCAGATGAACGTTCGTGATGGCTACGCCATCAAGCGTGCCGTTGACATGGGGTATAAGGTGGCCATCATCACCGGTGGTAAAAGTATGGGGGTGGTAAAACGACTGCAAGGTCTTGGAGTGGTTGATATCTACTATGGCATCAGCGATAAAGTAGAGGCTTACCGGGAGTTTATGTACCTCTATGACGACGAGATCACCGACGAAAACGTCCTTTATATGGGGGATGATGTTCCTGATTACGAGGTGATGCGCCTGGTTGGTTTTCCTACCTGTCCTCGTGATGCTTGTTCTGAAATTTTGTCGATTGCCAGCTACGTTAGTGCTGCGGAAGGTGGTGGTGGTGCCGTGCGGGATGTTATCGAAAGAACCTTGCGCTTAAACGGACATTGGATGCCTGGTGAGGAAGAAGATTTGCCTACCAGCGTCTGAATACGTCCAACTGACTGGCCCAATGCGCCAAAAGCATTGAGTTTTGCATCCACGTGGGGAACCCACAAATTAACACGATGCGAATCTCGTCATTTCTCTTGCTCTTTTTGAGCCTCATTATCACTTCCTGTTCCAATAATACCTCCGATGTTCCTCAGCCGCCCAGCGAATGGGTGGTTATCGGGAACGACCTGGGCTTTCGCGACGAATTTATTGACATGGCCAATGTCGTGAGGTTGTCTGACAGCAGCCTAACGGTGTACTCCGTGGCTTATCCGGACGTAGCTTTAAAATTTCCCATTAGGGACAGCGTCGTCATTGGTAGTCCGGATAAGAAATGGCAATTAACCACTGCTGGTCCCGATAGCTTGCTCTTACATGATACTGTACAGGACAATCGCTATCATTTACTCCGTTTGAAGGACTATACGCCACAGGAGAATGTTTGGAAAGTGCTTTCCGGTTCCAGATTTTCCGGACATTCCTATATTGATGACAAGACGTTTGCTTTTGAAGGTAAAGACCCGACGGAACCGAATTGCTACGTCAGCCACCGGACCCGGATCTGGGAAGGGCAGCGCCGTCCGATGCGGCAGAAGGACGGCTTCTGGCGGCTGGACCAACGTTTCAGCCAACCGATTTTACTCTACACGCAGGGGCAAAGTGATCACTACGTTACCCTAATCGACTCGGTTGACTCGCAGGCTGGTATTCAGGGGCAATTACTTATAAACAGCCGGCCTAATCCTCTAGTGATGCAGCGAGATACGCTACGGCCGATTAGAGATACGATGAACATGGAGGTCCTTGGTCAACGTATTGCTCAAATGGACTTTTCAGAAGTTGAAGTAAAACCGATGATTGATCCGGCCATCGATAATCGCTGGCGGGTTTCCTGGGACGGTTCTGAACTGGAAGAGGTACTGAGTACTAATGACTTTGAAGTAACAGACCTCCGTCTTTTTTTGCAGGGAGGTACTTATTCTATTACCTCTGCAGAGAATGAATTGGCTGCAGGTAAATTCGAACTTCATCCTGTTTATCCCTACCTTATTCTGGAATCCAGTTGTGCAAATGATTTCTATTTGCCTTTGGCGACTACTGAAAATGAGCTGAAGATTACTATGCCCCTACGCATTCGGCTAACGGATAAGAAGATTAATCAGAATGACCTGGGACCAGATAGACCTAACCGCGCGGCCTATTCCGAAAATGCCGTGGTTTTCACTATCCCGTATTTCACCGAGAGCACCAAATGATCACATTTGCCGCAATCTTTAGAGGTGGTTGGTTTAGCTATTCGGGCATTTTTTGACAAGGCCCACCAACATTCGATCAGTAAACTCCGTCTGAGTAAGTAGTACAAGTGTACATTCAAAATTTGGTCTTATGCGTTTATTCATCTTGCTTTTTCTTGTTTTTCCAACTTCTTCTTTTGCCTGTTCCTGCTTCTGGACAAATAATTTTTGCGACTACGCCTCCAGTTACTTTGATTGGACAGAAGGAGAGACGGTGATCGTCCGGGCTAAGTTTATGGAATTCAGAACCCCGGCGGTTGATGGCTATGCTCCATTATATGATTTTGAAATCCTGGATGTAATTGCGGGCGACTTGGACAACAGATTCGTCTCGCTCTGGGGGCAAGATGGCGCAAATTGTAACGGCCCGGTGATTGAGTTGACAGAGGAGGGGGAATACATTGTTTTGTTTCCTTCTACAGAGGGCTATTCCAGCGCCTATGCCGGTTTGTCTGATGGTATTGAGAATCGATACCCCATCTATGACTACCCAGGCTGCGGAACTGCGACCTTGCAAGTGCTTCGGCAAACCATCAGTGGACAAATAGCGGAAGGTGTTAACGACATCTTGAAATCAGCTTTTTATGAACTATTGGAAGAATGTGCGGGGGTAGAGGTTGATATTAAGACGCCTGGATTTGGGGAGCTTTACAATTCTTATGAAGCGACGATTCGTCCTAACCCGGCATCAGATCATTTCATCGTTGATTTCGATACAGAAGTTCCTGTATTTGCAGTGAGTCTTTATGATGCTCTTGGCCGCCTGATTTCAAATGATCAATTAGATGGAGTTGGAACAACAAGTCATCAGGTGAATGTGGCCGATTTACCATCGGGAGTTTATAACCTAGTTGTTGGAACAGATGGGGTCAGGATCAAAAAGCGTATTGTCGTACGCTGAGGTTGATCTTTCAGTAGGTTTACTTCATTGTGGCCTGTGGGTGCCCGTTCTTACCTTGGTTGTCGTAACCTATATTTACGGCAAATCAATACGATCATGCAAAGACGTTCTTTCCTTGCCACCGGACTCGCATTACCCACTGCGTTGTCTGCTGCTAATACCTATTCTTCTTCTCTCCGCACCACCCATAACGGAAAATTTAGCATTAGCTTGAAAGCTGATGCCATCGGCGTCAATGGCTCTGCCACCGATTTGCTGTCCGCTGCTTCCCAAAATAACTATGAAGCACTATCGGTACCAGCCCAGTGGCTGGAGGGTTGGACCGATAAACAGAAGGCGGACTTTGTGGAAACAGCCCGGAAGAATGGTATAACCTGGGGAGCCAATGGTCTTCCCGTGGAATTTCGCCGGACGGAACAACAGTTTCGGTCTGATCTTGGTGATCTTGACATGCACGCTAAAAATCTGGCTGATATAGGAGTGACCCGTATCGGTACCTGGATTGTTTCCGGCCACGCTGCGCTCAGCTATAACGAGAACATGAAGCAGCACGCCAGTCGTCTTCGTGATTGTGCCCGCATCCTGGGAAAACACAGCATTAGCTTAGGGTTAGAATACCTCGGTACGCCTTCCATTCGGCATAATGCCCGCTTTGCCTTTATCTCCACCGGACGGGAACTCAAGGAATTGATTGCCCTTATTGGAGAACCTAATGTTGGCGTCATCCTGGACAGTTTCCATTGGCATACTGCGCAGGAAACAGTGGAAGACCTCCTACAATGGAAGAAGGAGGAAATCATTGCTGTCGACCTAAATGATGCGAACGGTCAGTTAGAATTAGTGAACCAAACGGACCTTGCCCGAGACCTGCCTGGTGCCACGGGAGTGATCGATCTGGATGGATTCATCAAAGCGCTCCAAAAGATCGGCTACGATGGTCCGGTTCGTGCAGAACCTTTTAATACGACCTTGAATCAGATGAGTAATGAGCTCGCCATGGCTGCTACGCAGGCGGCGGTGCTGGGTGCGGTTAAAAAGGCGATAGGGTAAGGCTCAGGATTTAGTACTCAGGGTTCAGTACTCAGGATTTAGGGTTCAGTGCTCAATGGCCTTAGTACTAAATCCTGAACCCTGAATACTAAACTCTAAACCTTAGGTTCCCACCCCTTCTCATACTCCCGACTCCATAACTTCATTGCTTCCGGGTTGTCGATGGGTTTTCCATCTTCGGGGTTAATGTGAAGGGTTCCAGTGGTACGTTGGGCAATATTGCCGAGGTGACACATAGTGACACTTGGGTTTGCGTCGTCGATGGGGCTGTTGAGCTTTTCTCCACTGTTGATAGCAGAAATGAAGTTGGCAGCGTGTCCGTCGGTGAGGCTACCGCCACCGGCGGTACCCATGCTGATGTTTTTACCGGCTTCTTTTTCACTGCGGACCTCCTTCCCTTTGAGGTCGTAGACCCAATAGCCTGCGCGATTCATGATGATAGTGCCCTCGGTACCATAGATTATGGAGCCTCTGCCACGGTTGTACTTAGGCATTCCGTTGCAACTACGGCCGTGCCAGGTGATCATTTTGTTTTCTTCAAACTCGAAACCAACGTCCTGAGTATCGAAGGCTTCCCAGGCATCATCGTAATGGAACCGGCCACCAGTACTGGTGATCTTGTTAGGATAACGAACACCTAATGCCCAGCGGCACATGTCAATTTCGTGGGTGCCGTTGTTCAGTAATTCGCCGGTACCGTAATCCCAATACCAGTGCCATTTGTAGTGAACGATGTTACTTTCATACTTACGGTGGGGAGCTGGGCCTTGCCAAAGTTCCCAATCCAACCACTCGGGGCGGAAGGTCTGCTCACGTTCTCCGATCCCCCCACGGGTATTGGCGTACCAAGCGTTGCCAGCGTAGGCTTTGCCAATAACGGTTTCTTCATGAATCTCTTTGACGATCTTATTTAGCGTCACCGAACTACGGGTTTGGTTGCCCATTTGCACCAGCTTTCCGGTCTGTTTCTGTTTGGCTACAAGCCATTCTCCTTCCTGAGGGTTATGGCTGCAAGGCTTCTCGACGTACACGTGTTTGCCTGCTTCCAGGGCCATAATGGCCATCGGGGCGTGCCAGTGATCGGGGGTTGCGATGACGACTGCATCAACATCTTTGTCGTCAAGGAAGCGTCGGAAATCCTGGTTGCCACGTGGGCGTTCCTTAGTTATTTCGTAGACGGATTTTTGGGCCTTGTCTACGGCACGGGTGTCGACATCACCGATGCCTAGAACGAAAGAGTCTTTTGCTCTGGCAAAGGTTTTTGTCAGCTCGTTACCTCGGCTGTTGACACCGAAAGTGGCGACGTTGAGTCGGCGGTTTGAGCCAATGATGTTTTTACCAATCGCCGGCATTCCAATGGTTAAGCCAGCTCCGGTTAGGGCGGCTGATTTGATGAATTTTCTTCTGCTTGACATGTCTATTTAAGTTTTTTGGCGAAGGGCTTTTGTCCGTTAAATTAGACAAGATATTCTTCGGATTATGGACAAAACGCGGAGCGTTTTAAAAATCCTTCCATTTAGGATAGGAAGAAGAGGGTGGCATTCGACTAAAATTCCCGCACTTTAACCGAGCGAAAACTAACCTTGTCTCCGTGGTCTTGTAATAGAATTGGTCCGGCTGGCCACTGACCAAAATTTGGCCAATCTTTGTATTTACTGTAGGCAACCAATGCTCGGAACATCTGGCTAAAGCGATCGTATTCGATAACTTTGTAGCCATTTAGCCAGTGTTCTACGTGGCCTCCCTTTACCACGATTCGACCCCGGTTCCAATCATTGATACTTGTCTCAGTGTTTCTGGATACGTCTAGCGGCTTTGCAGTAATCAGATCGTAAAGAGAACCAGCGGTACGGTTGCCGGCCACTCCCTTTTTGGCGTCGGGATGTACTTTATTATCAAGAATTTGAAATTCAAGGCCAATGGCGGAGCCCGTTCCTTTATTCAGGCTTGGGTCAACAAAATATTTTACACCGCTGTTGGCACCAGTCGTGGGTTTAAACTCGAAACTTAGCTCAAAATCACTGAAGTGATCCGTGGTAATAATGTCACCACCGTTGGTACTTTCACCACCGTCGCTTTTCTCGACGGTAAGTTCGCCATCACTCATGGTCCAGCCCTTTTCGGGGAACCCGTCCAGTTTGGCACCACGCCAACCAGTGGTCGTCTTCCCGTCCCAGAGCAAGCGCCAGCCCAAGCGTTTTTCCTGTTCCGAAATAGTGTTGGGAACCAGGTTTACCGGCATGCCGAGGTTCGCTGTCGGCAGAAAGTCAGCTTTGGTAGCGTTTTCTTTAATCTGAATATTGCGCCATTTGACCTGCTTGCCAGCCAATGTATTATTTACGCTGTGGACCTGGAGGCAGATCATCCCGGAAGCATCCAGGTCATCGATAAGGTTCGCAGCAGGAACCCCGTTAATATAGGTCCGCAGTTCATTTCCGACGGCCTCAATCCGGGCTTTGTTCCAGCCAATGTGCTTGTAGGCGGCCCGGGCCGGAGGGTTGTAATGAAGTGGGTAAATCCACCCTCTCCGGGCTTCATCGTAAATACCCCCGGTGTAGGCTCGCGGAGCGGGGTCGATCTCCATTTGGTAGCCGAAAACCCTGCGTATGTTTTCTTGTTGGCGCCATTGAGCCCGGAACATTACTCCGGAGTTTAGCGCTGGGTCATCATGAAATTCGAATTCCACAATGAAATCGCCATAAGGGCGATCCGTGCAGAGAAATGAATTTGGCGTCTTAATTACAGCAGTGCCAACGAGTTCATTGTTTACTGCGGCATAGGTTGCTTTGCCTCCGTATTGCTCCCAACCACTGAGGTTTTTACCGTTAAACAGTGGTTCGAAATTATCATTCTGGGCCAAGAGGGTAGTGCTCAGAAAAAGGAGGAGCCAAAAGGTGTTGCGCATGAATCTTATATTTGGGCAGAAGTTAAGAAACCCTTGCGGTATCGTCCAAGTCCTTTTGGCTCTTATTTGCAACATCTGCGTACTTTTGACACAGAATGAGCTATCGAATAATTGCTCCACAATCCAAAGTAGGGGCCTCTTCCCAGGGAAGCATAGCATTCATGAGCCGCAATTTTCCGAAATTATCCAGGTCGCGAACTCTGATTACAATAGGGCGAATAACCCCAAGATCAAGCAGCTGTTCGCGTCGGGTGCCCCGCAATAATGGCCAGGCAGGCGTATACCAATGCCGGCCATCGAATAAAGCGATATTGGCGTAGCTGGCGTCAGTCAGATGGCCTTTTTGAACCATCAGGACGTCGTCACAGTGCCCTTTTTTCTCCAGGCATTTTCGAATATTACTACGGTCGACGAATTTTTTACCGTAGGTGAAGTCTTCAGCTTCCACCAACTTCAGGCTATTGACTGTATGCGAGGTGTAAGGAATTAGCTCTTTTTTAAGTAATTCCGCACCATACTCTATTCTAAGCTTATATAGACCAGAAGCAGGTAAATCTATTCCGGATAATACCTTTTCCAGATTTAGTGCTGGAGGCTTTCCGAATAGCGCTCTTCGGGATCGGTCGACCCTCCGCTGGTGGTAAGGCAGCAGGTCCGCACGTCCGTTCTTTATCCGAATGGACTCTAGCAAAACAGTTTTGGATGACGTAGTTTTGTGTCCCAATAGGCGATTCTCTCTCGGCTAATGTAACGAAAAAGTGTTAACACTCAATGGGATTCTTACTTTTGCTTTGAGTTCTTCGTGTTCTTCTTGCCAATTACTACGGGCTGTAATGCCTCCGCCCGACCGAAAATGGAAGGTGCCGTTAGCTCGTTTTTCTATCAACCGGATAAGGACACAGGTGTCAAGTTGCTCTCCGTCGAAATACCCACCAATACCACAATAGTAGCCCCTTGGCTGGCCTTCGGCCCGCCGAATGATGTCGAGCGTAGCAGGTTTAGGTGCTCCACTAACAGAACCGGCCGGAAGGAGGCGCTGGAGTACCGTACCTAGGTTTTCTCGCCAGTCTTCAGCTAATTGACCACCCACATTACTGCTGGTTTGGACGAGGCCACGTCGACTAGTGGCGATTTTATGAAAGTAGCGATAATTGGTGACGCGGACCTTTTTGGCCACCTGGCTGAGGTCATTTCGGATGAGGTCCACAATCGTTGCGTGTTCGGCCACTTCTTTTGGGCTGAGCAACAGCGCTTGCCGGGCTTTGGGAGTATCCAGCGCAGTTCCCTTCATGGGACGACTTTCAATATAGCCAGATGGAGATATGGTGACGAAGGTCTCCGGGCTGAAACACACAAAATGCCCTGGCCAAAGAATTCGATACTTGGCTTCGCTTTGCCAATAGATATCTTCCAATGAGCCGGTGAGATTAACCGGTACGGGAAAAGTCAGGTTCGTCAGGAAGCTATCTCCCCGCTGCAAACCTGCCTGGACGATCTCGAATGCTTCACGGAAACGTTCTTCACTGATGTGGTGAGCAAATAGCTTTGGGGGTAACATCCCACTGGGAGGAAGTCCCTCCTCTTCGTAACCTCGAAAGGAGAACCTTGGCTGATCTGCCTTGGATTCACTTGCTGACCAGACCTTAGGTCTATTCTGCTCGAAATCAACCAGAAAGAAGCAAGGTTCTCTCTTTGCTCCGAGGTGGTTAAGCTCTCGGGCCCAATGGTCCATATTTAGAGGTTGTTGTTTCATTCAAAATAAAGACGATTATTGGAAGGAAAAGTTACGTCTCAGGGGAGAAATTACTCAGGCTTCGGACTTGCTGGTCGAGTAGATCAAGATCGGACCTGGAGGTCCAACGCCTTTTAATCTCCTCCCCTGCACCTGCGGCCGCGCCCTAAAGAGAATAAATGGATCAGAAAAGGAGTGAATAGCCATCCCTGACTTCACTCCTCCTTCTTCTCTCTAAAAGGTCATCAAAATAAAGAAAAGTAAAAAAGATTGTATCAGCTGTCACATTTCGGAAAGCCCGTGGCTATAAGTCTATAATAAGCTTACCCAAATCACATTTTTCGATCAGCTTATCCTGCCCCGGGCCCATGGGAGGAAGATGATCAACTCGATAATTCAATTTAATGAAAAAGCAACTATTTTCTCTTCAGGGCTTTCTGCTACTAACGCTCATCGCCATTTTTACTTCTTGTGGATTGCTGGACGGCGACGAAATTGAAGTTAACCCGGTTTTTGATTGTCCTGATATCCAGGCAATGGTGGGCGATTCCTGTTTAAGCGCTGCCGGCGTAATTGGTGCCATCAACGCCGATTGTGCCTGT
>JBGCFZ010000557.1:0-4725 GCA_045110355.1 Lewinella sp. | reverse complement strand
GGTATGGATACCACCGCTGAGGTTGGGGGCCCAGGTAGTGGAGACGCCGCAATTCCGGCCGTTCCAGAATTCATTGTGGCCGTCCCAGTTAAAGACCCAGAAGTACTGCTCATCCGCAGGCGTCCAGTCACCAAGCGAGCGGTTGTAAGAGGCGGCCCAGTAGTCTCCACAGCCTTCACTAAGGCCCTGTTGCTGAGAGAGCCCTCCCATGGTGATCCAGTCATGCAATCCGTGGCCCAATTCGTGGTGGATCACATCAGAGTCTTCTGCGTCATCAACGCCGCCATCGCCCCAGGCGAGGCGTTGGGCACCACCAATGTACCAAGAATTATCAGAGTTGTCCAAGCCGGAAGGATCACACCTCACGCCACTTGAGTAATCGGTAGGGCGGACGTCTATTCCGAGGTCGTCATTGAGGTACCGCATGGATTCATCGATGTGGTAGTAGACGTTTACGGCCTCGAAGGCATTGTCGTCTCGGTCGAAGTCCCAGTTATTACTTGCCTGTTCGAAGACACCACGATTAGGAGATTCTTCGTCGGTAATCTCACACCAGGGGCCATTCAGGAAATACATCCCATTTTCCAGGGTGATGTCGAGCAGAGGAACAGATACCTGTTGTGCAAGTAGTTGTGGTGTCGTATTGTCATTGTTATCGGAGAAACCTGTATCTCCGTAATCAGCGCCGGCGGAGGAAAGTGGATCTGGCACCCAAACGTTGCCGGTTCCTTCCACCAGGATGGTTGGGAAAGGCTTGTAGGGTGCTGGTTCCGTGCGGTGTTTATGGTAGGCGGCAATGTCGGTCACGCGGAGAATTTCTCCGTTCTTGGCGTCAACGAAGGCTTCCCATTCCCCCAGTGGCTCCATCGCAACAAGACTTACCCGGTAGGCCAATTTGGCACCGTTATTGGTAGCAACGATTTTCAGGTCGTTGAATTCGTCGGTGATGCGCCCTTCAGTATTTAGGTAATCGAGGGTAATAGCACGGGCCCGATCGGCAGAAATTGATGGCGTCACGTCGTCCAGGTCAACATTCTGCACAAACGAATTATTCACCATAACTACGCTGCGATCTGGTTTAATGGTAAGCGAAACCTCCCCACCATGAACTGGGACACCCTCCCATTGCTGGTGGAAACGAACGGTGGTACCAACCCGACGTGTTCGCATGCCGTGTACTTCCAGGTGCTCCAGATCAACGGAGGTAAGGGCCAGTTCGTCCTTATAGAAGTTGAGGAAGTCTCGGGCCATAACTTCCGGTGTTCCGGGAATAGTCCGATAAAAACTTTTATACATTACCTGTACGGCTCCGGTCGTCGCGTCGACCCGGTTCCATCCCTGTATATCGTAGGCTTTTTGAGTAAGTTCTCCGAAAGCGATCGAGCGATCAGGCATTGGTTTTTGCGCAGATAAGGCAAAAGAAGAAAGCAGGAAAGCCACTAAGGTGGCTACCCGAGAGTAGTGAAAACGCATTTTGTGTGAGTTCTGATGAGTTAAAAACGTGTGAATTATCCGAAGCCAATAAGAAAGCTATATTGACCAACCTTTTATAATTGCGCTAAAGTTGAGTAATAATTATGACATAGCTTCTAGTTCACCCCCGCAATAGTTCTACAAAGTCTGCCCGGATACATTCTAGGGCGCGGACGCAGGTGCAGGGTAAGGGACAAGGAAGCAAAAGGAAGACGAGGTCATTGGAAACGCAAAGCGTTACCTTTGCGCCATGACTTTTGCCGACCTCAACCTCAACAACCAACTTCAGCAAGCCCTGGCTGATATGGGCATCACCAAGCCCACGGCTATTCAGGAGAAAACCTTCGGTCCCATCATGGCCGGCAGGGATGTCATCGGCATTGCTCAAACGGGAACGGGAAAGACATTTGCCTACCTGCTGCCTTGTCTGCGGCTGTGGCGTTTTACTAAATCTCCCTTTCCTCAGATCCTGATCATCGTCCCTACGCGTGAACTGGTAGCGCAGGTAGTACAGGAGGTGGAAAAACTGACTGAATTCATGAGCGTTGAGGTTGTTGGGGTGTACGGCGGGACCAACATTAAAAAGCATAAGGCCGAGGTGGAAGTTGGAGTAGACGTAGTCGTCGGTACCCCCGGCCGGTTGGGAGACCTGCTTAAAGATGGCGTCCTGAAGTTAAAAAACGTCAAACAACTCATCCTTGACGAAGTAGATGAAATGCTGGACCTTGGTTTCCGCCACCAGCTGAACGACATTGTTGATTTCCTGCCGAAAAAACGGCAGCACCTTTTCTTCTCTGCCACCATGATTGATGACGTGATGGCCACCATCACACAGTTCACGGACTACTATGAAGTGATTGAAGCAGCGCCCTCGGGCGCGCCCCTTGAAAACATCGATCAGTACGCCTACGAGGCACCAAATTTTAATTCAAAAGCCAATCTTTTGGAACTTCTGCTCAAGGAAGATGCGGAGATGAAAAAAGTGTTGGTCTTCGCCGCAACGCGGCGCCTGGCCGACGCACTCTATGAGCGAATGGAACCAGTCTTCGGAGCATCCGTGGGCGTTATCCACTCCAACAAATCCCAGAACAACCGTTTCAATACGGTAGCGTCTTTTGAAGACGGCACTTATCGGATGCTCATCGCTACCGACATTGTGGCGCGGGGACTTGACGTATCCTCCGTTACCCACGTCGTTAACTTTGATGTTTCGGACAATCCCGAAAAGCACATCCACCGGGTTGGACGTACCGGCCGGGCGAAGGAAAAAGGGGTGGGCATTATGTTTACTGCGGAGCAGGAACAGGCCTTTAAGCAGGAGATTGAGGATTTGATGGGCCAGAAGATTCCAGTCCGTTCGCTGCCGGAAGGGTTGACCCTATCGGATACGCTGATCCCACTGGAGATGGAACCTGAATTCGTTGCGGAGAACACCGAGTTCATCACCATTGACCCCGAACGGGCAGCCTTCCATGAGCGGAGTGAGAAAAACAGCAAGGTCGCCGTCCGGGAAGGCCGGCGGGATAAGATGATGAAAAAGTACAAGAAACCGATTACACGGGGGCAGAAGCCTCGGGGGAAGAAGAAGAAAAGGAAATAATCACGGAGCCGTTGCCCCAGACGGGGAAGTTTCGGCCGTATATCGGTCTATCGACCAAACAATTCCCGGCTCTGGGTCTAATTCGTATTTGGCCCTGAACTTCAGGTCTGTATGCTGATGATCGTCCAGGCTCAGAATATAATCGGGTATGGTCAGCCCGCTATTATCAAAGCGGAGGTGCTGCGTACCGTAAACATGGATTGTGGTGATTAACGCCAGCGTAGATTTATCTTTTAGCATCTCGCTGCTTATAGTGAGCGAGACTTCAGGAAAGGTTAATACTGCGGTGTCCGCATTTATTTGGTCCGACAACGCTTCTTTACTGGATTCCATAAGGGTGCCCAGAGCGACGGGTTTATGTGTCCAAACCATCTCCTCGTACTGAATATCTATTGCTGCGAGCTGTACAACGATTTTTTCAGGAACGAGCAAGACATCCGACCGGAGTTGACGAAGTAAATTCACGGTAATGGCGACTTGTGGTTCCCTTTTCAAGGTATTCTGCATTGTTTCACTCAGCAAAATGTCGTAGATCTCAGGCTCCGATAACTTTAGGGTACTGGCGTCTGCTTGCTCCACCTCCCGCAAAAAGGGTGTGAAATCAGGTTGTGCAAAAATGTGGAGGATTGACTGGTAGCTTTGATCGTTGATCTCAATCAGGGTCAATTTCAGCTGATCCGGTGAGAATAACGAGAGCAGGGGTAATACCAGGGTGGCGTAGGGACCGGTTCCGGCATACAGGAGATGAACGGGCCCTGGCCGTCGACGCAGCACCTCATCAATGGCCTCGGCTGTTCCTTTAATGAATCGCTTTGTCCGTTCCAAATCGTCAACACAGCGAACGGCCCACTCGGTGGCGATGGCCAGACCAGCTTCAAGGTGAATGTCCGTTCGATAGACTTGATTGTTAAAGTCCAGCGTAGTCAGTTCTTGCAAATAGCTTTTGAAGGCCAGGGTGGCTGCTTTTAATTCGGCGTAATCCAACTTGTCGTCGAGGTACACCTTGGCTATTTTGCGTAGTTCTTTCACGGTGGTGAAACTACGTAAATTGTTGCAGGTTGCAGGTTGCAGGTTACAAGTTGCAAGTCACAGGTTGCAGGTTGCAGGTTGCAGGTTGCAAGTCACAGGTTACAGGGCTGCAGGTTGCAAGTCACAGGTTGCAGGGCTGTTAAGACAAACGCGTATTTACTCGACAATCTCGTAATCGATGTCCAACTTACGGAGCGAACGGAAAGCAGAGCTTTCATTTAAAGACACCTCAATTTCGACCGGGGAGCCTTCGATGATGATGTTGGTTAATTCATTAGCCAGGTTGTAGTCTACGCCATCGGCGATCTCTTCAATGGTACGGGCGATGGCGCGTCGGTCGGGGCGGTCTTGGCCGCAGGATAGGAGGTTGAGTTGCATGCTGTTTTAATTTGTGGTAAAAATAATGAAAATAAACAAAATATAAAAATACCTCTTTCCTATTGTTAGAGTAATCGCAAGCTCAATCTTGCAAAATAGTCTTGGAACTGGTTTAGGGTTTTCGTTCGCGACCTTATCCGCGCCCTGATGATTACTGGCGTCGTTGCGAAAATCCTCATTTCGCTCCGCGGCTACTGCGTGGTAGCTACGGCTAAACTCCGGTTTTCACGCCTAGCCAGTAACCA
>JBGCFZ010000556.1:0-8385 GCA_045110355.1 Lewinella sp. | reverse complement strand
CATCAATAATTGTATTGATATTTGAAATAGTTTGGTTATAATCTTGTCCATCCAAAATATCGTTTCCGCCTGGTGAGCTAAATAAAACAATATCAGGAGAACCTGTCTGGTTTAACCAATCATTTAGTCCATTCAAAATTTCTCCAGAAGTCGAACCACTTCTACCCTCATGGTCTATATCAAAACTCATAGCATTGAATACAGGATAAGTAGCCTCATCAGATCGAGTTCCAATAAAGTCAAAAGTCCAATCATTTTCCTTCAAATCTTTCCACAGTTCGTAGCGATAGCTTTCATATTCAGGTCTTGCTCCTTCAACTCTTGAAGCTCCTAAGGGAAGTATTTTATTTATTGAAGTGCTCTGTGGTTGTGGGGTTGTGATATCATCCTTTTCACAAGCGGTGAACATCAAAATTGATAGTCCAATAGTTAAGAAATTTATTGCAAATTTCATTTTATGTCTATTTATTTAAAGTTGAACATCGTGTTATTATTTGCTAGACCTTCAGTAGGAATGGCTTGTATCACATCCCAATGTTCAATGACTTTTCCTTTATCAAAGCGTAATAAATCATAGAAAACCGCAGGTTTATTTTTTACTGTGCCTTCTGTGATCGAAAGAACAAAATTACCTTCTCCTAAAACCTTGTGTTGCTTTAGCATTCTCCATTGTTGCTCGCCAAAAGCCTTAAAAACAGCCTCTATACCATCTTCTGCATCAGGGTTGTGCTGCTTGTAGTTTGGAGTAAATGTTTCCATCACTATTTTACCAACTTCTTCTTGGCTGCCATTAATTAGTGTATTGAAAAGCACTGTTGCTTTAACCTTGTTTTCTTCGGTCTCGTCCAAATCAGTAATTTCTGTCGTACCATCCGTCAGGGTTCTTCCAGAAGCGTTTGGCGGTGTTTGTGGCATCATAGCATCCCAATGTTCAGCTACTTTTCCATTTTCATCCACACGAATAATGTCAAAAGCCACCATTTTATCTGCTCCAAAGGGTTTGGCATTGTGCCAGATGTTGTGCATAAATACATAGTCACCATCTTGAAACATACGCACGTTTTCTGCATATGTTCCGTGTTCTTTTAAAACAGGTAATAAACCAATAAAAGGTGCTAAACCGGTTGGTAGAAATGGATTGTGCTGAATATAATCAGCGTTAGTAACTTGTTGCATAGTTACAGTGTCTTGCTTCATTACAGCACCTAAGAAAGTACCAACAATTTCTTTGTTTGTCATTTTTGATGTTTTAACCTCACTTGTTGAGTTCGTTTGATTATCAACACAGGACGCGAGGATACCTGATAGAGCTAATACTGCTATTACTATTCTCATGTCCTTGGTCATTTGAAGAGGGGTTATTACTTTTGTTTCGCAAGCAAAAATACAGTATTACTTGCAATGTGCAAGCAATAATGAAAATGAATTTCATTTTGCAAGTAAAAATTAACATTGACTTAACATATGCGACAAGATTTCAGATGCAATTGCCCGTTTACCTCAGCCTTAGATGTTTTGGGAGACAAATGGATATTGGTCATCGTAAAGCAAATGCTCATTGAAGGCAAGGAGACCTTTAAGGACTTTACAGAAAGTGAAGAAGCTATTGCGACCAATATTCTTTCTGCCAAACTCAAATTCTTGGAAAAAGCGGGACTTGTCGTAAAAACCCAACGGCCAGACAATAAAAAGACTAACCTCTACCTCTTGACTGAAAAAGGACTGTCTTTGACACCAATCCTTATAGAACTTGCCACTTGGAGTGATAAGAATCTTAGGGATGTACATCCGACCATTGTGAATGGAGAAGCAATGGAATTCCTAAGGAATGATAAAATGGCTTTTGCGAATGAAATAGAGAAAAGGTATAGAGAAAAACTGGCTTCAACAACGTATAAGCGATAATTGCTCATATCCTCGCAACTACGCTTACACTAACCGTAGGACTGAGTAAAAAGTCTTGCAGACCCAGTAAAACCGTAGTATCTTAACAATAGTTACTGATACCCAATAAAATGCCCATAAAAACCGGACGCGACCCTGCCCAATACGGCCTTTTCGCCACGCCTTTGGAAGCGATGATAGCTCCCGACGCGGAAGTTCGCGTAATTGCTGCCTTTGTCGATCAACTGAATTTAGGGGAATTAGATTTCCAGCCCATCAATAATATGGGGGTGTACGCTTTCCCAATCAACCTACCCCTAAATAATAGAATTTCTTGTTTCCTATCCTTTTCGAGGAAGCCAGCCCCCCTCCACCACTAAAACCACCATCCCCTATCTTGCGCTCCCAACGTAAAGGGTGCATTGCACCAGGCTTATTATTTCGAAAAGTACAAAAATGAAAATCAAACTCCTCCTCCCCGTCCTCCTGCTGGTGGGCCTATCCTCAGCATGCAGGCAAGACCCTGCTCCAAAAACTTCCCCCGCACCTGCGGCCGCGCCCGAAAAAGTAGCCGCCAAAGACCGACTGGCCCCCGATGAACTCTTCGGCGACCTCTTCCGTCGCGTCCAAATGGAACGCGTCTTCGCCGATGGCAAAACCTTCGTGGACATGGTCCCGAAAGCCCCCGTTGATGAAATCATGGGGATTTATGACAAAGCCGGCCAACTGAAAACCTTTGACCTCAAAGCCTTCGCCGCCAAATACTTTGATCCGCCCATGCAGCCCGCCTCCGGCTGGGCCAGCGACGGTACCCGCTCCATCACCGAACACATCAATGCCCTGTGGCCCATCCTGACGCGTGAAGCTGGCGCCGACGAAGGTGCCGCTGGCAGCCTCATCCCACTGCCTAAGGACTACGTCGTTCCCGGCGGTCGCTTTCGCGAGGTCTATTACTGGGACAGCTACTTCACCCTCCTCGGCCTGCAAACCGCAGGTAAGCAGACGCTCGTGCGGGATATGGTGGAGAATTTCGCTTATCTCATTCGGGAAGTCGGCCATATTCCGAACGGCAACCGGACGTACTACCTCACCCGCTCACAACCACCATTCTTTGCGCTGATGGTACAGGTACTAGCCGAAATGGAAGGCGGGGAAGTCTACAAAGAATTCATGCGGGAGTTGGTGGCAGAACACGACTTCTGGATGAAAGGTGCTGCCATGGTGTCGGCAGACAACCCGGCAGCGGACCACGTTGTGCAGATGCCGGACGGCAGCCTCCTCAACCGATATTACGACGCCGGAGATCGCCCACGCGCAGAATCTTACCGGGAAGATGTGTTGGCCATCCGCGAATCAGGCCGCGACAGCCAGACGGTTGCCCGGCACCTACGCTCCGGTGCAGAATCGGGCTGGGATTACTCCGCCCGCTGGTTTGCCGACGGTAAGAACATCAGCTCGATCATTACCACCGACATTGTGCCGCCAGACCTGAACAGCCTGCTGTGGAAACTGGAACAGATCATCTCCAAAGAACATTCTGATCTCAAGGAACAAGAACGTTTTGCGGCCATGGCCACGGCCCGTGCGGAAGCCATGAACAAGTACTTGTATGATGAAAAGACCGGTTTTTACCAGGATAAAAACTGGACGACCGGTCAATTCACGGACTTCCTGACCCTGGCTGGCGTTTACCCGCTGTTTGTCGGGCTAACGGATAACCGCCGTGCCGCTGCCGTAGGCGACGTCATTGCCGAGCAATTTCTAGCTCCTGGTGGCGTCCGCACCAGTCTGGTGGATACCGATCAGCAATGGGATGCGCCCAACGGCTGGCCGCCACTGCAATGGATGACCTACCAGGGGCTGAAAAACTACAACGAAAACTCCGTCGCCAAACAGATCCGCGAACGTTGGATGGACAATAACGAGCGGGTCTACGCCAACGTCAACAAGATGGTAGAGAAGTACAACGTCGAAGACATCACCCTGGAAGCGGGTGGGGGAGAATACCCGGTGCAGGATGGTTTTGGGTGGAGCAATGGGGTTTATCTGCGGATGGCGGCGGAGAAGTAGTTCGTGATTGGTGATTGATAATTGATAATTGGTGATTGTTAATTCTTAATTCTGCTGTCGCAATTGGGCAGGCAGAATCACTAATTAACAATCACCAATCAACAATTACTAAAATCTAGCCCGGTTCATCCACATAAATATAATACCTACGACGGCTAAGCCAGCGGCGACTAAAGTACCCGTCAAGTTGCCATAGAGGTAGAAGCCAGTGGCAAATAGAACGGCATAAATAGCCATGGCCCCCACCAGCATGGCGAGAATGCCAAAGGCAAGGTTGCCAGTGCCAGTGACCTGAGCATCTGCCGGAAGGGCAGCCTGGACGGGCTGCCAACCCGGACCATCGGGTTTGATGCGCTGGTAGAATGATTGCAGGGTCGCATCGTCCGTCGGGCGAGTCATGAAGGTGACGAGTAGCCAACCAACGGTTGTGATGCCGATGCCGATCAGCAGTACCTCCCAGGAGGCCAGCTCGCGAAAGCCGAATAGGGGGTAGATGAAGTTCATAAAAAGTGCCACGGCAAAGGAGATGAACATACCGGCAATCTCGGTATAGGCGTTGATGCGCCACCAGAACCAACGCAGGATGAAGATCAGTCCGGTTCCTGCACCGATCTGGAGTAGAATGTTGAAGGCTTCGAGGGCATTGTTGAGGACCAGGGCGAAGAGGGCGGCCAGAATCATGAGGCCGACGGTAGTAATACGGCCCACCATTACGAGATCTTTCTCCGTGGCTTCCGGCTTGAAGAAGCGCTGGTACCAGTCGTTGACGACGTACGACGCCCCCCAGTTGAGGTGGGTAGAGAGGGTTGACATCAGTGCGGCAATCAGGGAGGCCACCACCAGGCCTTTCAGCCCGGGAGAGAGGTAGGATAGCATGGCGGAATAGGCCAGGTCATCGTCGATTTTGTCGGCGTTGGGGAAGGCCGCTTCAATGCTGGCAATATCGGGGAAAACTATGAGGGAGGCCAGGGCAATCAGGATCCAGGGCCAGGGGCGCAGGGCGTAGTGGAAGGCGTTGTAGAGAAAGGTGGCGCCAACTGCGTGGCGTTCATTTTTGGCCGCCAGCATCCGCTGGGCAATGTAGCCGCCACCACCGGGCTCGGAGCCTGGGTACCAAACGTTCCACCACTGTACGGCGATGGGGATGATGAAGAGCGGGACGTACATTTCCGGGTCACTCATATCGGGCATGAAGTCCAGTTTGCCGACAACATTCGGGTGGGTGAAAAGGGCATCTAAGCCGCCGACTTCCGGCATCCCGACGATGTAAATGGCTGCCCAGAAGGCACCGACCATGGCCAGGCCAAACTGGACGAAATCAGTGATGACGATGCCTCGCAATCCGCCAAGGGCAGAATAGGCTACGGTAATTAGCCCCACGAGGATGACGGTGGTCTCGGCAGGAATACCGAGCATGACACTACCGATTTTAATGCCTGCCAGACAGACGGTAGCCATGATCATTACGTTAAAGAACACCCCGAGATAAATGGCTCGGAACCCACGTAAAAAGCGTGCCGGAGCCCCGCTGTACCGCATTTCATAGAACTCCAGATCCGTCATCACACCCGAGCGCCGCCACAGGCGGGCGTAAACGAAGACCGTCAGCATACCCGTCAGCAAAAAGGCCCACCAGGCCCAGTTGCCAGCAACGCCTTGTTTACGGACAATATCCGTCACCAAGTTCGGCGTGTCGGCCGAAAAAGTAGTCGCTACCATAGATACACCAAGCAGCCACCAGGGCATGTTCCGACCGGATAAGAAGAATTCTTTGGAGGATTCGCCTGACTTCCGGCTGGTCCAAAGACCAATAGCTAAAGAAACGATAAAGAAGGCAGCGATGATGCCCCAGTCGAGTGTACTTAATTGCATGAATATTTCAGTGAAGTGGTGTGTAGTGGGGCTTAAGGTAGGAAAATAGTCTGGTAGTTAGTAGTTGATAGTGAGTAGTTGGTAGCAGGCAGTGATTTCAGAATAAATTGCAGGTGAAAAGGTAATCGCACGCTATTTCAACCGTCGGTAGCCGTCACAAGCGTTAGCGAGCATACCACGAACGAAGTGAGCAACGCGCTGCGGTAGCACTATCTACTGTCCCCTACCTACTACCGTGGCGCAGCCACGGAATCAATCGATGTTCATGATCTTATGGGTCTGCAAACTAACGCGCCACTGCGGGTGTGCCATGCAGTAAGCGACGGTAGCCGGGGTGTTGTCCTTTCCTGCCTCGTCTTTGGGTTGCAGGAAGAAGTGGGCGAAATCCAGCCCAACGAATAACTGGGGATGTGCTTGTGGTTCTGTCTGTGGAAAAACCAGTTTCAACTCATCTCCCTGGCTAACGATCAGCTCAGCGTTGGCTTTGGGACTTACGCACACCCAGTCGATGCTTTGTGGAACGGGTAGGGTGCCATTGGTTTCTACGGCGACTTCAAAACCACGAAGTTGAAGTGCCGCGATGAGTGGTTCGTCGAGCTGAAGCAATGGCTCTCCCCCGGTACAAACTACGTAGGGCTTACCACCACCTGGCCACAAACTTTGCACCAAATCCGCACACTGCACCTGCGTGTACCGCCCACCGTTTGTACCATCGGTGCCAATAAAATCTGTGTCGCAGAACTTGCACACGGCGTCATTCCGGTCTTCCTCCCGGCCACTCCAGAGGTTGCAGCCGGTGAATCGTAGGAAAACAGCAGCACGACCCGCCTGGGCACCTTCGCCCTGGAGGGTATAGAAAGCTTCTTTGACTTTGTAGGTACGTTGCTTGGCCATGGTTACGTTTTCGGGAGCGCGAAGATACGGAAAACCCTTTCCAACCTTACGCTACGCGGCTGCCGGAGTTAGGGTAATCAGAAGCTCGGCTAAAAACGCGCAGCGTTTTCATCGCATTGTTGGTAATCAGGCCCATTACCACTTCGCGGTCACCCCAAAACCAATATCAATCCCCGCAGCAGAAACCCCACTGGCGAAGGTCCGATAGTGCTGATCGAGCAAGTTCTCGCCCTTCAGGCGGAGGCTCAAGTGGTCGTTCAACTCATGTGCGGCGTACATGTTGAAGGTCCACCAGGCCAGGCTTCCCGCATTGGTCAGGTCTTGTCTTAAGGGGGTGAGCTCCAGGTTGTCGGCGGTGCCAAAGCGGTCAAATTCGAATCCGGTGGCTGCGGTGCCAAAGATGGTCCCAACGGCATAATTTTCGGGGCGTTTGGGCAATTGATAGTGTAGGCGGCAGCTTAGATTCCAGCCGTTCCTGTTCCAGCTCAGGGAGGTCTGACCATAGGGTGGTGGGATGTGATCCTGAGGCAGGTCAAGTACGGAACCATCTGGCGCCAGTTGGTCCCGTCTTCCCCGGAGGTAATGGAAGGCAGACGAGAGTTGCCAGCCCTGGCCAAACTTTATTCGGGCGTTGAGGTCAAAACCGTAAATGCGGGCACTTTCGGCGTTGACGTTGGTCTGTACGAAAAGCGTTTCTCCCCGGCTGATGAAAAAGGATTGACCATCTGGTAAGGTGCCATCCTGACGGATAATGACCTGATTTAGCCAGGTGTGGTAGGCCGTAAGCCCAAGTTCGAAATGATTGTTCCTGGCCCGAAAACGATACCCTGTTTCCAGGGTGTTAGATCGTTCGGGCTGGAGTGTCGGATTGGGGACCTGAATGAATCCGTTGTTCTCCCTGAATTTGGCAAAGTCATCAATGTTGGGCGCCCGGAAGCCCTGGGCGAACAGCGTTCGCCAACGGTGCGGACCGGCTTCATGCAGCAGGCCAAGGGCAGCGGTTACGGCACCTTCCGAATTGTCTATCCCGTCGAGGTAAGCTTGTGGCCAGGCGACGGGGTCTTCGGGGCCAAACCGGGCATTTAGTCGTTGTCTGCTGTAGCGAAGTCCGCCGCGCAGTTTCCATGCCGGTTGCAGTACGTACGTAGCTTCGGCGTAGAGACCACCCGAGGCCAGCCCGGAACCCTGGCTGGGATATCGGGTGCTGATGTTGGCAAAATCCCGGCTTCCGTCGTCGATGTTCTGGAGGTAGGCAAGGGAGGCAACGGCGTCGTACCGGAGGTCAAAACCATAGCGTAGCACCGTTTCGCCGAGTATCTTGGTGAAGTCTGTTTGCAGGTTGGTGGCGTGGACGTCGACCAGGTTGTGCTCGGCCAATGGGTCTCCGAAACGGCGTTGAAAGCGGTCTTCGGCGACAAATTGGTAAGAAAGCAGGTAGCTGGCCAGGTCGTACAGGGCGGTTGGCCGACGATCATTGAGGCGCAGCGCAGCGAGGGCCCTGGTTTGGGGGCCGTAGTCCCAGCGGGCCCAGCGGGGAAGCTCGGCCCGTCGTTCCGTCAGGGCATCGTAGCGGGGGATGTCGGAGGTGGTGGAGAACTGAAGATTGGCGGATAATTCAACTTTGTCTTTAAGACGGAAACGGAACTTTTGCAGGAGGTTGTACTG
>JBGCFZ010000555.1:0-10975 GCA_045110355.1 Lewinella sp. | reverse complement strand
TCGGGGTGGCTTTTGGTTTGCCTTTTTGGGTGGCGTGCTGGTTTGGGGTATTTATACCGGTTACCTTCACCTTGATTCTGAGGGCAGGTTGAGTGATCGCCTGGCGGTGACCTTTGGGGTTGGATCGGGTTGGGCCCTGGTGGGCGTCACGGCACTATGGGGCGGAATCACTACGGGGCTCGGTGCCTGGTTCGGGGTGAGTTTGCGGAAAATATTCGAAAAAACACCTATCCAAAAGGCCTAGGCACTGATGTGGCAAAAGCGATGATCGTTGGTCGCAGGCCCGCCAGGAATGGGTTTTAACGCTAAAATAACGAGGTTGACCAACAAGTAACCGGTCGCGTTTGGCGAATTTTCGTTTCTTTAGGGCGACTAAAAACGGATCATGGAATCAAGTTCTTCAGCTTTACCTGCGGTAAAGGGTAATATTTTCGGGCAAAAACCAGCTCTTTTCGTTCTCTTTTTCACCGAAATGTGGGAACGCTTCAGTTACTACGGTATGCGGGTTTTACTCGTAGTCTTCTTGGTAAAAGTCGCTTTTGGTGACAGTCCATGGGATCGAGCCGATGCCCTTGCCTTGTATGGCATCTATACTGGCCTTGTATATTTCACTCCCATGATCGGCGGTATCCTGGCTGACAAGTTCCTTGGATACAGAAAAGCAGTGTTAGCGGGCGCACTCGTCATGACACTTGGCCACGCATCCATGGCCCTGGAGATCGACTGGGCCTTTTATCTTGGCCTTGCGCTCCTGATCATTGGCAATGGCTTGTTCAAGCCAAACATTTCTTCTATTGTTGGTCAACTTTACGATAAAGAACCCGAACTAAAGGACGGAGCTTACACTATCTTTTACATGGGTATCAATGCTGGTGCCTTTTTGGGCATTATGCTGTGTAGTTACTACGGTGAAAGTGTCGACTGGGGATACAGCTACGGCTTTGGTCTGGCGGGTATCTTCATGCTGATTGGTCTCATCCAGTTTTACTTTGCCCAGGGTATTTTCGGTCGCATTGGCCTGCCTCCTAGCGAACTGGCAGATTACGATTCAGGAGTAGTAGCCGCAGCGGAAGCTACTTCAGCTACGTTAAGCGGTGAAACGCTCGACGCGCACCTTGCTCAGATAGATGTGCCGCTTCCTGAAGTTTCAAAGGGTGACGGGCAGGAAGGGCCACGCGCCATACGCTGGGCAATTATTGGGACTGTAATTGCAGCAGTGGTATATGGCCTGATCGTTTACTTCATGGACCCCCAAGTCAATGCACTTCAAACTTTCAGCCGTCAGTTCATGCCTCCAATCATAATCGGTTCTGTGATCGCCTTTGTTGGATGGATCGTTTCAGATAAATCGTTACTAAAGATCGAGCGTGACCGGGTTTGGTCCATCATTGTTTTCAGCTTTTTCATCGTTTTTTTCTGGTGGGCCTTTGAGCAGGCCGGTGGCTCAATGACCATCTTCGCATTAGATTATACTGATAGGACGCTGGATGGAGAAAGCGCAGGTACCTTCCGCATCGCAAACACCATTCTTACGGTCGTTCCCGTGATGGTATTGACCTATGTTTTGCTAAAACTTTTCTCCATCACCTTCAAGAACTATGCCGTTGCTAACCTGGTACTAGGCCTGGCCTTCGTAATCGTCTGGATACTGATCGGAAACATGTTGTACGAACAATTTACGACTACTGAGCCAGAAGTTCCTGCTGGTTGGTTCCAGATATTCAACAGTCTTTTCATTATATGCTTTGCCCCAGCTTTTGCTAAACTATGGGAGAAAAAAATCTCCTGGCTCAAAGCAGGTCCGGTGAAATTTGCCATGGGCCTTATTCTGCTTGGACTTGGCTTCGCTATCCTCGCCTTAGGCGCCATGAGTATCCCTGACGGGGCTAAAACTGCTAGTGTAAGTATGTTCTGGCTCATTGCCGCTTACCTCTTCCATACACTCGGCGAGTTATGTATATCTCCGGTAGGTCTAAGCTACGTTTCCAAGTTAGCTCCTGTTCGCCTCATCGGTCTTATGTTCGGTGTATTCTTCGTGGCAAACTTTATCGCCAATTTCGCGGCAGGGCTCACTGGGTCATATATTGAGCCTATCGCCGAACAGGTTGGTCTCAGTGGTTTCTTCTTGATTTTTGCGGCAGTACCAATTACTGCCGGACTTGTCTTCATTGCCATCTCTGGCTGGATGAAAAAGATGATGCATGGAATCGACTAAATCCGAAGATTTCAGATCGCTGACCATCATTGCCTTCGCATTGATGGCCGGCCTCGCGCTGTTCGCAGCAGTCGTAACGTACCTGATCACCTCCGATTCCAGCATGGGGTCGGAGGCGATCATTTCTCCGCAGATGGATATTATGTTGGTGGCCGGATTCGGGTTGCTGTGCCTGACGATGTCCCGCTTTATTTCCAGCAAAATACTGAAGGACACTTCCCGTAAGCAGCGGCAAGACTACCCCACCGCCATCGGTCGTTACCGGACCGCACTGATTATTCGTTTGGCCCTCCTCGAAGGGCCCGGCCTCTTTGCCTGCGCTTTTGCCCTGGTTACCGGCAATCTTAACCTGTTGCTCATTACGGCTTTCTTGTTGGCGATGATGTGGCTGAGCAAGCCTTCGGAAACAGAGTTTGAAGAATGGCAGCAGAAATAGGTGGCGCGGCCGCAGGTGCAAGCAGCCCCTGATCGCGCCGCAGGCGCGGTCCCCAAAGGGGAACGTTTAAGAAGCAAGGATAGGGCCAGAGGTCCGTTTCTCGTATCGAGGGGCTAGCGCCGATCCACAGGATCTAGTGGGTGAGTTCATAATTATCTGGTCGTTTAGTCCGCAGGATTTTCGTGCCGTGGCAAGACGCTGAAACCGGATTTTAGCCATAGCTAAATGAGGATTTCAGCAACGAAGTCACGGCACGAAAAGACAAGGAATAACGATCAAGTAATTATGAATTCATCCACTAGGGTGTAGAATGAGGATTGTAAATGCTAATTAGCTATTACTTACCCTCCAACTTAGCCAGCAATGCCGTTAGCACCTCGTCAGTATCATCCAAGAGGTGGTCCTGTAGAAGGAAGTCAGGTTGTACACCCTCCGTTTGCAGGCCTCCTCCGTTGCGGACGATGTAGCCTTTTGGAACCTTGACCCTGATGGATGTATTGGGTAAAGGGTAACTAAACTGGGACGCATGGAGGGTCGGGTAGTCGCCACTCTCCTCCCCAACGATGATGGCCAGGTCCTGGTCCTGAAATAAGGCAGCTGTGACTGCGGCCATGGAGTAAGTCTGCCGGTTGATCAAGACGTAAACGTTTCCAATGAAACGCATCTTTGTTGAATGGGGCTTATAGAGCGGAAATTCATAAGTGAAAATGTCGCCGTCTGGATGGGTAAGAATCGCCTGGGAATAGGCATCGGTTGTGTCTGCCGTCAACCGGGTTTGGTCCTTGAGGAGCGAACTCGATTTAAGGGTGAAACCAGCGTGCCACCGAAAAGGGCGATGAGCTATGTAGGCGCTTAGATAATCACTAAAGGCATCATGCCCACCAGCATTATTCCTGAGGTCGATGATCAGGTTTTGGGAAGCAGCTTGGTTAATAGTGGTAAAGGCAGAGTCGATGAAGCGGCGAAAAATTACCTCATCACCACTGAAATTACCAGGGTTGAGGTACGCCGAGTTGTTGAATAATTCAAAGCGACGATTGGAGGCAAGGACGTCTTTTCGAGGAATTTCATAGCCTTCGAACAAGCCAACTGCAGCAAGGGTATGTGTACTAGTTCTTTTGCCGGATTTAACCGTAATGTCAAAGTTCTTATGCTGGCCATACAGCTGCCAATAAAGGCGGGGGAGGGACCAAAACTCTAGTTTAGCATTCTTCAGGTAGATACTCTCAGCGGAGAGCTGAGGATGAATGGCAGTTATTATTTCCTGTATGTTGGTGCCGTTGATGCGCAAGAGTTCATCGCCTGGTTGGATGGCTGTATTGGAAGAGTAGTTTTTCCTGACGTAGACCTTATTGTCTTCCAGGGCCACCTCCAGGGGGAAAACGGTGCCGTTTTGTTTGCCGTAGGTAAGGTAGGCGGCGGCGGGGAAATCGATCTCAGCATGACCGGTGTTGGCCGCAGAAATAACACGCTGGAAAAGCGTGATGGCCTGGAGTTGGGTGAGCGAATCCTGATTTATGGCGGCTACTATTTCTTGATAGTTGGCAATAAAATCTTCCCGGCTTACGTAGGCGTAGAGGTTGTAATGGGTGTCTTCGAGAGAGGTTTTAAGGTAGTTCAGATCATCAAGTATCTCCTCACTTGGGAACTTCAGGCCGACAGATTGAGCGTTCAAATGTAATGAAGGCAGTAGGCATAAAAATGCAACGACGAAGGCAAGTTTCATCTTGGTTTTTCTTTACTTACTGCAGCAGGGGGAGATGGTTACAGGGGCGGCTGTAATTCTTTTATTGACTTTAGTAAACGATCCGTCAGATGGCGAATAATAGCCTGGCGTAGCCGGATAAAAGTTAGTCTGCCGACTTAGGCTTGCGCGATTAGAGACACACCACATCAGACATTTAGTCGGCTGTATCTAAGGAACACCGTACCTTACCCCAAGAGACTAATACAACCAACAGACCAATGCGCCAGCTCCTCCCCCTGCTCTCCCTACTCCTACTTTGCACCAGCGTCCGCGCCCAAAGTAGCCGAGAATACCTCGAACTCGCAGAGATTGCCCACATCGAGCAGAAGCACAGGGCGCCGATGCGCGACGGCATCCGGCTGGCCACAGATATTTACCGGCCAAAGACGGACAAAAAAGTCCCCGTTATCCTGAGCCGGACGCCCTATCAGATGAATGGCTGGGTTGACGGAGAGGAGCGTACCCGCACCTACCAACGCGCGCTCGCTTGGGTGAAAGCCGGCTACGCCTACGTGGTACAAAACGAACGCGGCCGCTACTACAGCGAAGGGGAATGGGACATCCTCGGCACCCCAACTACCGACGGTTACGACGCCTTTACCTGGCTTGCTGAACGCCCCTGGAGCAACGGGAATATCGGCCTGCTCGGCTGCAGCTCTACCGCCGAATGGCAGATGGCCGTAGCTAGTCTTGGCCACCCCGCACTAAAGGCCATCGTGCCCCAGGGATATGGTGCCGGCGTCGGTAAAATTGGTAAGTTTCAGGAACAGGGCAACTGGTACCGGGGCGGCGCTACTCAGATGTTATTCATCGCCTGGCTGTACTCCGTGCAGCACGATCCGATGCGACCACGCATCCCGAAAACTGCTACACGCGACGACCTCCTCCGTATCCAACGCTTCCACGACATGGCTCCCGAGTATCCTCGCGTCGCGTGGGAAGATGGCCTGAAAACCCTGCCGCTGCAGGACATCATCACGGCACAGCACGGCCCCAAGGGCATATTCGAAGAAATGGCCACCCGTACCCCGAACAGCAAGGCCTGGTTTGAAGGCGGGCTATACCACGACGACATGCCGTTCGACGTGCCGGCCTTCTGGTTTACGAGTTGGTACGATGTATCGATCAGCCCCAATTTGGCGCTGTTCAACCACGTGCGAAGCAATGCTACGACCCCGGCGATGCGAGATGAGCAATACCTCGTCATTGCGCCGACATTACACTGCGCTTATACCCGCGCTACCGAAAACACCATTGTCGGTGAACGCTCCGTAGGTGACGCACGGCTCAACTATCAGGAGCAGATCGAAGCCTTTTTTGCGCAGCATCTGAAAGGGGCAGAAGAGGTGGCGCGGCCGCGGGTGCAATACTACGTTATGGGGAGCAATGAATGGAAGACGGCCACTGCCTGGCCTCCGCCAGTCGCCAAAATGCAGACCTTCTACCTCGACTCCGACGGCAGCGCTAACACCCTACACGGCAACGGCAAACTCAGCAGTAAGGCTCCGGCAAAAGACATGCCCGATAGCTTCGTCTACGACCCCATGAACCCCGTCCCGAGTTACGGCGGTAACGTTTGTTGTACCGGTAATGCCGTCAAAGGAGGCGCCTTCGATCAACGGGGAATGGAAACCCGTAACGACATCCTGGTTTATACCACCGAGCCTTTTGCCGAAGGGGTCGAAATCGCCGGCAGTATCGAAACGACGCTCTACGTCAGCTCCGATGCCAAAGACACCGACTTCACCGTAAAACTCATCGACGTAGCACCCGACGGTACGGCCTATAACCTCGACGAAACCATCCAGCGCGTTCGCTATCGGGAAGGGTACGACAAAGAAGTCTGGATGGAGAAAGACAAGGTATATAAAGTCGACCTCACGCCGATGTCCACGGCCAACCACTTCAAACCCGGACACTCGATCCGGATTGAGGTTTCCAGCTCCAATTTCCCCCGCTTCGGTCGTAACCTGAATACTGGTGGCCGGAACTATGATGAAAGCAAAGGTGTGGTGGCACGAAATGCAGTGCACCATTCGGCTGCATATCCTAGTATGGTGCGGATTCCGGTGGTGGAGTAGGTTGATGAGGTAACAATTTTAACCACTTTTGAGTAAATCGGTTGTCCTTGATCAGTAATAGGAACACAATTAAGATCATTTGGTACAAAACGAAGTGAAACCTATCTCCCTGCCAAAACGAAATGCCCGATATTGAGAATATGTACAGGATTATGATGCTTAAGAGATAGACGATGAGCTTTGTTTTAAACGGATTTATCATAATAAATAATGCCGAAATCAGGAATAGGAGCGTAAATGATGTGTTCTGAATTCTTGTGATTTTATACAATATAGTAGGTAGGGAGAAAGCGATTGTTTCTTTACTGGAAAAAGCGCGTAGGGTGCTCGATCCCGCAATGCTGTTTCTAGCTACGTTGAATAGCCAGTGTTTGATGACAATTTCAGGATTGTTGGTAAGTTGTTTTTTTAAGTCTGCAGAACTTATTTCTCCTATCTTCTTGAAGGTCATGTTGGTGAGGAATAAGCTTCTTGAGTTTTTTACGTCTAGTAGTGGAGTATCTGTTAGTTCCGCCTGTGTTTCTGCCCCTAAGTAGCAGTACCAGGTTGTTTTGTCTATGAAGGATGGGGTTGTTTTGCCGTATTCTTTAAACATCGCGATGTTTTGTCCAGCGACGCAAATGATAGAGGCTAAGAACAGACCGAATATATAATTGGCAATCTGTATTTGTTTACCTTTAATAAGGAAGAAAAACATTGCCACAGAGGTTGTAGCCCCCAGATATATAAAACCTGGTCTTACTAGGATGGCGAAATTTAAAATGGTCGCGGCTAGAACTAAGTATTTTATTTTGTTTGTTTTGTCATGTTTTACAATCAAAAATGAAATAATTGACAGCAAGAAAAGAATTAATGTTTCTGACAACATTATGAATAAATGGGCAATACTTCCAAGGGTGAATATAAATGGTAACACTAAGAAAAAGGTGGTTTTTTTGTCGAAGTAGGTGTTGAGAGATTTGTAGAAAAAAATAACTGATCCAAACCACGCAAGAAGATTTATTAACACGGCGAAGCGGATGTAGTTCTCGTCACTTAATTCAGGATCGAATAACTTTGGTAGCCCAGAAATTAATGAATAGCCTAATGGACGTGTTGGGTGTGGTCTCATTTCATCGTAGAGCATATTTGAAGCATCTATGTAGGTCCATGTGTCGGGAGAGATGATCTCGAATATTAGGTTTTCATTGTTTAGGGACAAGTAAAAAAAAAGAATTACTGTTGAAGCAATTATAGCTAAGTATAAGAGGTGTTTCATTAAGTGAGCGTGTTGATTCAGGTTCGTACTTAACTACCTGCTCAGGTAGTTGTAGCGTTGAAATTTATGGGGATGAAGTTGTATCGCTAGCATACAGTTTTACTGCGTACGTTAGGCAAGCTGTCTGTAGGGGCGCAAACCAAATTGTCGCACAGGCGGTAGCCGTCACGAGCGGCAGCGAGCATCGCTTCAGCTCGGAAAGCTTTATATCTAAGGCCTTCACTTTAGTGGAGGTAAGGTCACCGCCAATCCTACCCGATAAAGCAATACGACAATTTGGTTTGCGCCCGTCTGTAATAGATTGATAAATGGATGAGGGATTAGTGGAATACAGCGCTGTACCTGTTGAGCCTTCGTTTTATTCCGTTCTTGTATTTTTCGACAACAACTTCCTTGAAATACAAACGCCACAACTGAAAAGAGTAGCACTCTTTAAGCCTTACGATCTGTGCAGATTTTTTATGTCCAATTAGCCAGTTAAAGTGAATCAGGTAAGGCGCCAAACTTATATGATTTTCTAAGTAGTACTTACCATTAGGGAATAAGGCAAGTGGCAGGACCTTATAGTTGAATTTTTCTTTGTTTTGGTTGATGTAAACTTGGTCTCCCCAGCCTTTTGCAATAATGGAGTTGGCCTTCACGTAGGTAGGATCAAAGTATTTGAGTGTGGTCTTGTTGGATCGGATAAACATAAAACCACTACATAAATTCTGACGTGACGTGTCGTCTTGCGTATCGTTCTGTATTAATAAATCTGCTTCGCCGATTTCGTTTTTGCAGTAATCAAGAAAAAGGGCTTCTTTGAATACGATGTCTCCATCGGTGAAGCAGACAAAATCATTGTTCTTTAGGTTGTCGTGAATGATTTGGAACTTATATATAATGATATCTGCCCAATTGCCTTGTCTGTAGGATTGAAAGTTGGTATTTGTCTCATCTTGGATGTAGGTGGCATCAATTTTATTCTTGAGTAATTGTTTATAGGCATATTCGCCAATTGCATAACATTTTAAGTTGTAGATGCTGATCTTTTTTAGTGATGCTAAGCAATTAGTGGTATAAGGTAAGTACCCTTTGTTAGTTAAGGTGATGAAAGATATTCTCATTTTAATGCAGATGTGTTGTGCTGGTGTCGTTTACTTAATTCGTTATAGGAACCATAAATCTCAAGCAAGTGCTAAAGCCCCCGGCCGAATAAAACTGGCCGGGGGAGGCAACTGATTCACGATACATAAAAAGCGTGTAATTAGGCGGTGTGTACTTGGTTGTCCTATTTAGAAGTATAGTGTTTAAGCCAAGGTGTACGTCGCCATTAAAAAGGATATTGGTGATTCTTTCGATGAAGTCCTTTTCAATCTTCTTTAGGTTCCTCATCAATAGATTCCTTCATCCCAATTTTAAAGGCGTTGCCCTTTCCGTAGCCTTCGGGGTAATAGTACTTGCCCTTATCAATTGGATCTTTGTCTTCTTCGGCCTCGTAAGAATGTGCCTTGGCCCATGGGTCGTCGCGGCGTGCACTCACCTGCCACGATACCTTCATGCCGGCCCGCCCGCCAGCGATGGAAAATTGATTCCCACTAATCTCTGTCTTGACGTACACCTGAGCGAATCCACCAATGCAGGTCAGTTGGTAGTGGCAATCACCATTCAGGGCCTCGAAGTAAGCGGGGAGTTTTACCACAGCCTCACCATCCGCGTTCAGCCGCACCGTCCCGTCGTAGTACGTTACGCGGTCTGGCGACTCTACCGCGTTGTGCGAAAGGGTTTTGTTGGCGGGGTCGAGCGGGTGGTCGAGCACGAAGTTCTTGTTACCGGTAACAGAGAAATCTCCGGTAATTACCACGTCGCGGTCATCCTGGATTTGTAGTACGTTATCCCCGTTGGCTCGCTCGAAGTTGGCGATGATGTTGTTGGTGCCAACGGATTTATTTTGTACCTGCAGGGTAACGTTATTGGTGATCTCGTTGATGCCCACGTTGCCGTTGCGGCCGACTTCAAATAGATCAACCCCTGAGGTATCCTCGACTTGAAAAACGGTGCCGTTGCCAGGCTGGTTCCGCACGTTGAGGTCAACGAAGGAAAAAGTCTGATTAATGCCGACTTCCTCGGCGAAGGTCACCCGGCCGTTGCTGGCGATGTGCATATCATTCTGACGGCCAGGGCTGCCCGCCAGGCGAATATCGTCGAAGCCGATGATCTCGTCGACGCCAACAAGATTAGAGTCATTAGCCACCCGGATATTTCCGTTTACGAATAGGTGATTATCCGCCGGAACATTCATTGTGTCAGCGCCTACTCCGATGGCCACCCGCTTCGGGGGGGCTACAAACACCAGGTCGTCACTGAGTAGCCACTGTGAGGGTGCGCTATTGCTGATCTCATTGCCATTGATGTTGATGCCTTCCCCTGCGGTAAGGACTACACTTTCTGCCTCCTTTGCGTAGAGTGCATACGGAACGGACAGTAGCTGACTGGTACCCAATAACAGGTAACTTGTGCCACCACTAACGTCTACTTCTACTTGCATATAGTAATCTCCGGCCCTCCAGGCAATATCGGCGAAGATGTTGGTGAGCGGCGTACCTTCTCCTACGTTCAAGGAAACCGTGCCGATGGACGAAGTGGTTGGGGAATGGGCTTCCTGGTAAACGATCGCACCCTCAGGAGAACCCTCTAGAATACTGATGCGGAAGCTTACTGATTGGTTAATGATGGGCGTGTTGTCAGGGGTCCTGACGACTGCCTGGTACTTGAAAGCTTCGGGGATTTGGGCAAAAGTCTCTCCGACCAGCAGTAAGGAGAAGACAAAGAAAAAGAACAGTGTTTTTGGAAGGTTTTTCATTGGGATTGGGTTGTTGAGTGAAATAAAGAGGGCGCGGCCGCAGGTGCAAAGAGAGTTGGAAGGCCATAGGGAGCTAGTACAGTGTAAACTAAGTTTGTGCATGCAGGGGCCGGGCTTGCCCCGGCCCTCTGCGTATGGAAGAATCGTGTTTTTCGTTCGCTCAGCGAACGAAAAGGAGCGTTTGATGGGGCAGCCGATATGGGTGGAGGCAAACCCCATCCGTACGGATAAATACCATAAAACTTAGTTTACACTGCACTAGTGCTTTGTCAGGTCGATTCTGTCGTATTAACTGCTGGTGAATTTTGCCTGCTGGCAAGGCGCTTGAACCGGAGTTTAGCCGTAGCTAAATGAGGATTCAAGCAACGCAGCCAGCGGGTAAAAGACGCCGCAGTT
>JBGCFZ010000554.1:0-2782 GCA_045110355.1 Lewinella sp. | reverse complement strand
AATAAGTGGGGATTGGCGAAGAGTAAGATTTACCAGAAATAAATTTTGATGGCCTTCAACTACTCCCTAATAATAGCGACATTAAGTGAGTGTTGAAACTTTACTAACTTAGTATTCGTTTCAATACCGTCACTAATAAGTTAATTCATGCTACAAGGTTTCACCAAAATTGTCGTAAATCCTAGTATACGCTCGGGTAAAGCGTGCATAAAAGGCACCCGAATTACTGTCGGTGACGTACTTGGCTACTTGTCTATAGGCATGTCTTTTGCCGAGTTAATAGAAGATTTTCCTAAACTTACGGAAGAAGGAATCAAGCAGGCATTGGCCTATGCTGCTGCGCGGGAAAAGCGCATTCACGTCATTGCAGCCTAAGCATGAAAATTCTATTTGACGAAAATCTTTCTTACCGAATCATAGGACGAATCAAGTCGGCATACCCGGAAGCTATTCACGTCGATCAAGTCGGGCTTCCCGAGCAACCAGGAGATTCATTAATTTGGCAATGGGCAAGAGATAATGACTACGTAGTTATTGTCAGCCAGGACTCGGATTTTGTTGATTTGTTAGATCGACATGGTCCGCCTCCAAAAGTCGTCCACCTTCGATTTGGAAATCAAAGAGTAGCAACGGTCGCTGAGTTTCTGAAGAGTAAACTACCTGTAATAAGGGCTTTCGTCGAGGATGAGGAGCACTCGTTATTGGAAATTCTATCCTTAAAATAGCCGATTCAAGCTGCTTTATTTGTCAGCTCCATATTCTTTTGCTAACCAAATAAACTCTGGAAGTGGATTAAACTGTCTTTCCATCATATTTCTTTGGTGCCCCGTCTTCATGTCTTTGACTGTGTAGTTGCCGGATGCCATTTCTTGACTTCCAATGATAATTACCTCCGGCACCCCCCGTTGGTCCGCATACTTCATCATCTTGTTAAGCTTGGTTGACTTGGGGTAAAGATCGGCGTGGATACCTCTTGCCCGCAGGCGAGAGACGAGCCCAAAGCCGTGCGTCAGAATTTCCTTATCAAGGCAAAGGATCAGGTACTGCAGGTCTTCGGAAGCATCAGCCGGGAAGGCATCGAGTTCTTCCAGTACGTCGTAAATGCGTTCTGCGCCGAAGCTGATGCCAACGCCGGGCATGTCCTTCATCCCGAAGATAGCGGTGAGGTCGGCATAGCGGCCGCCACCGGCGATGGAGCCCATTTTGATGTTCTCCTGGCCTGGGGCATCTGTGTCAACGGCTACTTCCCAGATGGCACCGGTGTAGTAGTTGAGGCCGCGGGCCAGGGTGACGTCGAATTCGATGCGGTTATTGGTTCGCCTCTCCCCCGGCCCCTCTCCCCCGGAGAGGGGAGAATGCAATGCAACAAGATCGAAGACCTCCTGCAACTCTGCAATGCCTTGTTTGCCAATTTCGCTATTGGCCAAGAGCGGAGCTACAGATTCGAGGGAGTTGGCATCCAGGAACTGCTTGACAACGTCTATTGCACCTGCGTCCGCGCCCCGATTGCCCAGCTCTTCGGCAACCTTCTCCCAACCGATCTTATCCAGTTTGTCGATGGTGATGGTCATGTCCATCATATTGTCGGCCATGCCAGCGATCTCAGCCAAGCCGGCCAGAATCTTCCTGTTATTGAGGCGGATGACTGCCTTGAGGCCCAGCTCGTGGAAAACGCCATCGAGTAACTGCGTTAACTCTGCCTCGTTGAGTAAGCTGTCGGAGCCCACTACATCAGCGTCACACTGGTAAAACTCCTGGTAACGCCCCTTCTGCGGGCGGTCCGCCCGCCAAACGGGCATGATGGCGTAGCGCTTGAAGGGGAAGGCCAAGTCGTTTTGGTGCATCACTACGTAGCGCGCAAACGGCACCGTGAGGTCATACCGCAAGCCTCGCTTACTGATGCTGGAAAGCACCTTGCCGCTGTCTTTATTCGTCAGGTCATCGGCGTTCGCCTTTTTCAGGAAATCCCCGTTGTTCAGCACTTTGAACAGCAGTTTATCGCCTTCTTCGCCGTATTTCCCCGTCAACGTCGCCAGGTTCTCCATCACCGGCGTCTCGATCGGCTGGTAACCGAACCGACGAAAATGCTTGCGGATCACATCAAAAATGTAATCGCGGCGGCGTACTTCGGCGGGGAGGAAATCTCTTGTTCCTTTGGGGATGCTGGGCTTCATAGTACAAAGGTAGAAGATTCTCGATTCTCGATTGGTGATTCTTGATTTTTGATTGCGGAGGATGATCGGATTATTTACAATCTCAGGTGATTTCAAAATGTTTTATCCTAAAAAAAGACATTATTTGTGTTTTATTTTAATTATTATTACTTTTACAAGTATTTATTTTTTCTTTTAATGACAGCAGAATGACTTCAAATGAACGCGCCGCCTTATTGGAGAATCGATTGATTGATTTTACTGTTCGGATACTGAATGTCTCTGAGCAACTCCCACACATTTACGCGGCACAGCACCTTTGCAAACAGATTGTACGCTCTGGAAGCGCACCTGCACTTTTATATGGAGAGGCACGAGGTGCAGAATCGCCCAGTGACTTTCGTCACAAAATAAGCGTGTCATTAAAAGAGCTAAGAGAAACCCACATCAACCTGAAAATCATCAAGAGAAAGGGCTACATTGCCGCGCACAAATTGTCTGAAATACTAGATGAGAATAATCAACTAATCAGTATTTTCGTAGCTATTGCAAGGTCCCTGGATAAACGTAAAAAGTGACGCTCCTTTGCCCACGAGCTCAGCGAGCATATACTAGCGGCAGCCAATCGC
>JBGCFZ010000553.1:0-7273 GCA_045110355.1 Lewinella sp. | reverse complement strand
TTTAGTCCGCAGGATTTTCGTGCCGTGGCAAGGCGCTGAAACCGGATTTTAGCCATAGCTAAATGAGGATTTCAGCAACGAAGTCACGGTGCTAAAAGGCAAGGAATAACGGTCAAGTAATTGTGAATTCATCCACTAGGCCAAGTCCGACATCCGCCGAAACACCTCGCTATTCTGCTTCAGTTCCGCATAGGTGCCCGACGCGATCAGTTGGCCAGCTTCCAGTAAGTGAATCTCATCAGCATACCGGACGGTAGACAGCCGGTGTGCGATGATCAATACGGTGAGTTCCTCCGGTAATTTATCAATGGCGGAAATGATGGTTTGCTCCGTAACGGTATCAAGCGCACTTGTTGCCTCATCCAGGACGAGGACGGATGGCCGCCGCAGTAAAGCTCTGGCCAGGCCAACCCGTTGTCGTTGTCCGCCACTAAGGCGGACACCGTTCTCGCCAAGCATGGTGTCCAGCCCCGCCGAAGTTTCCTCATTGACGAAGTTCTCCAGGTCTACCAGTGCCAAAATATTCATGATCTCTTCATCGGAAGCCTGGTCGGTTGACACCCCGAAGGCGATGTTCTCCCGCAGGGTAGCATCGTAGAGGAATACCTCTTGGGGGACGTAGGCGAGCTGCGCTCGCCACGCCGCCAAAGTGGCTGTGGCCAATGGTTTTCCGTCCACGAGGATTTGCCCTGATGTCGGGGAGAAAAGACCCGTAATGAGGTCCACTAAGGTCGTTTTTCCCGATCCGGTAGCGCCCACAAAGGCAACGACCTTCTGCTTGGGAATACGGAGGTCCAGGTCGGTGAATAAAGGGGTTGCTGCTGCCGGGAAGTGAAAACCTACGGCCTGTAAACGTATGTCATCATTAAAGGGCAATGGCGCAGCTTCCGGCAGGGGGGCTGCTTCATATTGGAGGCCTTTTACTAAATCGTCGTAAAGTCGATCGAGCAATCCCTGGTTGCTGCGCATGGTGGCTACTGCGCCGAAGACCTGCTGTAGTGCAGGCAATAGACGATAACCCGCCACGGCAAACAAAGTGAGGGTGGGCAGGGCAGTCGCTAAGTCGCCGGTTTGCAGATACAGCACCAGGGTTACTGCGATAATTCCTGTGTAGGCCACAATTTCCAGGAGGAACTTAGGCGTTTGGTACATGATGCGAAGGCGGGGGTTCACCCGCGCTAAGATTTCCGTATCCTGGCGGTACTGCTCCAGAAAACGCGCTTCGCTGCCATAAGTCTTTACGGTTTTTATGCCCTGGAGTAATTCTTCCAGCGTACGATGACGCCTGCGGCCGGCCGTCTGCATCTCGTTGCCCAACTGGAGTAGTGGCCGCTTCCGGAACTGATAAATCAATAAGTAGGCGCCTCCCAGGGCAATCGCTGATACAATGGCTACCAAAGGATTGACCACCAGGATTAAGACAATGATCGTAAGGCAGGTAATGCCGCTGATGACCAGGGTGATCAGTGGGCTTAGATAACCGGTGATCAATTGATGAATCTCCCGCAAGATGTATACCCTGATGTCGGCCGTATTTCGGCTGAGGAAGTACCGGTAGGGGCGGGAGATGTAATAATCGAGCAGCCGCGTGCTCGTTCGGTGGTAGATGCGCCACAACAAGCTTTCCGTAATGAAATTCATCAGGATGGCAAAAAGACGGGACAAGGTCAGCAAGATGATGACCATGATGCCGGCGGCAATGATGAAGGTACGTCTGCTCGAAAAGCCTCCCCATTGGAAGAGACTGTTTAACTGTTGATTATCTTCAATCAATTCCGGACGGCCCATCAAAGACATGAAGGGCAGCACACTAACGACCCCGATCATTTCCAGGACGGCAAGGATGATTGCTCCCAGGACGAGCAGCCTGAATTTGCCACGATCTGCGGCAGAGAGGATGTGGAAGATGCGCTTGATGGAGCAAAGGTGCTAAAAATGCTTGGTCCTTACGTAGAAATGCTTATCTCTTACGCCAAATGCCTTTACCAGTAGTGGACTGACGACGACGATTACGTTGCGGTCATTTACCTGCTCGGGAACGCGGCCGACCACTCTTGCGTAGATAATTTTCCGGCTTCGGGGGTCTTCGATTTCAATCAGGCTATTGATCGGAGCGGTGCGGTGCAGCGCCATCCATTTTCCGGGGTCACCTTTGCTGGTCCAGGCAGCCTTGCCGTTGGCCGACTTCATCTTTTTACCTTTCGTGCGCAGGTTCCACAGTTCGCGCAGGCCACGGTTTCTTCGTACGTAGGGATCAATGATTTCGCTCTGCATAGCTTTGGGGATACCATCTAATTTCATGTAGCCAATGGCTACAATCTGATTCGGGGTCAACCGCATGGGATCCAGGTCGGGGTTAAGGTCGTTGAGGGACGTTGCGTCGGGTAACTGAAGCACCCGTTTGTAGAGGCCGAAAAAGGTTTCCCCTTTGCGCATCTTGTAGTTTACCGGAACGAACCAGGCGAGGCTGTCTTGTGCCGGGAAGGGGCGGATCATCAGACGGGGAATGGCTACCCGTACTTTATCGCCGGGAGCATATTTTGTACGAAGGGTTGGGTTCAGTTGGTAAACATCCTCCAGCGAAAGACCGTAGAATTGGGAGATGCCAAACAGGGTCTGTCCATCAGCAATGTAATGATCGAAGAGGATGTGACCGGAGGCGGCGTCGTTATACACCTGCATCGTGTCAACGGGGCGGAGGTAGTACAAGCTGTCTCCGGTGGCTTGCGCCCGGATACTACCCCAAAAGGCCAGCGCCAGTAGGGTAAGAAAAAAATGTTTCAAGGGGATGTTATTTGGATCAGTAGTAAAGCATGCGCAAGATAAGAAGATTTGAGGGAGGGAAGGTGCAACCCCTTTTGTAACCTGTCGTCACTTGTTAAGTATTGCTTAGGATTGTTTTAACCCCACCACTAGATGAGACATTACCAACTTCTTTTTTGCCTAATACTTTTTACTTGTTCACTTTTCGGACAAGGAAAGCCAAGCCTCGAAGCCATTAGAACTGATGAGGCGATCAAAATTGATGGCCTCATTGATGAGGGTGTTTGGGCAACGGCTCCCGTTGGTAATGACTTTACTAATCTGCAACCGGTACCGTGGATCAAGCCCGCCCAGAAGACAGAGATCAGAGTCGTCTATAATGACCGGGGCTTTTACGTTGGGGCCATGCTGTACGACGCCAGCCCAGACAGCATCTTGATGGAACTGACGGAGCGGGACGATTTGGGGAATACCGACTGGTTTGCGATTTCCCTGGACCCCTACAACAGTGGGCAAAATGGCTTTGCTTTCCTAACTACCCCTGCCAACGTTCAGTTTGATTCTCAGTACTCGACCGACGGAGAAGACGAAAACTGGGACGCCGTTTGGCAAAGTAAATCAGTGGTTACGGCCGAAGGATGGTCCGTAGAAGTCTTTGTACCGTACTCCGCCATCCGTTTTCCTAAAACGGATGTTCAGAACTGGACGATCAACTTCGTCCGAAACGTTCAGCGGAACCGCGAGAAAAGTTTTTGGACGGCCATTGACCCAACCATTGATGGCTACTTGAACCAGTGTGGGAAATTGGTGGGGATCAGGAACGTTAAGGCGCCAGCGCGAATCCAGGCAACGCCGTTTCTGGCAACCTACGGGCTTAAATCCCGCGCCGCAGGCGCGGACAAGGCCGCCACCGGCACCAGCATCACCGGCGGTATGGACGTAAAAGTCGGCCTGTCCGATGCCTTTACCCTCGATATGACCCTGATTCCGGATTTTGGCGAAGCCCGCTCTGATGATCAGATCCTTAACCTCGGCCCCTTTGAGCAGCGCTTCGACGAGCAGCGCGCCTTCTTTACCGAAGGCACGGAGCTTTTCAATAAAGGCGGCTTTTTTTACAGCCGCCGTGTGGGGGGAGGTAATTACTTCGGTGGCGCGCTGGGGCAGGAAATGCTGGAAGGGGAGACGGTAGTGGATAACCCGCAGCGGGCTAAATTGTATAATGCAACCAAAATCAGCGGACGGACGGCCAAAGGCACTGGCATTGGCTTTTTTAACGCGGTGGAGCAGCCCAATTACGCTACCGTAACGAATGCAGAAGGAGAGAGTCGGGAAATTCTGACCAACCCGCTAACGAATTATAATGTGGCGGTCATTGACCAGAACCTAAAGAACAACTCTTCCGTCACCCTGATCAATACCAACGTCTGGCGGGAAGGAGCGGCTGCGGATGCCAACGTCACCGGGCTATTGTTCGACCTTCACAACAACGCCAATAAGTATGCCATTCGGGGAAACTTTGGGTACAGCCAACGATTCCTGCCCGATGAAACGAGCACGGGGCACGTCGCTAATTTGCGCGTGGCGAAAATTTCCGGCAATTGGACCTGGTCAGTCAGGGCAGGGGAGGAAAGTGATACGTACGATCCGAATGATCTGGGGCTACTGTTTTCCAACAACTCCCGGGAGGTTGGTGGTACCGTTCGCTACAACCATAATGAGCCCTTTTTCAAAGGGTTCTTCCTCAACGGGGGAGCAGGAACGGATGTCGAGTGCAATACTTTGTACAAACCCGGGAAGTTTACCGGCGCCTTAGTTGAAAGCTGGGTATATGCGCAAACCAAGCATTTTTGGAACGTCAATTTCTGGGCTGAAAGCGACTTGGCAAATAACTTTGACTACTTCGAACCAAGGGTGAAAGGTCGTTTCCTACGCAACCCGGGAGCGCGTACTTTAGGTGGATGGATAGGTACCGACTCGCGAAAGGCGATTCGACTAAGTACTAATTTCAACAACAATGGCTACTACGGAGCAGATCGCTCGGACCTTTACCTGAACGTAAACGCCCGCTGGCGATTAAGTGATCGGTTTAGCCTCAACACCGGGGTATTCAGAGGTAGGGAACGCAATGAGGTAGGCTTTGTGAATAAGGAGACTATTGATGCAGGAGAGGAAACTTTTACCAACGTATACATGGGCAAGAGAGACGTTACCTCCGTTGAGGCGAGCCTGTCTGGGAAGTACAGCTTCACGGCGAATATGACCTTGAACCTTCGCGTGCGGCATTACTGGAGCGGCGTTTCCTACAACAGTTTCCACTTGCTGGCAGAAGACGGCACCCTGGCAGATACTGACTATGAGGAGAACCATAACCAGGATTTTGATGCTTTTAACGTTGACCTGATCTATCGTTGGCGTTTTGCCCCGGGAAGCGATATGTTCCTGGTCTATAAATCCAGTATTACGGACTTCGACCGGCAGCGCTCAGAAGGCTATGGCCAGAGCTTTAGTGACCTTTGGAAGGACACGCCCCGTAACGGATCCGTTTCTTTGAAAGTGGTGTATTGGTTGGATTATGCCTCACTGGTGAAGGGGTAGGAGAGAGAAGACCTTCCTTTAGGGCGAGTGGGCTCTGCCCCGAGAAACCTCGGGGCAGAGCCCACTCGCCCTGAACGTAAAAAGGTATTTCTTACTGCCCTTAATTATTAACCACCCATACTTCTATTGAAGTACCTTTGCCCCCCAAGCCCTGCTCACACAAACTTTTCCCTTGCACCCGCGTTCGCGCCAAAAAAGGAAGTAATGCCCGACAAAAAGCTGTCCGTAGGCTTGGTTCAACAAACCAATGCTGGAAGCCGCGAGGACAACCTGGCCACCAGCGCCAGCATAGCCCGTAAATGCAAGGCTGAAGGCGCTGAACTGATCGTTTTTCAGGAGCTCCACACCGGTCCGTATTTCTGCCAAACGGAAGACCCCGACGTGTTTGATCAGGCAGAAACCATCCCCGGCCCCAGTACCGATTTCTTTGCCACACTGGCCCGGGAGTTGGACTGTGTACTGGTCATTTCCCTTTTCGAGCAGCGCGCACCGGGCCTTTGTCACAACACGGCGGTCGTACTGGAACGCGACGGTTCCATCGCCGGGAAGTACCGGAAGATGCACATCCCTGATGACCCGGCCTACTACGAGAAATTTTACTTCACACCAGGCGACCTGGGCTTCAGCCCCATCCAAACGTCGGTCGGTAAACTGGGCGTCCTTGTGTGCTGGGATCAATGGTACCCCGAGGCCGCTCGCCTCATGGCCCTGGCTGGTGCAGAATTACTGATTTATCCCACCGCCATCGGCTACGAAACTACCGACGACCCGACAGAGCAGGCGCGCCAACGCGATGCCTGGATCATTAGCCAGCGCGCTCACGCCGTAGCCAACGGACTCCCAGTCGTCTCCGTTAACAGAACCGGCTTTGAGCCTGACCCCAGCGGCGCCACCAACGGCATCCAATTCTGGGGCTCCTCCTTCGTCACCGGCCCTCAGGGCGAATTCCTTTATCAGGCGCCGCAGCACGAAACTGCCCACGCAGTCGTTACCATCGACCGCCAGCGTACGGCCGACGTACGCCGCATCTGGCCCTTCTTTCGGGATCGACGGATCGATGCATATGGTGATTTGACGAAGCGATATATTGACTGAATAAGTCCGGTTAAAAGGAGTAATAGGAAACTATTTGGGTGCTGACGCTGTTTTGTACGTGTACTTATACGTGCAAAACTAAATAGCATGGAAGCTGCAAAACTAACTTTAAGACTTAATGCTCAAATCATAGAAGAGGGCAAAGCTTTTGCTAAGAGAAAAGGCACGAGCCTTTCAAAAATGATTGAAGAGTTTTTAAGAGATAAACTTAATCACGACTACGAGCCAGTTGTCATTTTGGAACCGAGTGAGGAAGTTCTCTCACTTTCCGTTTCTGCAGACAGGGAAATGCTCACAAAAACAGATGAGGAGCTTCGTGAGGAGTACCTTTCAAGATTCTGATTACGTAGCTATGCAAAAAATATACGCAGATGTAAACGTAATACTGGATTTTCTCTTAAACCGGAAACCTTTTTACGTAGAGGCTTCACAAATGGTTGAACTGGCTAAACTAGAGGAGATTGAACTTGTCACCGATACTCAAACCTTAGTGTTCGCCTTTTTCCACATGTCAAAGATGGATAAGGACCATAAAGCCGTAAAAGATAGGATAGCGAAATTGATGCGATATGTAGGCGTTACTTCCCTGAGCAAAGAAGCTTTAGCAGCAGCCTTAGCAGTTGGTAAACTTGCTGACCTGGAAGATGCCGCTCAATTGGAAATAGCTCGGGAAATAGCGGCTGATGTTTTTGTTACCCGTGATTTAGATGTGTACAAAAAATCATCATTTCCAGTGAAGTCTCCAGCTCAGTTTTTAAGTGAGTTCTCGAGGCCATAAACCCACAGGGGCGGTCAAATTTGACTAACGCGCATAAAACGC
>JBGCFZ010000552.1:0-15838 GCA_045110355.1 Lewinella sp. | reverse complement strand
TTTTGTACCTCCGTATGGTTCAGTGCAGTGGAAGGAGAGGTTTACGCCATGTCCTTGTTTTTTACTTGTCTTACTGCCTGGGCAATGATTCGTTGGTACACCAAGCCGGACGTTCCAGAGGCCGACCGCTGGTTGCTCTTCGCCCTGTTCTCTGCCGGTTTATCAATTGGGGTCCACTTGCTTTCGATCCTGACGATCCCGGCCATGGCCATCCTGTACTACTACAAGAAGAACCCGGAGAAAAACAGCTTTATGGGACTGGCGGTGTCAGTTTTAGCAGGTGTTGCCATTATCGTATTCATCCAGGCGTTCATCATTGTGGGCATCCCGACCATCTGGCAATTTTTCGAAATCCCGATGGTCAACAGCTTTGGGTTACCGGTCCACTCCGGCACCATCCCAACTGTATTATTGCTGGGTGGGGCGATGTTTCTTGGCCTGCGCTATGCGCACAAGAAGCAGAGTGCAATGTTGCAGCAATTGTTTGTCGGTTTCGGCTTATTGGTAATTGCCTTTAGCACTGTAGGTGTTGTCGTCATTCGTGCCGGCGCTAAAACACCGGTGAACATGAACAACCCGGACAATGTGACCAGCCTGCTGCCCTACCTCAACCGTGAGCAGTACGGTGAGCGTAGCCTGATCTATGGCCAGACGTTCAACGCCCAGGTTATTTCCACCGAAACTGAAGACCGCTACGGCCTGGTGGATGGAAAATATGAAGAGGGTGTGACGACTAAAGTTACCCCCGAGTACACCAAGAAAGACATGATGCTCTTCAGCCGCATGTACGACAACACCCAGGGACGCGTAAGTCTTTACAAACAGTGGCTGGGCCTTGATCCAAACGCGGCGCTCCCCCGAGGGCGTCCGAATCAGGCAGATAACATGAGCTTCCTTTTCCGGTACCAATTGGGCTGGATGTACTGGCGCTACTTCATGTGGAACTTCAGCGGCCGACAGAATGGCGAGCAAGGTTTCTACAGCTGGGACAGTAGCTCGGGCAACTGGATTTCCGGCATCAAATTTGTGGATGAGATTCACCTTGGGGTCGACCTCGACGAATTACCTGATGCTGCCAAAAATGTTCCTTCCAGAAATACCTACTTCCTGCTCCCCTTCATTTTTGGTCTCATTGGCCTGTTCTGGCACGCCGGACGAAGAAATAAGGAATTCCTGGGACTGCTCGGACTTTTCGTGATCACCGGAATCGGGATCATCATCTACACCAACCAGCCACCGAACGAGCCACGGGAACGAGACTACGTACTGGTAGGTTCCTTCTTTACCTTCTGTATTTGGATGGGCATGGCCGTGCCGGCCATCTATGAGTTGGCCAAAGGATTGTTAAAACAAAAGGGCGTGGCCATTGCGGGCGCCATCGGCGCCGTCGTGTTGATTGCTCCGCTCTTGATGGGCTTCCAGAACTGGGACGACCATTCCCGTGCCGAGCATACCGGTGCACGAGATTATGCTTCCAATTTCCTGGAGTCAGTTGATCAAAACGCCATCATCTTCACTTATGGTGACAACGATACTTATCCACTCTGGTATGCCCAGGAGGTGGAAGGTATCCGACCAGATGTTCGGGTAGTGAACCTTAGCCTGATCGCCGTTGATTGGTACATTGATTTGCTTCGGTATAAGATGAACGACTCGCCGCCGCTGAACCTGACGTTGAGCCAGGACCTCATCCGGGGCAGTAAGCGAAACCAGGTGCCTTACCTCAACCGCAACAACCCGGAAGGTGACCGTGCCAAAGACCAACCGCTGAGCCTTAGTGCCTTCATGAACGTTATTGCTACCCGTAACCCCGTTCCGCTACGCGGCGGAGCCAGCCTGGAAGCGCAATACAGCACGACGAACGTTGGTATCCAGGTAGATCCACGCCGCCTGGCGCAGGCCCCCTGGTTGCAACCCGCCGGAGAAACACCGGTACAACGCATCCCCGTTCGCATCAACAATAGCCGTTTGCTGAAAGACGAGATTGCCATCCTGGACATCATCAATTCGAACCTCTACGACCGGCCGATCTACTGGGCAGTAACCTGCCAGCGCAATAAGCTGATGGGCCTCGAACAGTACCTCGACCTGGAAGGGCTTGGCCTAAAACTAACCGTAACGGCCAACCCTGGCGGAGATGGCAACCTTGGTCTTATTGGCCTTGGTGGAATAGATGAGCAGAAGACAGCTGACCTGATCCTGAACAAGTGGAAGTACGGTAACTTTGATAAAGTCCAGACCCACATCACCAGCAGCTATCAGCCGGCGATCCAATCAATGCAACTTGTGGCCATGCGAACCATGGAAGAACTGGTGCAGAAAGGAGACGTTGAGAAAGCATTGACCGTGGGCGACAAGTACTTCGAGTCGTTCCCCAACATGAACTTCCCGTTCTTCTATCAGACGTTACTGATGCTCCAACCGTACTTCCAGACCGGAAACGCAGAGCGTGCACGCCCCATCATCATGCAGCTGGCGCGTAATACTGCTGATCGTCTTGACTTTTACGACACCATGTCTGAAGAAGAAAAGCAACGGAGTTACGCAGGAGAGGTTGCACGGGCCAATGCCATCGTCCAATCCTTACTGCAGCAGGTTCGTCGCCCCGGGAACGAGGCGATGAAAGCCGAGATCGAACAGATACTGGGTAATCACCTTTACTTGCTGCCGGAACAGGGGACGCAGAACCCGGGGTAGGTTAGTCGGTAGTTCAGCGTGAATAGTGGGTAGTTTCTTTCGGGAGACTACCCACTATTTTTTGGTGACGCCTGAAGCTTTTCTTCCCGTCATTTATACCGAATGACAGCGCGCCAGCATCAATGTCGGAGCCCACCCCCCGCTTCTTAAAACCGTTCGCTGGCACCTGCGGCCGCGCCCAAAACCTTAGTGTCTCAATGCCTAAGTGGTTACTGCCCTCTTCCGAACACCAGGCCCAAGTGTTTATCCTCCGGCACCCGTTTGTAAGTAAGCTTACTCACTACCAGATAAGTCAGCAGAGAAATGATAAAGGCGGGGATGATCTCATGCACATCCCGTAAGCCTTCAAAATTAAAGCGAAAAACTACTCGCCATACAACATTTACAACCATCCCAGTCACCATACTTGCCAAGGCCCCGGCGTCTGTACCCCAACGCAAGTAAAGCCCTCCGAAAATGCCGGGAAAAAAGCTGGCTGCAAACACGGCACCCGCAAATGCGGTCAATTCCACAATGCCCCCGATGGGGTAGACGGACAGCAACCATACCATCAGATAGGTGAACAGGCAATAGCTAAACATGGCCCATTTTGTCCGGGGAATCAGTTTGTTTTCCGGCATGGGGGCCAGCACGTGCCAGATGTCCTTTACCAAAGCCGTACCGATGATGATGATCACTGATGCCAACGACGACATCCCCGCGGCAAACAGGCCGGCAACACAAATACCACTAACGATCTTATTGTCGAATTTGTCGAGCATAAACCCGATGACTTTGTCCGTATCCTGAATTAACATGGCAGCCTCCTCCTGGGTCACCATGCCGTGTACCAGCGCACCAAGTCCCATGACACAAACCAGGGAGATGCCGAGAAATACTGGGGTCCAGATCATGGCAAAACGCATACTTTTTGCGTTGTCTACGGAGTAAAAACGAATCAGGTTTTTAGGCTCGGAGATCTGCTTCATCCCGATGCTGAGGCCAATGCCCAGGATGTACAAGAAGGACACCAGACTGCCAAAGGTGATCAGTCCGTTCCCCATCGGCTCACCGGCTTTGGTCACGTGGTCGGTATTACCGATGACCGTAAAGAGCTCGTCGACGCCACCAACAAATATGAACGGAAGGGCCAACATCAGGATGGCCACGCCGAACATGATGATGCCCTGGATGGCGTCCGTCCACAACACCGAATACATGCCTCCCCAAATGGTGTAAGCACAGGTAATAAACAGGATCAGCGCAGCGCCCCATAGGTAAGGAACGTCCAGCACCGTTTCTAGCACAACGGCACAGCCTTTGGCAATACCCACCATGTACCAAACGGTGGCAAACAGGATGATGAAGGCCGAAAGCAGCCGGATGTATTTAGCCAGGTCACTCTGGTAGCGTAAGTGAAAATAATCGGGGATGGTAAATGATTGCAACCGGGCGGTTTGCTGCCTCATCCGTGGCCCGAGTAGCTGCCAGCTGATGATGCAAAAGATCGTCCAGATCAAACCCATCCAGGCCCAACTCAGGCCGTATTGAAATGACTTCCCTGCCTGCCCGATGTAAGTATTGGTACTGGCCGAGGTAGAGAAAAAGGCTAGAGAGACCACCCAGCCGGGAATTTTCCGTTTCGCTACGTAGTAATCAGCAACACCGGCAGCGGCCTGGCGCTTGAAGTACCAACCGACGTAGAGGCAACCGCCCACATAAATGAGGGTCAGGAAGATGGTGAAGAAATTTTCCTGCAAATATTCCAAAAGATTGTTTTTTAGTGTGCGATGTCAGGGTGCGGGGACTGGTTCAATGTCCCACCTCGTCCCCTTCGCGTTCCTCCACGTCAACTTGTCGCCACAACACCAGCAGGGCATTTATGACAATCAATATCAAAATTCCCCAATACGGAAAAGCCGTCCAGAAGTCCATATCAAAATAGTTTTTTGAGCTCATTCTTCGTCACCTTTCCCAGGGTGTTTTGGGGAAGTTCATCGAGGTGGAGCCATTTTCTTGGCAGTCGGTAAGCCGGGATTTGTTCTTTCAGCCAAGTGGAAATAGCTGCAAAATCTGGTTCTGGCACCGAACTAACGATGGCAGCGGAGACTACTTCTCCCCATTCGGCGTCGGCTATGCCGACCACCGCGCATGCTGCCACATCGGGGTGGCGCAATAGTACGGCCTCGATCTCCAGGGCGGAAATTTTATAGCCCCCCGACTTAATGATGTCGACTGAATCCCGGCCAAGGATGCGGTAAAGGCCGTCGTTTAATTCTGCGATGTCTCCGGTATGGAACCAGCCGTCGGCAGTAAAAGCTTTTGCCGTAGCGTCTGGTTTTTGCCAGTATTCCAGGAACACCCCTGGCCCTTTGATCTGGATTTCTCCGGGTGTTCGCGCTTCATGAATCGTTGCGCCACTTTCATCAGCCAGGCGCATTTCCACGCCGGGAAGAGGCAGGCCTACGTGTCCGGGCCGTCGTTCGTTCCTAAAGCTGTTGGAGAGCCCCATCCCGATTTCGGTCATACCGTAGCGTTCCAGTAGGGTTTGCCCGGTGATGGCGCGCCAGCGTTCGAGGGTAGGCACTGGCAGGGCGGCGGAGCCGGACACCATCAGGTTCAGTTCGCTGGCACCTGCACTTAGGTGCGCCTGCGTCGCCTCGTTTTGTTGTTCCCAGTAGCTGATCAATTTATAGTAGATCGTCGGTACGGCCATAAAGCGGGTCAGGCTACCGTTGCTTATTTTTTCCCAGACGATATCCGCCTTAAACTTCGGTAAAAACTCACAGCAGGCACCACTCCACAGGGCACAACTCAGCACGTTGATGATGCCGTGGACGTGGTGCATGGGGAGGATATTGAGAATACGATCGTCCTTGTCCCATTCCCAGGCCTTCACCAGCGTTTCGATTTGGAAAGCGATGTTGGCATGGGTAGTCACCACACCTTTCGGCAGGCTGGTGGTACCCGAGGTGTAGAGAATTTGGGCGCGGCGCGCAGGTGCAATAATGGTTGAGGGAGCAGGGGCATTCCCCTCCATTGCCGCTAGCTGGAGCCAGCGAATGTCTAACTCCCGGGCAGTTTCCCGCAGCAGTTCTTCGTAATCCGGATGAGCGATGAGTGCCGTAGCCATCGTGTCTTCCAGCACATAACGGATGGAAGGCAATGGGTGGCCCACACAAAGTGGCACGGCAATCCCTCCGGCTCGCCAAATGCCCCACTGGCAGGTGACGTATTCAAAAGAAGGTGGGACGATAAAAGCAATCCGCTCCTCCTTCATATCCTCACGGCCTGCCAATAGGCTTTGTGCTATGACAGCAGATTGATCAAGTAGTTCCTGATAAGTATAAGTCCTGCCGTCAGAGCTGATGGCTTCCCGTTCGGCAAAGGTGGAAGCACGGTCGATTAAAGCTTGCATTGGGCCAATATAATTGTTTAAACTGTGTATTCTTTTCTGGTTTACTTCAGAACACTCAATACTTCATCAATAATCAGCTGCATCTCCCGTTCATCGATGGCACGGAGTACCTGTCGGCGTTCCCGCTCGGTCAGGTGCAGTGAAACGGAAGTTTGTAGTCGGTCTTCGGCCGGAGGCTCATAATTGAAGCGATAAAGGTGGAACATCTCAGGGCCGAGCAAATCCGAAAGCTGCCCGAGTAAAACTTCCTGATCAAGAATCTGGACACCAAGAATGTTGCCCGCAACGCCAACTGGCCTGATGAGGTTGTCAATTACCCCGGTTCGGGCGTCAGGGTTCGTCTTACGTTCGTCCCTAAAGGCGCTGATCTGGATCAAGTGGATGCCGGAGGTATTTTCACTAATCCAGTCTTTGAAAACGGTCAGAAATCTGGAAGCGGAAGCGATGCCGTAATTGTCGCGGTACCCTGCGTCCATGAGTCGGATGGTAGGCCGGGTGGGCAGTTTCACCAGAGGTAAGACGTAGGGGTAAGTAGCGTTCATCCGCAGCGCCGTCGTAAAGCGTAAGCTGTCCGCGGCCTGCCGGGGCAGCAAGCGACGAAAATCAACCATATCTGGCCGAAGGGCCAGATCTCCGCGTAGGGCAGCCGGAGGAGCCGTCATGTAGCTTACACCCTGCGGGGAGATGACCAGTCGCCTACCATCTTCAACGATACTGGGGGTAATAAAAAGCAGGGGGATATCCGCTCGGTACTCCGGTTCCCGGTAAGCAGCGAGGGGTTTGTCCAGGCCGCCGCCAGTGTTTTGAATGAGTTCTTGTTCGAAGCCGTAGGCGCGGTCCCGGCGGTAACGGCTGCCCCCAATTTTGACCTTGGTGAAGGGTAGAAACAGGTCATTGCTTACCAGGGAAAAGGCTACTGGATTTAAAAGGTCCCGGCTGATCCTATCTAACCGGCCCACGCCGTTGCGTTCAAAATCCGGGTCACTGAGGTAAGCTTCCCGTAGATAGGCCAGGCCCAGTTCTCCGCCGCTGGCACCGGTCATCAGTGCCGTATGGCCCAGTAGTTTGCCGTCGCTGCAGGCTTCGATCGTTTGGGCAACGTGGGTGGCCCACAGGGCGGCCGTGAGGCCGCCGCCACTGGCACATATCACGAAGAGCGGAGGTTTTTCCTCCCGTTGCCGGGCCTTCCAGTTATTCAGAATTTCGGTAGTCTCAGCGATGTCTCCGTGCAGGGTATCGGTGCCGTATAGTGCCATCAGGCTGTCTTCCTCGTAGGAAGCCAGTTCCGAATAATCCAGGCCGTAGGCTTGGTTTCCGTGTTGGAAGAAGGGGGTACTCGTTAACAGGTTGAACCCAACTACCAGCAGCACCAAAAGCGTAAAGCGCCATTCGGAAAACCAGTAACTGATCGCACCGATGATGGAGACCACCAGGCTCAACAACACTAAAAAGCTGGCTCCTGCCGGAATTTGGAACAACGGCTGATCAATCAGCAAGCCTAAGCCCGCCAGAATGATGACCGTAAAGAATTGCAGCAAAATCGCATTGGTATGGTTTTGCCGGAAAATGCTGAGCAGCATCGACGAATCGTAATGCGCTACGGATCGTACCAGCCGGGTTTTCAACCGTTCGTTGAGGTAGTTACTTACGTGGTAAGGGTTATCGTATAAACTCATCAGCACCGGTGCTAATGGTTGAGCCCGGTAGGGGCGGTAGCCTGAGCTGGGCCGGCGCTGGCCCGGCCCCATGTTCGGGGGAGCTTCCCGGAATTTAGGCTGATAGTAGCTGATGTCCCGGTTAGTAATATTGAAATACAGCGCGTAGAGAAAAAGGCTGATGATCAGGCCAATGATCAAGCCACTCAGGCTTTCAAGGGTTTCCCGCATCATCCAGGTTTCCTCTCCCGTTATTGGTCGGAGAAAACGTACCACCAGCCCACAGTAAAATAGGAATACCCCTAGCGGCAGGAGGGCATTATTGATGCAAAACTTAAAAAATGGCCGGGAAAGGCTCGCCAGGAAACTGAAATAGCCGCCAATGAGCAAGTAAGTGCTCAGGTTCCAGCTCATGGTAAAAAAACCAAAGGCAAGGCCAAGAAAGAGGAAAGGCCAAAAGCCGGCGGTTTCCAGGTAGCCGGGGTCAAGAAATAAATACTGCAGGCCCAACCTGGGGCCCAGCAAGCCACTCATCATCAGCACCAACAACACCCAAACCAGTAGCAGCAAGGTATTGCTCCGCAGGTGCAACAAAAGGAGTTGTACGGAGAAGGAGTTAAGAATACCTTTGAGAAGGGCGCGCATGATGGGTAAAGTTAGCGCATGGCGGGTGATTTTTTTGACGCGGAGGCGTTGCGGTAGTTGCAAAGATGGGCGCGGCCGCAAGTGCAAGGGACGGTGACCACGACTTGCAATCGTGTGCGGACGAAGTGCTCTATGAGCACAAAGGCTGCCCAGTAATAAAAAAGTCAACCATCATCCTACTTGCGCTTACAAAGCGCTGCGTCCAATCTTCCCCGGAGGTGAAGCGCACCAACTTTCACCTCGCCCCGAACCCTGCTTCTTTCCTCCCTCCCCCTGCACCTGCGGCCGCGCCTTATTAGTCAAAGCGTCACGAAGTCAAGTAGTATCGTATCCGATGCTCGTTTCCGCTCGTGAGGCCTTACTTCACCCAGATTGGCACTTTAATTTCACAAGCGATAGCGAGCTACCTTTTGCAGTAGCGACTACTTGATTACAAGACTACTTGACTATTTGACTAAATCATCGTACCTTTGCCGCGCTTTAGCGGATTCGCCTCCGCAAAAAGTCACTGCGGGTGTGGTGAAATTGGTATACACGCCAGATTTAGGATCTGGTGCAGCAATGCGTGAAGGTTCGAGTCCTTTCACCCGCACACCGAAAACTTCCGGGCTTACCCGGAGGTGACCGGCCTGCCTTAGGGCAGGCTTTTTTTTATCCGGCCCGGCGAAGGGCCACCTTTAGCAAGTAAGCAATGCCTAACGTAACATTTGATAAGACGGGCAACGTCACCGGCCGCCTTGAAGTAGCCATCACTAAGGCTGAACTCAACGACAAACTTGTCGCCGAACTCAAGAAGCAGAAGAACAAAGTGAGCATGAAGGGTTTCCGTAAAGGAAAAACGCCGCTCTCTACCCTGCGCAAGATGATGGGCAACCAGATTCTGGGGCAAATTCTTGACGACCAGATCAAAGAATCTCTCTTCGGTCATATCGAAGAAAATAACATCAAGCTGATCTTCAGCCCGCAGCCGGTAGAAGACAGCAAGATGCCTATGCTTACTGCCAACACCCTGCAAGATGTCACCTTCAAGTACGACCTGGCACTCGAACCTGAGTTCGAACTGGAATTACCCACGAAGACTTTCGACAAGTATGTGCTGAAGACCGATAAGAAGTTCATTGACGAACAGGTAGAGCGCATGCTCAAGCAAGGTGGCGAAACGGAGGAGATCGAAAAAGGTAAAGTAGAAGAGGAAGACATCCTCGACGTGACTTTCACCGAGGTTGGCCCACTGGAAGACAAGATCACCAACGACACCAAACTCTACGTTGACTCCCTGAGCGATGCCGGAAAGAAAATGGTGATTGGCAAAAAGATCGGAAGCACCATTAAGGTGAAAGACCTGTCTGCCATCGAAAAAGAAAGCACCCCTGCCTACGTCAACAAATACCTGTTGGAACTAGAGGATGCCGAAGCTGACATCAGCGATAAGGCCTTTGAGATGACCATCAATAAAGCCAGTCGGGTCACTGCTGCTGAGCTGAATGAGGAGTTTTTCACCAAGTTTGACGCCTCCGGCGAGGTGACCACCGAAGAACAGATGCGAACAAAGATCGCAGAAGACAACGCATCCGGCTTCAACAAGCAAGGCGAGATGATGGCCAATTTCGAAATCCAGAAAGCACTGGTTGAAGGCACAGACATCGAACTACCGCTTGACATCATGAAGGCCATCCACGAAGAGGATGCCAATGGTTCTTTCGATATGTTCCAGCGTGGGGTGAAGTGGATGCTGATCCGCAACAAGTACGCCGAAGCAAACGAAGTAAAACTCGAATACGAAGACGTTAAAGCGGAAGCAACTGAAAGCCTGATGGGCATGCTTGGTGGCCAACGCCCTGATTTCCTTACCGACGAGTTCATCGACAACTACGTGAAGCAAATGCTGCAGGACGAGAAGCAGCGCGAGCAGCTCTCCAGCAACGCCATTGAAAAGAAAATCATGGCTGCCATCCGTGGTTCAGTAAAGACGAAGGACAAGAAACTGGATACTGACGGTTTCAATGAGTTGATCAAGAAGTTCAATGAGGAAAACACGCCAGCAAACGAAGAGGAATAAACGCTTCGAACTCTCGGTATAACCGATAGCTTATCGCAAAAGATGCTCCCTTCGCTCGTAGAAAAAGCCACTGGCTTTTCGGGCGAAGGGGGCATTTCTTTTGTGGAGACGCTGTGCAAATAACTTATGGCGTCCTTTACTTGGTTATAAAACTAAACCGACATGCCGTTCACGCGTTTACGATCACGACGCTCCCATTAGGAAGCCGCCAACCATAAAATATACCTCCCATGATCCCCCAGGACGAATTCATGAAATACGCTACCCGCCACATGGGTATGAGTACAATGCACCTTGAAAAATACGCCGCATCTATTGGCGGTATGGCTCCGCCCCAGGTAACGGGCTTCTCTCCCAACGTCATCGAAGAACGGCAGATGAACATTGCCGCACTTGACGTTTTCAGCCGCTTGATGATGGACCGTATCATCTTTATGGGCGTTGCCGTAACGGACTATGTTGCTAACGTTGTTCAGGCCCAGCTCCTGTTCCTCGAATCTGTTGACCCTAAGCGCGACGTACAGATGTTCATTAACAGTCCCGGTGGCAGCGTAATCGCAGGCATGGGCATGTATGATACCATGCAGTACGTCACGCCTGATGTGGCAACCATTTGCACCGGCCTGGCCGCCTCAATGGGCTCCGTACTCCTCTCCGCTGGAGAGAAAGGTAAGCGCTCCATCCTGCCCCACGCCCGGGTCATGATCCACCAGCCCAGCGGTGGCATGCAAGGTCAGTTCTCCGACATGGAGATCAACTACCGCCTCATCTCCCAGCTTCGGGAAGAGCTGTACAACATCCTGGCCAGCCATACTGGGCAGACCTTCGATAAAATTGCAAAAGACAGTGATCGCGACAACTGGATGACGGCCCCCGAAGCGGTGGCCTACGGCCTCGTTGACGAAGTACTGTCGCGCGAGAAATAAGCACGAAAAATGATGCTGCCCGACGGTCTTTCAATACAGTCTAAAACGGTCAGTTAAAAATCGTACTTTCGCAACCCGAAGCCGCTCCGACAACCCATCAGGTAAAATTCGGAGCGGCTTCTTACGCTATAAAATACTGCGTCGAGCAGTTTTATGGTTCAGCACAATCGCCTCTACCAGGGTAGCTGACCATGTATCAAACATAACTTACGCACCATGATGCGAGGAAAAAGACAGGAGGTTCATTGCTCCTTTTGCGGCCGTGATAAAAGTGAAGCACTTGTGCTGGTCGCCGGACTGAGTTCACACATCTGCGAAATTTGTGTGGAGCAGGCGCAAGAAATTGTCGCAGAAGAGCTTTACGGTGGTGTAATGCCCGCAGCTCCGGAACCGGTGGAACAGGAAGCCCCTAAGAAAGAGTTTCGACTCCCTAAGAACGTCACGCCCCGTGACATCAAGACGCACCTCGACAAGTATGTAATTGGTCAAGACCAGGCGAAAAAGATCATCTCCGTAGCCGTCTATAACCACTACAAACGACTTGGTCATCCGCCCACTACGGAAGACGAAGTACAAATCGAGAAGAGCAATATTCTCCTCGTTGGCCGTACGGGTACGGGTAAGACATTGCTTGCCAAAACCATTGCCAAGTTTCTCGACGTACCCTTTGCCATCGTCGACGCTACGGTATTTACCCAGGCCGGTTACGTAGGGGAAGACGTGGAAAGCATCCTGGCACGCCTACTGCAGGTATGCAACTACGATGTAGAAAGCGCCCAGCGCGGTATCGTTTACATCGATGAGATGGACAAAGTGGCCCGCAAATCTGACAACCCCAGCATTACCCGAGACGTAAGCGGTGAAGGCGTTCAGCAGGCCATGCTTAAAATGCTGGAAGGAACTGACGTAATGGTACCACCACAAGGAGGCCGTAAGCACCCCGAGCAAAAACTCGTGAAGGTGAATACGGAAAACATTCTCTTCATTTGTGGAGGTGCCTTCGACGGTATCGAGAAGGTAATTGCCCGCCGGATGAACAGCAAAGTCATCGGCTTCGGCAGTAAAAACGACAAACGCGTTGAGGAGGAAGATATGCTGAAGTACGTGACGCACAAAGATGTCCGCCGCTTCGGGATGATCCCCGAATTAATCGGTCGTCTGCCGGTGGTCACCTACCTCAAGCCCCTTGATCTGGAAGCAATGAAACGCATCCTGACCGAACCACATAACAGCCTGCTGAAGCAATACCAGCACCTCTTTCGCTTGGAAGGCATCAGCCTTACTTTTGAGGACGATCTCATCGAGTACCTGGCAGAAACTGCGCTGGAATATGAACTCGGTGCCCGTGGCCTCCGCTCCATTTGTGAAGCCGTGATGACCGACGCAATGTTCGAATTGCCGAGCGAGAAAGATGTCAAGTACTTCACCGTTGACCTGGCTTATGCTAAAGCTAAACTGGAAGGGGGAATGCTGGAGATACTACGCGCAGCGTAGTAGATTGATAGATATAATAGTCTTGATAGATTGATAGGCTACCGCTCGTATGGGTAAAAGAATGAGTCAAGATAGCCACACGAGCGGAGCGAGCATAGCCGCGCAGCAGCGCTATAAATCTATCAAGCGCGTAGCACGTCTATCAATCTATTAAGGCGCGGCCGCAGGTGCAAGAAATGGTTTAAAAGCAAAGTTTACCTAACACCAATGACCATTACCCTTCACAAAGGTGACATCACGAAACTTGAAGTTGATGCCATCGTCAATGCGGCAAACACTTCCTTACTTGGCGGTGGAGGGGTTGACGGAGCCATCCACCGGGCTGGTGGTCCGGCGATCCTTGATGATTGTATGAAGATACGGGCAAGGCAGGGTGGTTGTAAGGTGGGCGAAGCGGTGATAACAACTGGTGGAAACCTTCCCTGTAAGCACGTAATCCACACCGTTGGCCCGCGTTGGAATGAAGGCAACTCCAATGAACCCACGCTGCTGACCAATTGTTACAATAATGTCCTTCGTCTCGCGCAAGAACATGGAAGCCGTAAAATTGCCATTCCTAACATCAGTACTGGGATTTATCGGTTCCCCAAAGAGCATGCTGCGGCCATTGCCATTAAGGCCGTGAAGAGCTACGAGGGCGATCTTCCAGAAGAAGTTATTTTCGTCTGTTTTGATGACGAGAACTATGATATCTATCAACGTCAACTAACCTAAACATCCAAATAACTTAGCATACGAGCGCAGCGAGCATTTCCTTGCGGCAGCGCTATCAATTTATAAAGCCGTAGGCTGTCTATAAATCTATAAATCTATAACAAGTGGCCATCGACGCAGGCGACCTCCGGGTCGATTATCAAATAGACGAACTCCTGGAATCCAATGCTCCGGCAGATCCCTTCCCCCTTTTTGATCGTTGGTTTACCGACGCTAAAAACGGTGGATGCCTGGAGCCTAACGCCATGGTCTTGGCGACGGTGACGGCGCACGGTACACCCGCTGCGCGGGTGGTATTGCTGAAGCAGGTCATCGCCGACGGCTTCGTCTTCTATACCAATTACGACAGTCGTAAAGGCCGTGAACTAGATGCGATGCCTCAGGCCGCGACTGTTTTCAACTGGCTGGCGCTGCAGCGCCAGGTCAGGATCGAAGGAAGGGTAGTGCGGGCGACGCCGGAAGTATCGACCAATTATTTTCAAAGCCGGCCCAGAAAAAGTCAGATCGGCGCTTGGGTAAGCCCGCAAAGTCAGGAGATCCCAGGTCGTGAATTTCTGGAAACCCGCCAGGAAGAAATTGAAGGTCAATATGCTAATACTGAAGCCCTTCCTCGTCCCGACCACTGGGGCGGCTACGTCATCATCCCAACCTTGATCGAATTCTGGCAGGGGCGGAGCAGCCGCTTACACGATCGGTTGGTGTACCAACGGGAAGCTGAAGGTGGAGATTGGAAACGGGTGCGGCTGGCACCTTAAACTAAAGAAAATGTCTGACGAAAAAAACTGGGTACAACTCCAAACCGACATCCAACCCTTCCGCGACGCCCTGGCCGAAGCGGCTGATACCGTGGTGGATGAGGGCGTAAGCAACTACCCCATCTTCTTCGCCTTCTCCGGCGAAGCCAACGAACAGGCCCCTGGCATCGCCGTAACGAAGATCCCAACAAAACGGGGAATCGTCTGGCAGGTGAACCTCACCACCCTGGAGGAGCTCGTAGCCAAAACCATCATTCCGCCGGAAAAGATTGACCCGTTCCGGGAGGTCTACAAGAAAAACCACGCAGCGCTTTGCTTCCTCATCGTTGATGAAGAAGGAGCCAGGTTCGGGTTTGTACCTAAGTAGTAAATTGGTCTATTGGTCCGTTGGACGATTAGGGTAACAAGACGGGACATTACAAACTTTGCCTTGCTATCACCGTTCTTTGCACCTGCGGCCGCGCCCCTTTACTAGTCAAGCAGTCAGAGAGTCAAGTAGTCAAACAGTCCGCCTACCGCCCAATAGACCAACAACACCAATAGACCAACACTTATGATTAAGGAATCCACCATAGAACGCGTCATCGAGCGTCTGGAAGCCGGAGAGGACGACTTCGCCCTGGAAATCCAGGACTTTGCCCACGCACAACCACATCTGACGGCCTACCTTACCAATGAAGAAAACGAAAGCCTGAACGACGAAGAGCGGACGCTCCTGCTGTTCGGCGCCATCGTTATTTACCAATCCGTTAGCGACGAACTCACGGAGCCAGGTCTTGCTTCAGAAGCCATGATCGGGCAAGCAGAAGAAGAGAATTACGCCCTGATGCCCACCAAAGGAAGCTTCCGGGATCGGCTCACCCCATTTTTTGACGACAGTGGGGAAGAGGACCTCCTGGCATTTATTGAAGACCTCTTAGTCGCCGAAGAAGAGGACGACTCCATCAGCAAAGAAGCCCGCGAGCCAATGTTCATTTCCCTTAAGACGGTGGTCGACGTCCTTACGGACTAAGTGGACAGGTTTCGGTATTCAGGTTTCAGTACTTAGGGATCAGGGATCAGGATTCAGGATTTAGTACTCAGGGTTTAGTATTAATTAATCGTTTGGCTGTTGAACTCTGAAACCTGACTACTGAACACTGACGGCTGTACCCTCCTTCCGTTGCCGAAGAATATTCACCCGGGAAAGAATGCCCCATCCGACCAATGCGAGGCCACAACAAACGTATGTCGCCACACCGTAACCATAATGTTCTGCCACTCCAAAACCGACCAGCGGGGTGATCACAAAGGCAAAAGAATAGCTGGAGGAAAGCAGCCCCAGGTATTCGCCCCGCCGAGAAGCTGGGGCGTGTTTGGCAACGTAGGTATTGGTGAAAGGCATGTACAGGATTTCGCCCATCGTGAGTATGATTACCATCAGTAGAATGGCGAAAAAATTAATGGTGACCATCAACGGCAGCGTCAGGTAGGAGATAATGATCAGCGCCGAGCCA
>JBGCFZ010000551.1:0-4535 GCA_045110355.1 Lewinella sp. | reverse complement strand
TCGGCCATTGCAATGTACACCTCGGGTCAGTTCATCGGTTTGGCGTTTCTGACGCCGGCACTGGTGGCCGTTCAGGCTTACTACGGTTGGCGGGGGCTGTTCATTATCTCCGGTCTGCTGGGCATTGTATGGGCGGGTATTTGGTACGTGTTTTACCGGGACCCACAAGACCATGAGACCGTCTCTGAAGGTGAGCTGGCATTAATAAAAGCCGGGGGTGGCATCATCGAGGATAAAGACAAGGCCGAAGGACGGGTGAATTTTGCTTTGTCGGACCTGGCCGAAGCCTTTAAGCACCCAAAGCTTTGGGGCATCTACCTGGGGCAGTTTTGTATGGGGTCTTTGTTCATCTTTTTCCTGACCTGGTTCCCTACCTACCTGGTGGAATACCGTGGCCTTGATTTCATCAAGTCCGGTTTCCTGGCCTCCATTCCCTTCCTAGCGGCCTTTTTTGGCGTCTTACTGGCTGGCTTTTCGTCGGATTTTCTCGTCCGTAGGGGCATATCCAAAGAAGCTTCGCGTAAGGGGCCTATCCTTGTAGGTATGTTACTGTCCATCAGCATCATTGGGGCCAACTACACCGATAATACGGCCTTGATTATTTTCTTCCTTGCCCTGGCCTTTTTTGGCAATGGTCTGGCGTCCATTACCTGGGTATTCGTTTCCCTGTTGGCCCCAACCCGACTGATTGGCCTGGTGGGAGGCGTCTTCAATTTTATCGGCGGTCTGGCGGGCGTCGTTACGCCCACGGTAATCGGGTACCTGGTGCAGGATGGAGATTTCTCCCCGGCGCTTTTCTTCATCGGCGGGATGGCATTCCTCGGGTTCTGTAGCTACCTGTTCCTGGTGGGAGAGATCAAGCGCGTCGAAGAAAGTGGGCTAAATAACTCAGAGTAGTTACCTGATATAATTGACAATCCTCGCTAACGGTAAAGGAGTAGGACTAGTGAGCATCCGCTAACTTACAAAATAGCCCTATTTTGCAAGCCCTTCAATCCCCGTTATGCCTCATACCTTTCAGCTAGTATTTTTTTTATTCCTACCATTGTTTGGTCTTGCGCAAACGAACCTGTCCGGGACGTTAATCGACTCAGTAAGTGGTGAACCGGTTGCCTTTGCGACCGTCTACCTCGATGGAACCAGTAAAGGGGAGGTGACCGGAGATGATGGCAGCTTTTCGCTGAGTGATGTAGCCTTGCCGGCAACCCTGGTCGTCAGTCACCTCAATTACGTCAATCAGACCTTACGGGTGACCAATGCTGCCGCCCCTTTATCGATTCAACTGTCTCCCCGTGAAGAGGTACTGGCCGGTGTGGAAATCACCGATCGGAACTTACGGGAGAAAACGTTGGCAGAATTCAAACTGCTGCTGCTTGGAACCGATGAATGGGGCAAAAAAACTACCCTCCGGAACGATGAGGTAATTCGTTTTGACCGAGATTACGTGGAGAAGACGGTAATGGTCCGGTCCAAAAACAGAAGAAACTACCTACTGAAAAGAGACAATGATTACGCTCGATGGTCCGAAGACAGTACGAAATATTACTTCGAAAATGCGACAAACCTAAAGGCGGTCACCGTCGCCCCCCTTGAGATTGAAGTTCCCCACCTGGCCTACGTATTACGGATGGACCTCAATCAGTTTGTAGCACAATATGCCGAGGGCCGCCGGGCCTATCTGGGCACTTTCTTTTTTGCCGACGCCAAAACCTTGAAGTCCAGGCATCTTCGGAATCGGCAACGCGCCTACCTTGGTTCTGCGATGCATTTTGCGCGTTCGCTGATGAGTAATTCCCTTGGCACCAATGGATTTAAGGTAGTTGAGGTCATCAAAGACCGGAGGACTAAAGAGGAGACGCTTTTGGATATTGACCTGGAAGTACACCTCCATCAAGTGAATGAAAAGACCTGGGAGTTGAGGGGGCTGAAGGGGCGGAATTTTGCCGTACTTTACTACGGCGACGGAAAGCATCGGCCATTGCCCCCCTGGAAGTGGAAGCGGGTACAACCGGTGCAATCCTCTTTTTCGGTTGATGCCGACCGGTGTGTCTTGCTTGCCGGTGGGGCGTTTGGTGATTCTTCCATTGCCTTTGCTGGCGACATGGGCACTAGAGGCCTGGCCTGGTTGCTGCCGGTAGACTATGTGTACTTGGAACAGTAATTAGGCGCGGCCGCAGGTGCAGGGTAAAGGGGGAAAGGAGCAAGAGAAAGGGTGAAAAGGAGCAAGGGAGGAAAGAAAACGGCCATTCGACATCATCGCTTAGTCGCCCAATCGCCTGCAACCCCATTTCTATCGGTATTGGCCTCTGTATTCCGTTTAGTTCGTAGGACTTTATATTCCAGGCTTTCGATTACCCCGGTTCTTCCAACGCCTGTCACCAGCATCCCGTGCCCGAGCCTTACCTTCGCCAAAAATATCGTGCCATGGCAAAAAAAATCGTAAAAAAGCGCAGTAAAATATCGATCGAGGTAGGACTGGACGCAGACCAAATGCCCGTCGAAATGAAGTGGGGCGCCTCGGATAAACCGGGCCCCAGCGAAGGCTGCAAAGGCATGTTGCTCGCCCTGTTCAACGAGCAAACTAAGGAAACGATGAAGATCGATCTGTGGACCAAAGAGATGCAGGTCGTAGAGATGGATCGGTTCATGTACCAGACCCTCCGGGGCCTGGCGGATACCTACTATAAATCTACGGGCAACGAAGAGCTGGCCAACCAAATGCAGCAATTCGTTTTCTACTTCGGGCAGGCAACTGGAGCCATCCCCAAGCAGGAAAATAGCTAGCGATGAAGTGGATGAAGCGGATAGGGATTACGCTGGGGGTGATTTACCTGATCATCTGCGGGCTGCTGTATTTTCAGCAGGAGGCCCTGATCTTCCATCCGCACCAGAAAACGGCCAACCACAGCTACGGGAATTACCCGGAGGAGTGGATCACCATGCCCGACGGCGTGCGGCTGCACGCCCTGCACCTGCAAAAAAACAACCCCCGTGGCGTGATCCTTTACCTGCACGGCAACGTGGGCGACAATGGCCGCAGCCTGTATCAGACCCGTGCCATCCAATCGTTGGGCTACGACCTCTTTCTGGTGGATTACCGGGGCTTCGGAAAAAGTGAAGGAGCAATTACCTCGGAGGAAGATATGACCACCGATTTTCAGGTGGTTTATGACCGGCTGAAGCAGGACTATGCCGAAGAAGACATCATCGTGGTTGGGTACTCCCTCGGCTCGGGCCCGGCCAGTTTTTTGGCCGCCAACAATCAACCCAAAGCCGTAGTACTGGTGGCCCCTTACACCAGTTTAACGGCCATGAAAAATCAGTTCTTCTGGATGTTCCCCGACTTTCTGATGAAGTACGGCCTCAATAACAGTAAGCACCTCGCAGCATCGTCTTCCCCCGTTTATCTCCTCCACGGTACCAACGATGAATTGATCCCATTAACCATGAGCGAAGAACTGGAAGCCCTTGCGGCAGACCGGATCAAGCTGGTGGAAATGCCCAACGTCGGTCACCGAGGTGCCATCCTCAACGGAATGTTTGGGGAGGTGGTGAGGTTGGCTGGTGGGGTGGGGCAGTAGGTTTTTTCCAGGGCTATGCCCCGAGTATGCCTGGCATTCCTTAAACCAGTTCACGCTCTAAGCTCCGGAACCCATTGGCTGCTTATTTTACCGAGGCAAAATAAAAATCGGAAAATCTTGCACATTAACCGGAAAGTTAGTCGTCGGGCTTTGCCCACCGTCAGTTAACTCCTTGACGCGCCGGGAGATGTACAGGTCCAGTGATTTACAGGTAACCTGATTAGCGTATTTGCCACCAGTGTAGCGTGCACCTCCCCGAAGACCTGCAAGTAGTGCTTCTGTAAATGCTCCGTTCTGCCACTTAGCGTCCTCCTGGCTTTTTTGGCGGCCAGTACTTGAGCTGAACACCACCGCCCCGTTCTCTGCACTGATCAACTCATTGATGATCCCGTTGACGTTGGGAACCTCCCGCCGCTTTCCGGTGGCGCGCATCAGCCCGCCGCTGTGACAGGCATCCATGAATACGACGATCTTGCCCGCTACGCTAGCCACCGTTTCCCGGATTTCATCCTTCATCAGTGCGGTGCGGCGCAGACTGGCGTCGTCAGCCCCGACGGGGAGGTAGTAGAAGGTGCCCTGATCGTTCTCCAGGCCGTGCCCGGCGAAGAATATCATGGCCACGTCGTGTTGGGTGGTCTCCTTGGTGAGCCAGTCCAGGGCATCCAGAATATTGTCCTTGGTGGCGTCTTGGTCGACCAGTAGTCGCGAGTGGACCTTGTTGTAGAGCAGCCCTTGCTGCGTCTTCATCAGGTCGTAGAAATCGCGGGCATCATTGTCTGCGTAGTCCAGGTCGAAGTCGTCAATTTTGTAATCCGCTACACCGATGGACAATAGGTAGAGGTTCGGCTTGAAGTTGACGGGGGAACCTGAAGCGTTGCCGACGTACTTGAGGTCAATCGATGTAGGTTCGCTTTCGCCGTGTCGATTGCTGGCCAGCAGGGATACCCGGCAATC
>JBGCFZ010000550.1:0-15252 GCA_045110355.1 Lewinella sp. | reverse complement strand
ACTTTTGCGCCCAGTGCATCCCGATAATCTTTATGGACACCTTCTACGTAGACACCATCGTTGAAGTAGTAAAAGTTCACCGGTAGCCTATTGAATTTTCCGGTAGCTCCACCGAGTCGAAGGGAGGTATGACCATATTCGAAAGAGGCAACGAGCCGGGCCATGCCAACGACGATTTCGTGGCTTTCCAGGTTTGGAATAGCGGCGTGGAGCTTTTCTACTTTAAGGTCAAAGGCTTTCTTAGTCGTTTTCTTGAAAAGAAAGGGATAGTCTTCGTGGATGGTATTTTGCAGGAAGCGCAAATCTTCCCTCCAACTATCTGCTGTTAACTCAATTTGAGCAAATAGCGATCCGGTAAGTAATAGCATTACCATTAAAGTAATGCTGGGCAGTTTAGTAGTAATCAGTTTATACATCAGTAGTCTCTTTTAGTGTGTGTTAGAATAGTAGTGGTTCTTAAAGACCTGATTTCTCACCTACGGCTGCATCAACCAGGCGCAGTTAAGACAAAGCTTACGCCACACTCGACCGATGTAAAGGGAGTTTCGATAAACAGAATCGACATCTGCTACTCGAGTGCTCTTTTCTGGCTCCGGTAAGCTCATCGTATCGCCAATGGCCCCCACCGCTCAATGAAGTAGAATTACCTCATCACCATCTGCAGGTAGCCTTGAACCTGAGGAAGCATATTGGCCTCTCGTGGAATACCTGCCGCCAAGTAATAGAAACCTAATTCTTTGTTTTTCATATGAGCCAATAACCTCCCGCAACGTATTAGTATTTCCGACCGGGACTGCCAGCCTTGCTCATAAAAAGCATGCGGGTTGGGCAAAAACTGGTGGACGATGGAATAATTATCAACCTTCAAACGCTCTACGATCATCGCTTCAATGATGGCTTTCGTCAACTGTTGTTCGAAGGCTTCCTTTTTCAGGCCACTAGCTTTTCTAGTGTTCGAAATTACCTGTACAATGTCCTGGTTTTCGAGATCCTGAATATGTCCGAGAAATGTATTGGACATCAGTTCTGGATGCTTGCGCCGCCCAGTAATTCGTAGCGGGTGGCCAGGTTTTGCAGGCCGGTCCCGGAGGCGTAGGTTTTACCTTGTCCGCCTTTACTATTGCTAATGGTTACTGCTTCCTCAGCTACGCGTAGAGTGGTCATTATCTGTTGCCCGTCAATGGCATTGTGCTTGACTACGTTTTCCAGTGCAGTCTGCAGTGCACCAGAAGGTAAAAATCGATTTCCCGTTGGCTGTTCCACGCAAATATCAAAGACGTAGTCTTCTCCGTAGCGGACCTTGATCAGGAAAAGATAGTCGCGAATGAAGTTAAGCTCCTCCTCCAGCAGCATCACGTCCTGGTTAACGGTATCCGTCAGGTACCGGTACAAAGAAGCCAGGTGAGAAACATATTTTTTAGCAACAGCCGGCCGATCATCAATCAAGGCATCGATTGTATTCAGATTGTTGAACAAGAAATGTGGAGAAAACTGTGATCGTAGAATTTTCAGCGCATTCTCCCGATTCTCGATGGCCAAATTCTTATTGTTGATGAATTGGTCGTAAGATTTTTTGCTGAACACAAAGCCAATGAGTAGGGCAACTTCAAACAGGGCACTGTTCAAACCATTTACAATGAACGTATTGATCGGGAAAAGTACAGCGGAAGCCTCTCTTCCCGCCGTCAGCGCACCAAGAATATTGCTGGTACCCCCAATCAGTACAAAAGCAATGATAATAGCAACGAAGCCGATCAACCCGGAACCTAGCCGTAGCTAAGTGAGGAGTTGAGCAACGCTGTCAGCTGGAAAAAGGCGCCGCAGATTATGCCAATTTCAAACTTGACAGAGCACTAGTTTCCCAGGGCAATCGCAAGACCCCCCCTCCCAACCCTCTCCACGGGGGAGGGCTATTAAAAACGCTACGCGTTTTTGGCCGGAACCCTCAGTTTAAGCTGACCTTGCGATTGCCCTGCCTAGTTTCCGGCACCTAGCTCCTATTCAACCATCAACCCATAAATTTGAGCCTGTTCATTCAAGGTCAACAACGGCTCATCTCCTTCTCTCTCGTACGGCTTTACCAATAGCTGACAGCCGATGGCACAGCTGGTGCACCGGCGCGGTTCACAATAATTAGTTTTAAGCTCCAGTAAGGCCTGACTTTCAGCTGCATTAGAAGCCTTTATGCCCAGCTCCGCCCATTTTTCAAGGACGACGTTGCGTTCTGCGGGTAGCTCCTGCAACAAAGCAAAGGCCCGTTCGCGAAAGCGAACGTCTCCCCGTTGGTCGCCGTAGGCAATCAGTGCCGGAGCAATCGTATTGATCAGTATCGAACGAATCGTCGCCGCGCCAAGGCGGCGTTCCCCCGCCTTGCCACGCTTACCGAACCGGTAATGCTCCCGCCAGTAATTACTGAGCTTTACTACAAACATATTTTTAAGCTCACGCGCATCCGCTGCCGCCAACGATTTTCCGAAGAGCTGCCCTGTGCGATGCAGCATGGCAGCCAACTGGGCAATGCGGATCGTTGGGAAATTATTCGGACGTAAACGCAGATAGCGCCAGGCTGTGCTGGGAATTGGTCGTAGTTTATGCTTCAACTGGAGCAAGACATACTCCCGCCTTAAAAGGCTGATGTAAGCCTCTTCTCCTTCCTTGGCTTTGGGCAACAGGCCGGATTGACCAAAAAGCAAGGCCTCCAATTGAAGTAGACTGTGCTTATGCTTTAATAATATCCGAAGGGGAAGACTCCGGGCAAGCATATCCATCGCATCTGCATTGACCCTGCCACCCAGGGCCCGGGCCAATGATTGATAGTAGGCCTCTTCCCAGTCTCGATGGTTATTCGTCATCCGTTCGCTAAAGCGCCTGGCGCGCTTTTGCATCCGTTGGCGGATCAGTTGATCCAGCCAGTCGCGGCGGGTGGGTTCCTCGACCCGATGTAATTGATGTTGACAGGAAACCCAGTATTCATTGTTTTGCATCCGCCAGTAGGTGCTTAACAAGCCGCTGGGAACGCGGGAACGGAGCTCAAGGCAGGGTATTCGTTCGCCATTAGCCCGAAATACCGGCCGGTCTTCTTCGTAAACTACGTGCAGGATCACGTTGTCATAGGCCCGGTCATGCTCATGTTTGTGGGCGTACCAGTCGCTGGATTTGACGTGTAATTCAATGTTGCCAGCCCACTGTTGTCCATTCAGGCGGAGTTGCCCGTGGAGAAAGTCAGGACCGGCATCTTTGTTATGTCGGCCAAAATCCTGGATGGAAATGGAGATTCCGGTGGTCGTTTTGAGATCCCGGAGATCAAAGCGGGCTTGCCGCCAGAGAAAGTGTAGAAAGTCTTCGCGCATGCGCCTTAGCGTTTGCGATGTTGGAAGACAGAACATTTTTTGCTGTGGTAAATATAGGAATTAAGGATTAATTGTTTGGTCTTTAAACGAAAACAATTTTTACTGTAGTGTTGACTACTACAGTGTACTTACGAATATTTGAACCACTGATTAGAAAGGGGGACGCAGGTTAACTCAGATGACTGACGTGACATCTGTGTTAATCTGCCTTCATCTGAAGTTCAAAACCTGAATCACTCCACCTGCTTCAACAAAACCCCGTAGTCCCCCGCTCCAGGTGCGACTAAAGTCACTGCTGCGCCACCCACAACGCCGTCGCCAGCACTGGTCTCCCCCGTTGCTCCTTTTACCCAAAGGACGTCCATATTTCCGGCAACTCCGCTGAGGTCAAGCGTCGTTTCTCCGCCGAAGGGCAGGTAGGCGAGGTATACCGATCCGGGGGCGGCGAGGCAATAGTGTCCGTTCGTCACCAGTTCGTCGTGGCTATCCATCGTGGCAAACGGGACGTGTTGTTGGAAGAAGCCAATGGTGGCGCTCGTCCATTTCCAGGCGCGGTCGCGGCTACGCCAGTCTTCCATCCCCAGGTCATTATGGGCGTTATGGGCACCGAAGTACCACTCCACACCTGCCCCGCCAGCCATCAGGTTGCCCCAAAGGGTAAGCGCCCGGACGGAGTCCTGATTGTTATAAGGCGCCCGGTCGTCGGGGTCCAACCCCCGGTACCAGGGGCCAATTTCATCTATATTGGCAATCCAGGTGGCCCCGGCGGCAGCAGATTTCTCCAGCCATAATTTTGTTTGCTCGTGGCAATACTCCGGACGGTCAACCTGAAGAGATAAGCCTCCGATGTTCTCGTCGCCCAGTAAAGGCGAAAGGATTTCTTCCCGTTGCTGATCATTGGGGTGCGTATGCAGCGAAACATAGTTTTGGTAAGGGTCGTACTGCGCCAACCATGCCGCCACTGCTGCCGTTTGCTCGTTGGTTTGAAAGCCAGACGCTTTCGACCACTCATTCGGACCATTCTCTTCTCCCAGGTTCCAGGTGATGGCGCGGTGATGGCCGAAACGGGCGACTAACTCGCGGAGAAAGAGCGAACGTTCGGGGCCGGTATCGCCACCGTCAAGTAGGGTCTCGTTTTCCGTTTCCTGCAGCACGAAGTGCAGCATCATGCCCAGGTTTTCGTCCATATGATCGAAGAGAATTTCCCACTGATCGAGCTTACTGCAATCAAAACGCAGCGGGTCTTCGTGGCTGACGTAAGGAAAGACGTCCTTACCGTCGCCATTGATGTTCATCACCAGAAAATAGGCACTGTTGACCCCCTCGCCAGCGATGTAGTTGACGGCACCGATGATGCCCTTACCTTTTCCTTCCTGCCAGTTGGGATCACCAGTTTTCCAGTCGCCTTCGTGCGCCGTGTAGTGGTGAAGGCCTTCAGTTTTACTTTCCCCATCGCGGAATTCGTTGCTGTGCCGATAAGTACCGTCGAAGTCCTTATAGGCCAGGAAGTTTTCCGGGCTATCGGCACCTCCCTTCAGGAAATATTCTCGGCTTTCCGACCACTGGAGGTAACGGGGGTGGTTCCTGATCAGCCGGCCTTTTTCTCCGGCAACCGGTGGCAATACCCAGATGGTGCCCGACTGGCCGCCCATTTTTATGCGTTCCCCGCCGGAGGTGCCGTTGCTGGTGGCTACGTCCTTGCCTTTGTGCATAACGGCTTCCCACGTCCAGAGGCCTTCGCTTTTGGGGCGGAAGTTGACGCGCCAAACGTTGCCGGCGGTGGCACTGGTCTCCTCGGCGTCGCCATCGGCGGCGAAGTACCCGGGAACGGTAAATACGCTGTCGTTGTGGGTGAAGTTGACGTCTAGCCGGTAATCGGTGAAAGGGTTTTCGGCAGCATCTTCGCTTGTTTCCGGCCCGGTAAAATCAAGGGATAGTTTTTGCCATTTAGCCACGGAAATATCTGCGGTAGTTGCTGGGTCAGATTTGGAACAACCAGCTAAAATCAGGATAGTTAAGCAAAGGATCGAGAATAAGCGAAGCATAGTGTTGGGTTATTGGAGGCGTAAGCTAATGGTTTTAAGGGGTTTTATCCTTTTTTGGCGCGGCCGCAGGTGCCAGGGAAAGGTTGAAAAGAGCAAGGAGGACGAGCATTCGTCTCCTGGGCGCTTCCCGGCTTAGTCCCGGAGGGACGTCCTGCTTAGCGAGGGGTCAGTGATGGCCCGTAGGGCCAAGCGCAGCCCCTCGTTTTCGTTGTTAGGAAAACCGACGCCTCCGCTGATTACCCCTTGCCCAAAACCTCCCCCTGCACCTGCGACCCCGCCTGAGTGATGTAGTGAATTGGAGAAGGATAGAATTATACCACTGCTTACGTTAGAAATAATATTAGCCTATTCGTTCGTAACCAAAATTATCGCAAAAGGCGGTAGCCTTCACGAGCGCTAGCGAGTATTGCTTCAGCTCGTAGAGCTTGGTACCACAGGCTGCGGCTTTAGCCGTAGCAAGGCTGTTCGTACACAAACGAAATGCCGCAAAAGGCGGTAGCCTTCACGAGCGCTAGCGAGTATTGCTTCAGCTCGTAAGAGCTTTATACCACAGGCTGCGGCTTTAGCCGTAGCAAGACCACCATAATCATTCTGTCGGCAGCTCGCCAAAAACCATCCATTTATCCGTATACAAACGTTTATAAACGCATATAAACGTAAGTATGCGTATAAAAAACGACTGTCGGGTAGGGACTTCCCGTGGTTTGCCACCGTCAACCATTGATCGTTCACCAAACCCCACGACATGACTACCGACTCCGTTCTTGAAATCCTGGACGCGCTGCGTTGCAGCGTTGACCCCCGCACCGGCGAATCCTTCCGCAAAGCCGACAGCTGCCTTGGCGATCCTACTGTGCGCAGTGCCCTCAACCGGCTCATTAGTACCCTGGCCGTACCTGATGCTCCCGTAGAAGTAGACATCTCCGATGCCATCATCAATAAGGCCTGTGCCGGTCTGCGCGAACTGGGTTACCAACCCTGTGTCGTCCAGCTCGTTAAAGTCTTCATCGGCAGCAGGTCCATTGCTGACCGCTCCCTCAAGGGCCTGAGGGCCTACAACATGTATCGGGGGAAGTATACCCGACCCGTCATCCATGCGCACCTGATCGATTTTCATCGCCGTTTCCCGGAGGTATTGTCCGAACACCCCGCTCCCCGCCAGGCTACCGTCCATGAACCCTGGCGCGAAATCGACTTCTTTCAAACCGAATCTTTTGACAAGCTCGACGAAACCAAATTCGACGAACTCAAAGCCGCCGTTCGCGCCCTTGGCCTCCGGAAGCCCGACGATCGTCTGCCAGCTTATATGGCTACCGCCCGGGCCAACTACCCCCGGGCCTACGAACCCTGGGTGCGTGATGAGCAGGCACTGCTCATTGAGGCCATGTGTTACACCAATGATCTTACCAAGCTCGCGCCCCTGTTTGGCCGCACCGTAAAGTCCATTGAGGGAATGGGACAGCGGCTGATTTTTGAGAGTAAGAAGCGGCAGGTTAAGGTGCAGTAAAACTTGCTGACGGACCGCTTCCCTATGGCGTGAAACTTCGGTCGGACGGCTACTCGAGACCTGCGCAGCAGGTCATTCGACGGCCGTCGGGCCGGTTGTTGAATAGACTACCGTCGGGCACAAGAGGCGACCACGCAGTAGCAGCGAAGCAAAAATACTTGTGGGCTATTTAGCAACGAAGCAATCGGCTCGGTCACTCCAGATCAAGAACGGCGCTGCCCCAACTGGTTACTGGCCACATTTTATAAAATAACCTGGATTGACCGAGTTCACTATAGACCGGACAGGAAAGAAATGTACAACGCGGCCAGAAGACTACCGTTACGTAAGCTCAATGACAAATCTTCGTTCCAATCCCCGCTACTACAAATATTATTCCCTCCTTTGTGCACCTTCCGCAACGTATTGCGTTCATAGGTTTGTCCAACGGATAATTCACCCTACTCTTTATCAGTTGCCAATTTTTTGTATTTGTGACCAAAAAGTCTTAATTTCGCGGTCGCTAAACAATAAGCCGTTCTTAACTTCGGTTAAAGTGGCGTTAATGCGGTTTCGGCCGCGAGAACACAATCATTTTTTTTCAAAAGCGGGAAACACAACAAGCACTACGCTTTCTATTCATCATCTTCCCCAAATCACACGTTCCGTACAATGGCATTTACTAAATCGCCCACTTTCAAGTACATCAAGAACTTCATCATCGGCGTAGGTGCCGCGATCGTAATGCTTGGTGCCCTCTACAAACTCCAATCTTGGGAAATGCCAACTATTGGCGGTATCAAGTTTGACCTCATCACCATCGGTCTTGGTGTTGAAGCCCTCCTTTTCGCCTTGATTGGTATCCTCGGTCCTGACCCCGATTACTACTGGGACAAACTGTACCCCGGCCTGAGCAAGTACGACGCAGACGTACAACCACTTTCTTCTGGTGGCGGTATGGCTCCGGCCCAACTCAACGGCGAAGTTGTCGAGCAGCAGCTCGGTGGCATGCTTACTGAGCTCCAGACCATGTCTAAGAGCATGAGCAGCCTTAAGGCCCTGCAGGACGCTGACTTCAGCGGAACCGGTGAGCAGGTCCGCCAGATGGGTAACTTCTACGCTAAACTGAACGAGGCAATGGCTGACCTGGCCGCTACCTCCGAGGAAACCAAGGCTTACAAGCAGAACATGCAGAGCCTCAATGGTAACCTCACTACCCTGAACTCTGTTTATGGCAACATGATCAGCGCCATGCGCGGTCCTAACGCCTAAGCGAAGCTCTTCCCTAATCAATTTATTAGTCCGATAACGCGACGGTAGCCGGTAGCCAACTGGCCCCTGCTACCGCCGCGCTCGTTTAAAATATATATCAATGTCAATTCCAAAGGAACCCCGGCAGTTGATGATCAACATCATGTACCTCGTACTGATGGCCCTGTTGGCCCTCAACGTTTCTGCCGAGGTGATGAACGCTTTCCAAACCCTAGATGAGGGTAACGAAGCTAGTATCTCAACCGTAGATAAGCAGCTTGGTGAAACGGTAAAGTCTGTCAACGAGCTGCTGAAAGATGATACTAAAGCGCGCTTCCGCCCAATTGCAGGTGCCATCACAGAAGTACAAGGCATTACTGCTGAATTTAACGACTACATCGATGGTATTCAGTCCACCCTAATTGATCGTTCCGGTAATAATAACGGAGAAGAAGATGAAGGTGACTTCAAGGAGACGCACGGTGTTGTATCTCCACGAGGTAAGAAGAATAAAGATGTTACCACTCGGGTTCTGGTTCTTGGTGAGGACGGAAAAGAATCTGTAGGAGCTGAGCTGAAAGCAAAAATCATCGATACACGTGACCGTGTAATTGCTGCTTACGAGACTTTGCTCACGGAGCATGGCTCTAAGATGGACCTTAACGAAGATGATATTGCTTCTAAAATTGCCAATATCAAAGGAAACATTCCTTTCGATATTGATGATGAAGCATGGCAAGAAGCTGATCGCCCGAGCTGGCGTGACTACCGATTCGGACATATGCCCGTAGCTGCAGTCCTGCCGCTGCTGAGCCAGATGAAGTCTGACCTTAAGTCTACTGAAGCAAACATGATTAACGATATGGTACAGATTGCCGGTGGTAAAACCATCGACATCGACGAATTCTTCCCAGTATTCTCTGCCGACCGTAGTTACGTTATTGGTGGTGAGAAGATCACTGCTAAGGTATCCGTCGGATCTTACTCTTCCAGCCTTGATCCTTCTAACGTTGACCTTCGGGTAAACGGCCAACGGCTTAGTATCAAACCTGATGGTACTGCCGACTTTAGCATTACTGGATCTGGATCTGGTCAGAAGTCTTTGAACACATCCGTTCGGGTAACTAACCCACTTACCGGTGAGGTTAAAGAAGGTAAAGGAACCTTTACCTACGAAGTAGGTCAACGTTCCGTTTCTGTCTCTGCAGATATGATGAACGTATTCTACATTGGTGTGGAAAACCCCATCACGGTAGCAGCTGCAGGAGTTCCTTCGAGCGCAGTCCGAGTAAGTATTACCGGTGACGCTACCAAGAAGTCAGGTAACAACAAGAACCTGATCGTTTCTGGTACAAAGCAAGGTAAAGCTAATGTGAACGTTAGTGCTAATGGTAGTACCCTTGGTTCCTTCGAGTTCCGCGTTAAGCGTATCCCTGATCCGATCCCAATGGTAGGTAACTCTAAGGGTGGCAAGATCGCCAGCAACGTCTTTAAGGCGCAGAAAGGTCTATACGCCTTCCTCGAAAACTTCGATTTCCAAGCTAAGTGTAGCATCGTAGGTTACGAATTGGTTTACGTTCCACAACGTAAAGATGCCGTTCGCCAGACCAACGCTGGTGGTAACTTCACCAGTGGTTCTAAAGCGCTGGTAACCCGTGCTAAACCAGGTGATACTTACTACATGCAGAACATTAAGTCCAAGTGTCCTGGAGACGGTGTCTCTCGTGACATCGGTACCATGGTCTTCTCCATCCAGTAAAAACCGTTAAGTCTTCCGGCTTACTTGGATAAACCGGTTGTTTATCGGATTTTTGCGAGCCTCCGGGGAAATACCCCGGAGGCTTGTTTTTTTTCAAGGCTGTTACACTATGCACTCCATCGCTGGCGTTCTCTGGTAGTAATTAGTCATATCCCTTTAATCATTTCCTCCCATGAAGGCAGCTTTTCAACTGGCCCTCCTCCTTCTCCTCGGTACTTCCACTGCCCTGGTCGCGCAGCGCCCCGGCAATCCCCAGGGAAACTCCGGCAGCATTTCATTGCCCGGCACCGGTCAGGCTGATCCCAGCCAAGACCCTTTCGTTACTCCCGTTAACGACATTGTAGAAAAGCGTACGAAAGAAGAACGTCGCATTCTCCCCTACGAGCACGTCCGCGAAGCTGACATCCTTTGGCAGAAGCGCATCTGGCGTGTACTGGATGTGCGCGAAAAAATTAACCAGCCTTTCGCTAACCCCGAGCGCCCACTCATCACCATCCTGATGGAAGCAGCCAACGAAGGTAAGATTCAGGTCTACGGTACGCTGGACGATAAGTTCACCACACCGATGGACGAAGAACAACTCGGTAGCATCGCAGGTGCCATCGATACGGTCCCCGTTGTTGACCCAGACACTTACGAGGTAACCTACTCCCTCGTACCGCGGGAGCTGAACCCCAACGACGTTCTCCGTTACCGTATCCAGGAAATCTGGTACTTTGACCGCGAGAGCAGCACCATGAAGGTGCGTATCCTCGGCATCGCTCCGCTGAAAGACGAAACCGACGAAAACGGTAACTTCCTCTTCGAAGAACCGCTGTTCTGGGTTTACTACCCCGGTGCCCGTCAGGTACTGGCCAACGAAAATGCTTTTGCCAGCGCCAACGATGCTGCCAACCGCAGTTGGGAAGACATCTTCGAAAGCCGTTTCTTCAACAGCTACATCATGAAGCAGAGTAACGTAAATGACCTGCGGATTGAAGATTACAAGACCGACGGCCGCGAACGCCTCATGGAAGCCAGCCGGATCAAGAACGAAATCTTCAATTTCGAACACGATCTTTGGAGCTACTAAATTAGTCTGGTAGTGCTGTAATTAGGCCTCGAGCCGATTCCTTACTCAAGACGCAAGCGAATAAGACAGCGTCGTTGGCCAAAGTGGCTGGCGACGCTGTCTTTGTTTTTGGGGGCTCGTCCGCCGAAGCGGGAGGAACGACCTGACTCGTCGGTCGGGTGGTTCGGCCGTCCGACAAAAGTTTGTCTGACGTAACCAAGTCGGTTCATAAGTTTTGCTGCTAAACCAGTTCTTTATGAAACGACCTACTACCTTCTCCAATACTTGGTGAGACGGCAGCCCCAGATACAGCCCTTAAACCTTACTTTAGCCCCATGCGTATATTTCTGTCTTTGTGTTTGTTCCCATTTTTTCTGTTCCTCTCTTGCGGAGAAGAACCTACGGGTTTTCCGCCTTTCTCCGGCGAAGTGTCCGACAACATCAACCTGAACCAGGTGGGTATTTACCCGGATGGCCAACTTCGGTTCAGCGTAATAACGTTCTCGGCCGTAAAAGATACTCTTGCACCTGCGGCCGCGCCTCCTGAATTGTCCACTTACTACCTCACCAATTCCGCAGGAGATCGTCGGTTGGCGGAAGGGCCATTGGGGGAATTACGCGACTGGAAGTCCGTTGGTGGCGTAATGGCGCATTACACCGAACGGGCGGCTCCACCGGTTGGCAGCTACCGGATTTACGTTCCCGGCGTAGGTTATTCCCATGAGTTCAGGGTAGGGGAAGAGGTGCTGCAGGATGTTTTCGTGGCGTCGATGAAAAGTAACTACTTTCAGCGAGCGGGGCAGGAATTACTGAAGGAACATGCGGGCATCTACGCCCGCCCTGCTGGGCATCCGGATACGGAGGTTTATTTCCATCCGTCAAGTGGCCGGTCCGGAATCACGAGCAGCCCCGGTGGTTGGTACGATGCCGGAGACTTTAACAAATACATCGTTAACGCCGCCTTCCCTTTAAGTCAGTACCTGACCCTTTATGAGGACATAGGTGATCCGCTACCTGATGGTTCGCTCAACATTCCAGAAAGCGGAAACGGGAAAAGTGATTTCCTGGATGAGCTCCGGTACGAATTGGACTGGATGCTGACCATGCAGGACGATGACGGTGGCTTATTCCACAAGTTGACCACCCTGAACTTTGAAGGCATGGTGATGCCTCACGAAGCTACCAACCAACGGTACATCGTAGGCAAGGGTACGGCTGCCACGCTTGATTTCGCTGGCGCTGCCGCCCAGGCTGCCCGGGTCTTTCAGGAAGAAGATCCCGTTTATGCCGATCAACTGCTTGCTGCAGCCGAGCGTGCATGGGAATGGGCTGTGGAAAATACCGACGTTGCTTTTCAAAACCCGGAAGATGTGAGCACCGGCCAATATGGCGACCGGAACTTTTCCTCAGAGCAAACCTTCGCCACCGCCGAACTCTTGGTGACGACCGGCGAAGAAAGATTCCTCATCGCATTAAGGGAACACCCTCCGGTTGTTCGTTATCGATCGGGGGAAAGCTGGACGGCCTTTATGGGACAATTAGGTGTCTTTAGCCTGTTGCGGCATGAAGGTGCGATCCCTGAACCTATACGGGCCGATTTATCAGGACAAGTCCTGGGGGTGGCCGATAGCCTGGTAACCGTAATCGATACCAGTGCTTACCATCAACCGGTTAACCGCTTTGTTTGGGGAAGTACTTCGGACGTGCTCAATGCAGCCATGGTACTCTGTGCTGCTTACGACCAGGAACCAAAGCCAGCTTATCTTGCTGCCGTCCGTGCTTCGGTAGATTACATTTTTGGACACAACCCCCTTGGCGTAAGCTACGTCACCGGGCACGGAGACAAGACACCAATGTTCATCCATCATCGAGCCAGTGCAGCGGATGGTATTGATGCACCAATCCCCGGGTTTCTTTCGGGTGGGGCAAATATTGGACAGCAAGACAAATCTTCTACCACTTACCCACGTTATGCTGCCCCCATGCAAAGTTGGGCGGATCAGGAGCCGAGCTATGCCAGTAATGAGATTTGCCTTAATTGGAATGCGCCGCTTACCTATGTGCTGGGGTGGTTGGAGGCGAGGCAGTAGTGTTTAGGATTCAGGGTTCAGCAGTCAGGGTTCAGGGTTCAGTATTCAGGGTTCAGGGTTCAGGCACGATGTGTTGGAAACTACTTTCTACTTGTTGAACCCTACATCCTGACTACTGAACCCTACATCCTGAAAGCTGAATCCTGACTACTGAGCCCTGAATACTGAGCCCTGAATGCTGAGTCCTGACTACTGAGCCCTGACTACTGAGCCCTGAATACTGAGCCCTGATTGCTGAGCCCTAAATACTGAATCCTGACCGCTGAACCCTGAGACCTAAATACTGAACCTTGAATCCTGAACCCTGACTACTGAACCCTGGTAACCACCTCCACCGACTCGTGCAGCGTCCGGTGTACGGGGCAGCGATCGGCGATTTCGAGCAGTCGGGCCTTTTGCGTTTCATCGAGGTCTCCGTGCAGGATCAGCGTTCGATCAAAGCGATCGATTTTGGTGGGCTTGGTTTCCATATCCGCCATATCGGTAGCATAGTCTTTACTATGGTTGAGGTGTACCTCGACGCTTTCTACATTCCATTTTTTGCGGCGGGCATACATCTGTATGGTCATAGCGGTGCAGGCACCTAACCCGGCGCTTACCAGTTCGTAGGGGCCTGGGCCATAGTCGTTTCCGCCTATTTTTTCGGGCTCGTCGGCCGTTAAGTGATGGTGTCGCACCATAACTTCGGTGGTAAAGCCTTCATTTCCTAACCGAACGGCCACTTCCTTATTTGATCGTATGGGCGCGGCCGCAGGTGCAATGATGTAGCGGGATGACCAGCCGGCAATTACTTCTCCGACGTAGTGAGCGTCTGATGCGTCCGTAAGCAGGTGATCTGCGCCATCCAGGGAAACAAAACTTTTGGGATGGTGGGCGGCGCTGTATAATTTGGCGGCTTCATCGATGTTGACGGTCCGATCCTGCGGAGAATGCAGGAAGAGAAGCGCTGCATCAAGCTCCTTGATGTGTTCCTCTATTTTTTGGTCCTTTATGTCGTCGAGGAATTGTTTAGCTATTTTAAAGGGGCGTCCGCCGATGTTTACGGTAGCGGCACCCTGTTTTTCGATGGTTTCCAGGTCTTCGGCGAAGTGAGCCGAGACGTGATCTGGTGCGTACGGCGCTCCTATAGTAGCTACTGCTTTTACGGATGGTAGCATAGCGGAAGCACACAGTACTGCCGCGCCACCAAGGCTGTGGCCCACCAGCAGTGCCGGAGATTGATGTGCTTCGGCCAGCCATTCAGCGGCGGCCACCAGGTCGGAAATGTTAGTAGTGAAGTTGGTGTCCACAAAATCGCCCTCACTGTTGCCCAGTCCGGTAAAGTCAAAGCGTAGCACTCCATAGCCCCGCAGGTTTAGCTCCCGGCTGATGTTACGTACAGCAGCCAGGGAACTGGAACAGGTAAAGCAGTGCGCGAACAATGCATAGGCATGAGGGTGCCGGTTGACCGGCATTTCCAGACGGGCGGAAAGCTGCTGGCCACGTCCGTTTGGAAAGGAGACTTTAGAACTTTTCATAACGAAAGACAACTTAAATTAAACAAATTGTTTGTTAATTAGTAATTCCTGACCTATTTTTGTTTTAAACTCACGATAAATGTTGTCCCAGGAATCTAAGAAAGCCTCTAAGTTAGGTGAAAAGCCGCAAGTACCCGTGCCTAAAGAGCCCGAACGTGATCGCCTGCGCGACATCATCGTGATAATTGTCACCTATCCACTAACCCCCACCAAAAAAACGGGGGAACTGGCCGAGAAAAAGCCTTGGCTGGAATTTCTATCGTTGCTGCTTAAGGTGGCGCTGGCGGCTTATGCCCTATATGCGGGGGTGAAGGGGTAAAGGAGAAAGGAATAAAGAGTAGGAACTTTGCCTTACATCCTTCCTTTGCACCTGCGGCCGCGCCTCCTTCTTGCCAAATAATTGACGATGAATACCATGAACTAAGGAATAAAAATTATTTTCCTAGTTCCTAGTTCCTAGTTCCTAGTTCCTAGTTCCTAGTTCCTAGTTCCTAGTTCCTAGTTCCTAGTTCCTAGTTCCTAGTTTTCCGCCAAATAAGCATGCACAAACTTAATCGCCATCGCTCCTTCGCCAACCGCCGAAGCTACCCGGTTCATTGCGCCTGACCGAACGTCGCCTGCGGCAAAAATACCTGGCTGGCAGGTTTCCAGTAGATAGGGCGCACGTTCCAGCGGCCAGTTTTTTGACCGTTCCTGGGTGGCC
>JBGCFZ010000549.1:0-2517 GCA_045110355.1 Lewinella sp. | reverse complement strand
GATTACCGCAACGGCATTTCCAGTTTCGAGATATTCCTCGCCCAGCGTTACCTGTTGGGGTATGAGGTGCCACAGATTACCGATCCGATGCAAGTCGTAGCGTTGGACATGAACTGTAGCCAGAGTTTCAGTAACCTCGATCTCTTCATTATGCAACGTTTGTTGGTGGACGATCTGGATGAAGTTCCGGACTGTAATAGTTGGAATTTTGTACCCAACACCCACGAATTTGTGGCCGACTGGCAGGATGGAGGTAGCGTCTTCCCTGCACCGCGCCGCGCCGAAGTTATCCTGGAAAGTGACACCATGGTGATGTTTAATGCCATAAAAACGGGTGACCTGCTGGGCGATGCTGACGTTGGCCGGAGCAACGGCACCTTGCCGCTCAGTGTAGCCTTGCCGGAAGTTCTGACGGCAGGACAGACGTACCATGTGGCCATTAGCCTGACCGATGCTGCCGATCTGGTGGCCCTACAGGCAGAACTGACGCTGGACGAAGGGCTGGAACTCATCTCCGTGCTTCCAGCCGATCTTTCCGGTCTCCGTGCCGGAGAGCGCTTGGCGGAACGCGGTACAATCCGGCTGAGCTGGTTCAGCGAGACGGGGGATTTCAGGGCGCTGAACGCAGGTGCAAGGGTGGTTGAATTAGCCGTCCGCGCGACCGAAACCCGCCGCGCTGCGGCAGGCCTCATCTCCCTGCGCACTTCGGCGGGTTTCCCCGCCGAGGCCCACGACGGCGCGCAGCGCCGTCTGGTACCCAACCTCCAGACCGTGATCGCCGGTGCCGACATCGCCGCCTTCCGCCTGGTTGGGGCTGCGCCCAACCCCGCCAACGACTTTGTCGACATCCGCTTCGAACTGCCCACCTCCGACGAGGTGCAATTGATCTTGTTCGACGCGCTTGGCCGTCCGGCCATCCAACGCACGCAGCCGCTGGAGGCTGGCCCGCAACGCTTCCGCCTGGATACGCGGGCGCTTCCTGCCGGGGCTTACCATTACCAGCTGCGGGCTGGGGCGGAGATGGTTTCCGGGAAGTTGATTTTGCGGCGGTAGGAAATAGTCTTGTTGTCTTTTAGTGTGGTGGCCCCGTAGTGCTTTGTACTACGGGGCCACTGTGTTTAAACGGAGGGTAACCTTTAATGATTGCCAGCAGCAATCAAGCTAAACCATGCGTGCGTTTTACCGGGGACTATGCCCCCGGTAATCTCTAAGGGTAGTCGCTACGCGACAAGAACGAACCTGAATTTTGAGCAAAAAGCCCATGCTTTTTAACAACACGACCACTAACCGTCGGAAACGGCTTCGGTTCAGCATGCAGCGCAAAGGCCCTACCCCTCCTTAAACTCAATATTATTAAGCTGCACCAGTATCTGCCCCGTTTTTGCGTCTCCATTCCGGACAACGAAGAAAACATCATGTTTGCCTTCAATGTCTCCTAGTGGCACGGCAAAGCCTGGCATAAGTAATGCTGTCAACTCTCTGCGACCTGGTCTGGGGCCCTTTTTGCCTCCAGCTTCCCAGCTGGCCCTCAATTTGCCCAACTCCGCCCAGAAATCGATGTCCAGCGGAGCTACCTTTTCCGTACTCCCCACTAAGGTGCCGTCTGGCGTGTCGAGCCGTACCTCAATCACCCCTCCTGCGGCAGCCGCACGGCTGGGGGCTTCAGCATGGATGAGTAATTCGCCAATCCCCGTCAGGTCAAGATCCTCAAAGCCAATGTAGCCACCGTCTTCGACCACATTGAAGGAGCGCCCGGGCGTAGTTGTTAACTGGGTGCCTTGCTCGACGTCGAAATGCTCGGAATTTACCATCGGGTTACGCAGGGCGATGATCTTCTCTGTAGCCAGGGTGGGCAATGCTCCGGCACCTCGATCGGTGTAAGAAGCTCTGAGCAAATAGCCACCTTTTCCGTTCTCTCCGGCAGGAACCTCCGGAACATAGGTGCCTTCCAATGGAATGGCTTCCGTGGCTACATCGGCATTGTCAAGACTGAGGATATAATCAATCATCATCCGTGCACTACTCATCGGCAGGTCGGGGTGGGCACTCATGGCGTGTTCTCCCCAAATACCGACGCTTCCCGAGAGGATACGACCGGCAAGTAGGGCTTTGTTTTCCGGCGAATCCGGATACTTCTCTGCTACCTGCAGGTAGCTTGGGCCAATGGAACTGACGTCTACCCGGTGGCAGGAAAGGCAATCGCTGTCATTGATCAGGCTTTTTCCCTGAACATAGAGGGTCCATTCATCGCTGGCCCGGTGGTTCTGGGCAATGGCGATGGGGTCATAGCCCTCTGGGGCATAATCGAAATTGACGGCAATGACTCCGGGGGAAATCTCCGTACCATCTTCGTTGTCCTTTACTTTGATGTTGTAGGCCAGTGGACTCCCCGGAAAGAAAAAGGATTGGTTGCCTTCCGTAATGACAAGGTCCACCTCCGGCGCTGCATTGCCTGCGGTGATTTCAAATGATTGTTCGTTGCTGTTGCCTTCTGCATCCGTCACGGAGAGGTTGACG
>JBGCFZ010000548.1:0-4463 GCA_045110355.1 Lewinella sp. | reverse complement strand
TCCGCGAAGCGGAACAAGGGCCGGATGATTTGTCCTCTTTGCTGTTCACCATTTCTGCCAACTTGCTGAAAAACACCTACCGCAGTAAGGAACGGCAGCAGCGGCGAGAGGTGGCTTACCGGGAAATCCGGGCAGCAGAAGTACCCGGGCCGGAACCCAGGATCGAAGCCCGACGGGTGGCATTGGCCATAGAACGATTGCCGGAGCATCAACGAACTTGTGTGGAATTACGGTTTCGCAAGGGGCTCTCTACCGAAGACATTGCAGCTGCACTGAGCTGCGCTCCGGGTACCGTAAAAAGCCGGCTACATTACGGATTAAAAAAGCTGGCCGAAATTTTAAACGCCACAACGATCGACTGATGGACTACCTTGACTATTTAGCGGACTATACCTACGACGAACTTCCTGAAGCCGTGCGGCAGGTCATTTCCCGGGAGGACTATACCGAACGGCGACAACTGGTGTTGGCCATGGATGAGCCGGAAGAAACAACTTTGCCTCCGATACTGGTGGCGGCGTTTCTTGATGCGACACCGGCGGAGGATCAGGCGCGGCCGCAGGTGCAAAAGGAAGGTAAAGGAAGCAAGGTGAGGTGGTTGCCATGGCTGGCGGCGGCTGGCTGGCTGTTGTTCCTTGGCATGAGCAGTATCCTCCTGCTCCGAGAGCCGGAAACCCAGCTGGTTGAAAAAACCATTATTGCACCTGCGCCCCCGCCCGAAATCATCCATACCACCGACACGATTTACCAAACCGTAACGGCCTATAAATACCGGACGCGCATCGTGCATGATACGGTATACCAAGACGTGCCCGTTGAGCAGTTGGTTTTTGTAAGGGATACGCTCTATTTACCTCAAGAGAATCAGGTGCAACTGGTGAAAGGGAGTAGCAGTTTACGGGGAAAGGAACGGATGTTGTCATTTTTGATTGGGACGGAGTGATCGTGCAGTAAGGAAATAAAAAGGCTAAATTTACCTGCCCGGCGTGGTTGGAGGACACCAACAGATTGTGTCCCATTCTATCTAACTTTCACCCAAGCGCCGATTTCCTATCAAATAAATGATCATGAAATACGCTATTCTTTTCATCGCCATTGTACTAACACTCGGGCCATTAACCGGACAGAACTTGAACCTCGCAGGAATTCTCGACCAGGTAAAAGAGGAACTAACCGACGTTGAAACCGAAAAATATCGATATGAGCAAAGCCTGGAATACGATGCCGAAAAACCCTGGCGAATAACCATTAACATCGACGAGGTCAACCTTAAAAACGACAAGTCCGTTGCGCAGTCTTTCTACTTAAACCTAGCCGATATCGATCAGAAACTGATCAATATCGAAACCGATAAAGAAGAGCAGCTCGTAGTAATGAAATGCCGTAAACGTCAGGATTTCATCCGCCTGACGGAGGATGACGGTGATCTCCGGTATGAATCAGAACTCCAGATGTGGTCGCCTGAAATTGATAAGGCCACCGCACTCCGCGATCTCTTTCGCCAGGCAGCCGAACTTGGCGAAGCAGCCTGGAAAGCAGATTTCTCTCCAGGAACCGGGATGGAAGAACTCAACGAATGGCTGGAAGAAAATGTGGTCTCCGTAGACATCGGGGGAGAAAGTACGGCGATTGAATGGGAGCCCGATGCAGAATTGTCGGACGTCGTAGCGCTAACAATTACCAGTGACGACGGTGAAGACGTTACGGTTTTTAAGTTCAGCCTGGCCGATCTGTCCTCCAGTAACCTAAAGCTCGGTGTGAAAAGGGAAACCGTCAGCGTGACTGTGGGAACAGTCAACAAAGCTAATTTGGTGCGTGAAGAGAACGAGGGGTCCTTATCCGGGTACGAAAACTCGATGACTATACCAGTAATCGGAATTGAAGAAGCGGGGCGCGTAATTCAGGTACTGGAGGCCGCCATCCCCTTAGCCCGAAAAGTACGTGAGGCACGCCTGCCATCTCCTGAAAGCCTCGAAGGTGCGCTGCAGGAGTTGAGTGCATTGGTTACTGGCACACAACGGGAGAAGACCAATATAGAAGCAACCCTCTCCACCACCCCTCTCGCTACACTGGCGTTGAAAATTACGGACATTGCCAAGGGCGATGAAAAATCTGAACGCTACCTTTTTGACTTTGGTGACCTGAACGCTAAGAAGGTAAATCTGCGCGTAAGGGGTGTTACCCTGGCGGTGGTGGTTGATGTCATTAATGGAAAGGATTTCGTCCAGCAGTGGAAAGACGAAGAAGAGGCTGGCTTCGACGACGAGGTCGCATTCCCCGTCAATACGATCGAAACCAGCCATAAACTCCTGGCACTTTTGCCCTACATCATTGAGCAGGCGGGTAAAATCCCCGTACCCGTTGGTGATTTTGCTATGATTCAGGAAGTAGTCCGCGAAGCGAGCACTGAAGATGTTACCCAGGGCATTGAACAGCGCGACGATCGGTGCAAATGGAGCTTCCGTCAAGTGGAAGAAGGCAAGAAGGTTGAAGAGATGCTGTACGAATTCAACCTCTATGATCTGGATCCCAAGAAGATCAGTTATAACGTAACCAGTAAAGGAGTTTTCCTTGAGTTGCTAACACTGCGTAAAGAGGAGACCATCAATGTCTATAAGAATGATGAGCCTAGTTTCACCAATGAGATGGTATTGCGGGTTAATAGTCTGGCTGCTGCTAAGCAATTGCGGGTATCGGTGATAAAACTTGTTGAGGGGTGTGTTGAATGACAATAGTTTTCGTGTTATTCCTGACTATCCAGTCGTTTTAGCCGACTACCACAACCGGATTATTCCTTCGCTCGGCGATTTTTTTTACTCCGACGAGTCCAGCTACGCCGTTCAAGGCCTGATGAATCTAACGGACAGCTTTCCCACTTTCGCCGATACGGATACGCCGACCTTGCTGAAGGCCTACGTTGATTCCGTTCGCTTTGGCCTGAAGATTGATCCGCCAAACCACTTGAAAGTTGATTATGCTGAAGGCAGTCTCATCGGCCTTAATGAATTCTTATGGATAAAAATATTTGAGCTACGCCCAGTATCGCTTGAGGTGGTGCTGAGGTACAAAGGATATCAAGCCATGCAGTAATAAAGTAAAGCCCCTCCATCAGCAGATGAAGGGGCTTTGTTTTTTTACATCCAACCCAGCCTGAAGGCTGGGGCAACAGTACTACAGCGCATACTCATTGGCGGCGATACAATGCTCGGCCACCAACCGGCGCAGTGCCTTCACGTTCTGTGGCGGGTAGCAGGTGAAGCGGCGGATGCCGTTGACGAAAGTGGTGAGCAGCTCGCCTTCGGCGAAGCCGGCCACTGCGTCAAGGCCGTTCTTGGCGATCCTGGCGTTAGCGTCATGGAAATAAGTTTTCAGTACTGCGTCCAACACTTCGCGGGGCTGAGTAGCCTTACCATTGTCGGCAAGTTTCTGAAGCCGGAGCAGGGTAGATTCCGCGTTGAGAAGGTCAGCCAGCATATCGGATACGTTCATCACAATCTCCTGCTCTTCCTTAAGGTCGAGCTTACCGTCCATCTGTGCTTTGGCAGCAGCACCTACAACCATCAGAATGGCTTTCTTGAAGTCAGCCACGGCTTTGATTTCGGCACCATAGGCACCTTCCGGGATGCTGTTGTCGACCGGGGTAGCCAGTTCTTTCTGCACTGCCCAGGCCGGGGAGACGATGTCAATAGCCCCCTTCATGGCCCGGCGCATCAGCTGCGAAACGCTGAGCAGGCGGTTGATTTCGTTGGTACCTTCGTAGATGCGGTTGATGCGTGCATCGCGGTACATACGTGGCGCGAGGGTTTCTTCGCTGTAGCCCATGCCTCCGTGTATCTGGAGGACTTCATCGACGGTATAGTCAAGAATTTCGGAACCGATGAACTTCAACAGGGCACACTCAATGGCGTATTCCTCTGCGCTGAGGCGCTTGGCTTCGGCGTAAGATTTGCCCGCTGCTTTATGACTTTCGTTAGCGTCCTGAATCTGCTGACTGACGCGGTAGAGCGAAGACTCTCCTACGAAAATCTGGATGGCTGCCTCGCCAATCTTGTGCTTGATGGCACCGAAGTTAGCGATCGGCTGACCGAATTGGATGCGCTCATTGGCATATTTGATGCCAATACTGATACTGCCACGGGCACCGCCTACACTGAGTGCGTGCAGCTTAAAGCGACCTACGTTGAGTACGTTGAAAGCGATCAGGTGGCCCTTACCGATTTCGCCGAGGAAGGCGTCGGCCGGAATTCGGCAGTTTTCGAAGAATACCTGCCGGGTGGAGCTGCCCTTAATACCGAGTTTTTCTTCTTCTGCCCCCAGGGTAATGCCCGGGAGGTTGGAAGGCACGATGAAACCGGTGAATTTATCGCCGTCCGCTTGGGCAAAGACAACGAATACGTCGGCAAACCCAGCGTTGGAAATCCACATCTTTTGGCCGTTGAGGACCCATTCGTCGCCATCCCGCA
>JBGCFZ010000547.1:0-23651 GCA_045110355.1 Lewinella sp. | reverse complement strand
GCGGTGGGGAAGGTGTAGCCTTACTCTGGTTTAATACTTTTCGAGGATAGGTAGATTTCTGGAATCTGATGGGTGAGTCATTAAAAGTTTGTCTCTGACGGCGAAACTTAATACAATGGGCGTCTTGGTGGCTATATTACTTCTGTAATTCGGCCTTTATTTTTTCTTTAATATTTACCTTGTAAGAATGCAGGAACATGCCTTCCTGATCTTCAAAGGATGTTGAGTAAAAATTCACGTTGTTTAGGTCAATAAAACTTAATGGGATTAAACTTTTATTGAAAAGGAGGTCTTTCCCTAATTTAGCTCCAGATTCAATATTGTAAAGTTCCAAGTATTTCTTACCGCCGATTTTACTGTTGTCGCCTTGAGCCATTAATTCATCAGCGGGGATGATTTTATCCATTCCGGTTTTATACTGTGTCATAATTAGCCCCGTACTGCTACTGGGTAAAAGGTGTCTGTATGCACTATTTGACTGAATGATGTTTACCTGGTCTTCAATGTAGCTGCCCGTTGCTGTCGAAAGAACTCCGAAATTCTCAGGATTCAACTTGATGGTTTTTTCTATGGTAAAATCTTTAGAGGAGATTACGTCTATTTCTTTGTTAAAGGGGAAGTTTGAAACGAAAGTGGATTCAGTTACCTGGACAATTTTAGGCCGCATCCTTACGGCGAAGAAATCTTTTCTGTAAATATTGTCTGGAGATAATTCGCCGCCAGTAATAACCTCACAGGTTTCTAAGTTAACTTTAGCATAGAAAAAATTAGAATTATTGTCAAAATAATCTGGTGAGTTTATTTCGATATATGGACTTAAAGCAGTAGTCATTATTTCTTTTTCCGAAATGACAATAGGTAGGGAGTATCGATCGTAATTGACGCGATCTATGAGGGGCCCGCACTTGCTTAACTGTGTTCCTTCTAAGTTGTAAGTATAGGCGTAAGTAATATCCATTACAAGAAAGGTTTCTTTATTTAGCATTGCAGCCTGGAAAATTTCACCGGTCTTGTCGGGCCCTTCGCCAGCAATAGAAACAGTGTTGAAATCGCCGTTGTCACTATTGTACAAGAAAACACTTTGGCGGTCTTTTGTTACGCCAATATGCATGCCTTCAAGAGAATTTGAAAAATAGCCTATGTTGTCGGATATTTTTACAGTATTGTTTTTTACGAGTTCCCATTCAACGCGTTCGGGTAGAGATTCTTCAGGAATGGTGTTGTCAAAGGTGCACCCTGTGATGAGTAGAAGTAGGAATGGAATTGTCGTCAAAATTGAAGCCCTCATGGTGGGGAAAGTGTTTAGGGGTGTAGAGGTGTGGTTACTATAATTATGTTATTCTTTAACAATCACAGTTGGAAACAAAAATGTGCGTCAAGAAAAAGATTGATGGTTAGGTCAATCTTTTTCTTTGACGTACAGCGTTAGTTAAATAGTTGTTTCCTATTTAGCTGGCCAGTGAATTTTGCAGTCTTCACCAGGTAATGAGCAATCAATTATTGGTGATCCGGGAAGATCATTGTCAATAATGGTGACTTTTCGGACATCTGCTGCTACTCCTGATGCCCCTGACGCCCCTGATGCAGGACCTGCCTTGCCATAACTCATAGAGCTGGCGGTTAGCATGAAAACTGCTAATAGTGTAATAATTCGCATTGAACTTTTCATTTCTGTAATTTTTCAGGATTAAAAAATAAGTACGGAACAGTGTCCGTAGGGCCCTTGGCAATGGAATCGGATTTCATCGTCAGGGTTGTCGTCTGCTACAATTTCGAACCTGAATTCGCGACCTAAACCTGGTTTGTTTGCGGTGCCGGATTGCGAACTCCCAGCGGAGACGTTTAGGTAAGGAAGAAATGACAGGGCCAATAACATGACTAAGGTTAAAAAAGAGAATTTCTTTTTCATCGTTAATAGATTAAAAGGTTAAAGTAAAAGCAGGTGCCTAAAAAGACATTAGAACACCCTGAGTCGGGTTGTGATTTAGCAGGTGTAAATCGATGAGAAGTGATTTCTCTCATAAATGCACATTGCCGCGATCAACATTGCAAAGAAGTGTTCTTTAGTCGCAAAAAGATTGCACTATGCAAAAAAAATAACTAATACTTTTATTTATACCTTAGGTTTTCTCTCTTTTATAGAGGCTGAATAATCGAAAAACAAAGATTAATTGGCTGCACGTAGTAATAACTGCACCGTTCTCTACAATAAGCAATGTCCGCTCCCCAATTCCGTAGTTGGTCCAGAAGGTTATGAACCGTTCGCGGCGAAACTTCTAATTTTTCAGCCAATGTAGTAGGTGGACCTGTTGCTTTACGTTGGATAAGATAAGCAAGGCGTTCCAGTCTGTGAAAAGTATCGATGAAGGCCATGTTTAAGTATTCTGGGTAGGGTTAATAAATGTTATCCAGTAGTAGAAGAGGAGGTGTTTTTTAGAAGGTTTTTTGGAAATAGGTAATAGCGGAAAAACTACTGTGTTGAATATGATTCGGATAATATTAACATACCTAACTTAGGCTAATCCTATGAGGTAGATTACTCTAGAATTAGGTTTGTTCTTTCTTCCTCTGTTGATATAAGGATGGCTGGTGTGCAGTGTGACATTCAGGATGCGTGTTTTCATCGGGATACTTCGAACTTATCTACCCATTGGGGAGAAGAAACTTAACTACCTAAGGACGTGTTTTCTGGATGTGCCACCCCTGATCCTCCAATCCTCTGCCCGTCCCAAAGGCAACACCTATAAGGTGTCTCGCCACCTGGCCGAGGTACTAGAAGCAGATCACCTCGATTTACTCAGCTACAAGATTTACCCCTTCAACTACGAGCAGGTTTACCCCGCAGACGACGACTTCTTCCAATTAGTAGAAGCCCAAATATTACCCCGCCAGCAAATCATTTTCGCCAGCCCCGTATATTGGTACTCGATGAGCGGGCCGATGAAGATATTTTTCGATCGGCTGAGCGACTTGCTCAAGAGCCGCAAGGAATTGGGGCGGCAACTGCGGGAGAAACGAATGTCGGTACTGTCCGTAGGAAACGATGACGTGGTCAACGATTCTTTTTTTGACGCCTTCCGCCTATCGGCGGAATACCTCGGCATGACCTACGGCCCCGAATGGCATAGCTGGCTGGAAGGCCCCTCTCCTCGCCTCGAAGAACGGCCTGCGTAGCGCTTCCTTGCTCCTCCAACCATTCCCCTGTGGGGACCGCGGCGGCAGCCGCAGGCAGGGGCCTTTGCACCTGCGACCGCGCCTCTTTCTTAAATAAGCGTGCCTCCCCCGACATATCGCAAAAATTATGCTGGGAGATTTTACATAAAGGCTACTTTAGCCGGCGATTTAAATATTCTAGGTGCCCTGACAACACATTACACTTTTTCAGACCTACTCTTTTACGCGATTTTCATCATGGTACGTAACTTCTTTTTCCTCGCTCTCCTACTGGCAAGCACCACCTCACTTTTTTCACAAGCAGCCTTTAATACCACCTTTCGGGATAGCCTTACTTTTCCTTCCGAACTGAACGACGTCTGGGCCTATGTAGCACCCGACGGTACGGAATATGCGCTGGTCGGCAGAAACGACGGCCTTTCTGTGGTGAGCCTCGCTGATCCTGATGATATCGAGGAAGTGGCCTTTGTGGCGGGAACCAATTCCGTTTGGCGTGACATCAAGACTTTTGGCGAATATGCCTACATCGTTGCGGATGAAGGATCGGATGGTATCCTGGCCATTGACCTTTCTAACCTGCCCACGTCCGTCAGTAGCGAATTCTTTACCTCCGGAACCATCCCCGGAGCGAACCTGACCAGAGCACACAACATCTACATCGATGAACCTAACGGCCTGGCCTACATAGCGGGCAGTAACATTAATAGTGGAGGCATGGTCATTTATGACGTAGCCACCACCCCCGGCACCCCGGTTTTCGAAGCTTTTGCGCCTAGTGTTTACTCGCACGATGTTTATGTTGCTAACGACATTATGTACGCCAGTGAAATTTTTGTTGGTAACCTCACGCTTTATGACGTTTCGGACCCGGCCAACATTACGGAACTTGGTACGCAGCAAACCCCACGAACTTTTACCCACAACGCCTGGACACCAGCTGTCGGAGACTATGTCTATACGACCGACGAACGAGGTAATGCCTCAACGGCTGCTTACGACGTTTCGGACCCGCTTGACATTCAATTGCTCGATGAATTCCGCCCGCGGAGAAGCCTGGGGCGGGGAACCATCCCACACAACGTTCATGTCCTCAACGATTACCTCGTCATCAGTCATTATACCGATGGACTAGAGATCGTCGATGCATCCGTACCCGACCTTTTGGTCGAAGTCGCCTACTATGATCATTGGTATGGCGGAGACGGTGGATTCTTCGGCTCGTGGGGAGCCTATCCTTTCCTGCCATCTGGTATCGTATTGTCTACCGATATTGAAAATGGCCTTTTTGTGGTCGACGTAAATTACCAAAGGGCAGCAAGGCTTCGGGGCATCGTTTCGGATGCAACTACTGGCAACGTGCTGAATAACGCGACCGTTACGATTACCAGTGCGGAGGGTGTTTCTACAACGACGAACGCCCTGGGTGCTTACAAAATGGGCCTGGTAACTGCCGGTTCTTACACCGTTACTTATTCGATTCCTGGCTATATCACCCAAACCTTCATCCTTGATTTTGCCAACGGCGTAGAAGAAACGATGAACGTAGCCCTGGAGCCTAAGGTAGCCGTTTCGATTTCAGGAGGTGTTACTTCTACGGCAACGAATGCTGGTATTCCCGATGCTGAAGTTCGGCTGGTGGGTGAAGACGGTTCCTTTACTGCTGTCACCAACGAAAGTGGGAACATTACCATCAATAATATTTTTACTGGAGACTATGTCGCTTACGTCGGCAAATGGGGGTTTGAAAATATCGGGGTAGACGTTACGGTTGAAGAAGGAGGTTCTATCAACCTGCAAATGACCCCGGGGTACCTGGATGGCTTTGCCGTTGATCAGGGCTGGACGGTAAGTAGTAATGCAAGTTCGGGGGCCTGGGAACGAGATGTTCCTAATGGTACCTTTTTCGATGGAGCGACTTCTAACCCCGAAGAGGATGTGGATGGAGGAACCGACCTGGGAGACCTTGCCTATGTGACGGGGAATAGTGCCGCAGGGTCAGCCGGAACCGATGACGTCGATAATGGAAATACCACCCTGTTGTCTCCTGCTTTTGATCCGGCTTTCTTCAGTGTACTCAGTGATGTTCAGATCAATTTCGCCTACTGGTTCTTTAATGATGGAGGCAGCGATTTGGCTAATGATACGCTAAAAATATTTCTGGATAATGGAAGTGAAATGGAAGTGCTACGAATGTTTTACTCAAACGATCAAGATTCGAATACACCCTCTAGTACTTGGGTGCAAGCAAGCCTAAGCCTCAGTGAGCTCACCATTCCGCTAACCTCTACCATGCGCTTCGGAGCGTTGATCGGAGACAACAACGGTGGCCACCTGGTGGAAGGAGGCATTGATGATTTTAGCATCGTTCAAAGCAACTCGCTCCCCGTTGAGCTGGTGGAGTTTTCGGCTACCCGACTCGGGAAACAATCGGCCAGACTGAACTGGACTACCGCAACGGAAGTTGGCAGCGATTACTTCGACATTGAGCGTAGTGCGGACGGTTTTGCCTTCGCACCTATCGGCCGCGTAGCGGCAGCTGGGAACAGCCAACGGGTGAAAGCATACCAATTTGATGATGAGCAGGGCCTTGCCGGCCGTAACTTCTATCGCCTCCGGCAGGTAGACCTTAGTGGGCAGATAACCCTTAGTGAAGTACGTCTCGTAACCCTTGAAGGCCCACCGGAGAAAATTAAGGCCTGGCCTAACCCGGCGGAAGAATTCCTCAAGCTTTCTGAATCCTTCTCCGGTCCCGTCATCATCTACCGCCAGAATGGTGTGTTGGTCGGGCAACAACAACTGGCGACCGGACAAGCCGTAAACGTGAGTCAGCTGCCCGCCGGTTACTACCTCCTTAGAGCGGGAGAGGAAGTGATTCCTTTTGTGAAGCGGTAAAATGGATCGATAAACAAGCACTTGTTAACTTGTGGATTAACAAATAGGGGGCTTAGGTCGCAAATAGATTACTCAGGAGTAAACTATTTGTGATTTAAGGTGGTTTCTTGTTGCATGAAAACAATGACTGCTAATCCTGACAACCCTGCAACGGTACTGTTAAAGCAGATGCATGATACCCTCGTTCTTGAAGTTGAAGATTACCTGAGGGTGAATGGTATTTCCAGAACGCAGTTTGCGGAAAAGCTGGGGGTAAGTAAGAGTTATCTTTCACAGCTGTTGAACGCAAAGGGAGGCGATCATAAATTGTCCAGATTAGTCTCCATTGCCCTGGCGATTGGCAAACATCCTCACTTCGTTCTGGTAGAGCCACCGGCTCGATCTTATCGTCTTCCTGAACCGCAACGCATTGAAGTTGCTGACATAGAGAAAGGTTATGGGACGCCTCAATTTGCAAGATCACAAGACTTTGCCGGCCTACAAGCCTTGCCCATCATGGAGGAGGTACAGCTGTTGAAGCAAAAAATCGATGAATGCCGACCGATTTCGGAGATAAAGCAAGCCCAAATCTTACAGAAATTTCGCCTGGCCTGGAACTACAACTCTAACGCAATTGAAGGAAACGAATTAACCTATGGAGAAACGGTCTCACTAATTTTAAATGGGCTTACGGCTAAAGGCAAACCGTTAAAGGATCACCTCGACGTGGAGGGCCATCATCGTGCAGTGGAATTTATGCTGGACATGATCAAGGGGAATCGTGGACTAACCCAGAGCGATATTCGCCAGTTGCACCAATTGCTGCTAAAAGAATCTTACCAACAACCTAGCTATGGTCGGGATGGGGAGGTTGTGTACCGGCTGATCAGGGTAGGGGAGTACAAACGTCACCCTAACCATGTGCGCAAGGCTGATGGCTCTGTGCATGCTTATGCGGAGCCGGGCGAAGTTCCGGCTCGGATCGGGGATTTACTGGATTGGTACGAAACAGTTAAAGACGGAACTCAGTATCACCCGCTGGTTATTGCGGCTATCTTTCATCATGAGTTTGTCGCTATCCATCCTTTTGATGATGGGAATGGGCGTATGGGGAGGATATTGATGAATTTCGTCCTGATGCGGGCCGGCTATCCGCCTGCCGTAATTCCGATTCAACTACGCCAAAAGTATTACCGGGTATTGAGTGAAGCCGACATCGGTAACTTTGCATCATTGGTAGAATACCTTGGAGAAGCCTTGCTGGAAAGCCTGAAAATCCAACTGGACGGTGCTATTGGTGGGAAAATCGAGCCTTATAAGTGGGACCAATAATTAGTCGAGGAATAGTCCAGGTTTTTTATCTTTGATCAAACCCTGATTTAAACACCATGCTAGACATTCGCCTCCCCTATTTCTATAACCTGGCCGTTGCCGTTCTGCTAGTGCTGTACGTCGTCAATAAGCTCGAAGGCGTCTTCGTGTCGGTGACAACCTGGAACCTGAACAGCGCCATAGCCTATGGCGGCTATGACCTTCAATCCTTGCTTTACCTGAAGCTACTGCTGATTACCTTGCCAGCACTCACTGCAGCCACCTGGTTCTTCCGGCAGTTCTACCTGCGCAATGACCTCTATGTTCGGGAGACGATTTTTATTCTTAGTGTAGTGAATATCCTTGGCTACCTGATCCCCGCATTCTTGCCTGGTTGAAGGAGTGTCCTACACCTTAAAAAAAATCCGCTTCTTATAAAGGAAGTAGCACAAGTACCACATCATCCCCAGGGTGATAAATGCGCTCACAATACTGGCCAGGCCTGCGGAGACGCCAAGCGGTTCCAGTATACCGTTCCCGAAAATCCGCCCAAAGCCAGTCAGCCATTGGTGGCCGATGGTCTCGCAGAAGAGATAGATGAAGATAGAATTTGCACCAATGATGGCAAAGAAGACCGTCCATCGCCGGACTTTCCGAACGTCGACCAGCCAGTAGAAGAAGCCAAGCATTAGTATCGCCCAGCCTCCTGAAGCCAGGGTAAACGAACTGGTTGCGATGCGTTTGATGATCGGGGTAATACCGGCAAAGTCCAGGCCATAACCTAGGGCCAGGCCAGCAGCTCCAGCTAGAGCAAGCCAACGAATCTTGGACTGTTCGGGAACTGATGACATTAGCAGCTTTCCACAAATGGCCCCCCAAATGGTATGCGCCGCGGTAGGCAAACAATTTACCGTAACCCAGCCTCCACCATCGTTAATTTTACCCATCAGAATCATGTCCAGCCAGCTGCCAAAATTCTGGTCTTTTACGAAAGGTGCTGCAGGATCGTAAAGTCGGTACAAGACTTCTGTAAGCACCAGGCAGGCGAAGGCAACGGTCAGTTGTTTTTTCCAATCCCATTTCAGGATAAGGAAGGTCAATAAAATGGTGAAAGACAACTGGGTCAGTACACACCAAAGCTCCCAGACGGGCCGGCCATTATACACCCAATGCAGCCCTACTCCGAAACAGAGCAACAGGAAACAACGGCGCAAAATGTGCAGGAAGGACTGGTTCCAGGTTGCTCCTTTTCGCTCTCTAGAGGCCAGGGAAAAAGGCATCGCGACGCCGACGATGAACATGAAGAAGGGCTGGATCAGGTCCCAAAAACGGAGACCGTTCCAGGGATGGTGGTGGAACTGCGTCATGATCGCTGCGCCAGTACTTTCTAAGGGGAAGTATTCGGTTATTGCTCCGTAAACCAAAGCTCCTTCTGCAATGAGGAGGAACATCGTTATTCCCCGGTAAGCGTCCAGGGAAAGTAATCGGCCGGGGGGGAATTGATTTTTCATATGGGCAAGTTCTGCCGCATTAAGATAGGAGAGTTACGGGTATATTGGCCTGACAATGAAAAATCAATTTCCAACAGGTGCGATCCCTTGGGGGCGCCTCCCAGGGACACTCTCAATCGCCCCGCGTTCGCAAAATCACCTCGATCACCTTATTCCACCATGCGAGATAACCAAAATTTTATCTGCCGAAGATGCGGGCAGCCCCATCAATTAGAAACCGTTATGGAGTTTCCATTGCCCGACGATGTATCCGACATTACGAGTGGTAGGAAGCTTGGCGAAATCAAAACGCTGCACAAGCAGAGCTATTTAATTGACGGTACGTACATCTTGACTAAGTGCGCGCTTCACATTAATATTATTGACTTGCCAGATGAGCTGGAGCTTCAAACCTGGGTAAGGATTGAGCGGACGGAAGCAAGGAGCGCCATCCGTCAGAGTGCTGAAGGTGGAGAGATAATTGTAACGGGCAAGCTGGTTTATCCAGTACCCTTTTACAATATGTCTGATTATCCGGTAGTCAAAGTTGACTTGGCCGCAGAGGCCGTTTATCCCGTTGGGAAGCTGATTCTCTCGAGTGAAGCCTTCCGCCGAGACTGGAATGACGGTATTACTACCGCCCGGTTGGAGGAGATCCTTTCGGATTTGCACCACGCTTAAAGGTCGCCATCACCGTCTCCAATTTCTCCCGAATCCGGTCATTACCCAGGTTGCCAAGGCTACCAAGGTGGGTGTGCTTCAGTTCGGTGGGCGGCACGAAGGTGCCGGCTTCTATATCGCGGCCAACCTGCGTATAGGCATCGCGGAAGGGGACGCCTTCTAGGACCAGATTGTTGACGGCTTCCACACTGTAGAGATAGGTGTACCTCGGGTCGGTAGGGAGTTCCTGGGCGCGGACGCTGGTGCGGGGGAGGGCATAAAGAGCAATGGCCAACCCGTCCTCCAGCTGATCCAGGGCGGGGAAGATGGCTTCCTTCAGGAGTTGGAAGTCGCGGTGATAGCCGGAGGGTAAGTTGGCGGTCAATTGACTCATCTGTGCGGGCAAGGATTGCAGCAGGTTGCAACGGCCCCGGAGCAATTCGAATACGTCCGGGTTTTTCTTGTGCGGCATGATGCTGGAACCGGTCGTCAGTTCTGGCGGTAGCTGCAGGAAACCGAAGTTTTGGCTGCTGTAGAGGCAAACGTCCATGGCCATTTTACCGATGGTTTGGGCCAGGCCAGCGATGGCGAAGGCAACCAATAATTCTGTTTTGCCACGGCCCATCTGAGCGGCAACGACATTTACTACTGGCGCATCAAAACCAAGCAACTCCGTAGTCCTGTCCCGGTTCAGGGGGAAGCTGGAGCCGTAGCCGGCGGCAGAGCCGAGCGGGTTTTGGTTCACGACGTCGTAAACGCCCTTCCACATCCGCAGGTCGTCAATCAGCGCTTCGCCGTAGGCACCGAACCAAAGCCCGAAACTGGATACCATCGCAATTTGCAGGTGGGTATATCCGGGGATCAGCTTGTCCTTATGTTCTTCGCTCAGGTCGGTCAGCGTCCGGCTAAGTTCCGCCGTCTGTTGTACAATGCCTTCGATCCTGTGGCGGAAGTATAGCCGAAGATCCACCAGCACTTGGTCGTTCCGGCTTCTACCGGAGTGTATCTTTTTACCGTCGTCGCCCAGGGCACGAGTCAGAAGTAGCTCCACCTGGCTGTGTACATCTTCGACCCCGTCTTCGATGACAAAGTCTCCGGCCAGGGCTACCGCATGCAGCTCCTCCAACTTTTCCTTGCACCTGCGCGCCGCGCCCGCATCAAGTAAGCCCACTTCGGAAAGCATCTGGACGTGCGCCAACGAACCCTGAATGTCAAAGGGAGCAAGCTCCAAATCCAGTTCACGGTCGCGGCCTACGGTGAAGTCAGCAATACGTTGGTCGAGGTCGTAGTCTTTTTCCCAGAGTTTGGTCGGCATGGAGGTTGTAGGTTGCAGGTTGCAAATTGCAAGCCCGCCTAAACGGAGCGCAGCAAATCGGCCTTGAATGAGGAGGCAAAATTACAACAAGTATGCAGAAGGAACTACGAAAGCAGCTTTAAGTCGAAGGTGAAGCCTGGTAGTACATCCTCTCCGCCAACTTCGCGATCTAGCGGTGTCACTAGTTCCACAGAACGATCAGCTCGGTAAATCCACAGGCGGTCATTGTCTACATCGACGAGCCAAGCGAGTTGCACGCCGTTTGCGATCCATGATTTCCGCACCTTCTCTTCCAATTCTGAAAGGTCATCAGATGGCGACAGTACTTCAACGATAAACTCAGGAACAATAGGCGCAAAATGTCGTAACTCTTTATCGGTAAACTTGGCAAGTTGTTCAGCAGACACATAGCATGCGTCTGGTGATCTGACGGAAGAATCAGGCAAGCGAAACCCTGTACTGCTACTGTAAGCTTTACCTCCGTTTTTGCGAGCATAAAGGCCAAGGTCAATACTTATTTCATTTTCCCGGTTTCCGCTAATTGGAGATACAGGAGACATAATAGTAAGATTTCCGTTCGCCTCCCGTTCAATGACCAGTTCAGGGTTAGCAAAGCAGAGGGATTCAAATTTTTCAACTGAAACCTGATGGGGTAGGAACAGCGGAAATAACTCGAGCGGTAATTCTAGCGTCATACTGTTCATCGGCAAAGGATTGATGTTGGTAAGATAACGTTTTCCACATAGAGATAGTTACTCATACCAAACACTCATATCCTCCAACCCCTTCCGAGAAATGACAGGCACCGCCGCATCCGCCGCCGGATAACCCACTGGTAATAATAAAAACGCCCGCTCATTATCCGGCCGTTCCAGTACCTTTTGCAAGAAGTTCATTGGACTGGGGGTATGGGTAACAGTAACCAGGCCAGCATTATGGATGGCATTGATGAGCATGCCACAAGCAAGGCCGACAGATTCGTTGACGTAGTAATTCTTCTCCTTCTCGCCGGCAGCGGTCAGGTCATAGGTTTTTTTGAAGGCAACAATGATGTAAGGGGCGGTAGTAATGAAAGATTTGTGCCAATCGGTGCCAAATTTTTTCAAGTCCTCCAGCCAATCATCAGACATCCGACCGTGGTAGTTCTCATATTCTTCTTTCTCGGCCGCTTCCCGAATTTTGACTTTGATGTCTGGGTTAGTAACCACGCAGAAATTCCAGGGCTGTTTGTTTGCGCCGCTTGGTGCTGTAGATGCCGTCTTAAGGATTAATTCGATGATCTCCCGGTCAACCGGCCGATCACTGAATTCCCTTACTGTCCGTCGCTCATCAGCTTGGGCATAAAGCTTTTTGGCTCTTTCGAGCATTTCTGCTGGAGCGTATTCTGTGTGGGTGAGTGGTTGAAAACCATCTTTTGCATGAGCCATGGGGTAAAGGTAATTAGCGTCCTAGATTATTCTAAACGCAGAGCCGGCCGTCAGACACAATGGTCTGACGGCCGGCAAATCAGTTACTTACTGTAGGTAAGCCTTAGCTGACCCCATTAGGAGAGTCCAGCGAGTTGTCTACCACACCTGGCATATCTACCGGAGGAAGCTTGTCGGCATCAGAAGGCCGTGGGCCAATGAGGCGAACAAGGTCTTTGCTGCTCAGCACTTCTTTGTCGAGCAGTTCTTTCGCCAGCAACTCTACTTCGGCACGCTTGTCCTTAAGGAGCTCCTGTGCACGCATGTATTGGCTGTCCAGTAACCTACGGACCTGATTGTCGATCAGCGTAGCTGTCTCATCGGAGTAAGGGCGCTGGTAAGCATCCTTACTCATGCCGTAGAAACTAACCTGACCTACTTCCGAGTTCATACCGTAAACGGTGATCATGTCGTAGGCCTGTTTGGTCACTTTGTCGAGGTCGTTTTGGGCACCGGTACTAATTTTGCCAAAGACTACCTGCTCGGCAGCGCGGCCGCCGAAGGTCATGCACATCATGTCAAGCATCTGCTCGGTGCGGGTGATGTATTGTTCCTTAGGCAGGTACTGGGCATAACCAAGCGCGGCAACACCACGGGGCACGATGGTCACCTTCACCAAGGGGCTGGCGTGTTCCAGGAACCAACCACAAATGGCGTGGCCGGCTTCGTGGTAGGCGATGATCTCCTTTTCGTCTGGGTTGATCAGCTTGTTCTTCTTTTCGAGGCCTCCGATGGCTTTGTCGAGGGCATAGTTGAAGTCAACAAGGGTAACGCTGTCTTGATTACGGCGGGCGGCAATCAGGGCTGCTTCGTTACAGATGTTGGCAATTTCTGCACCGGCGAAGCCGGGGGTCATCTCGGCCAGGGTGAAGGCATCAACGGTTTCACCGTCGGTCTTGATCGTCTTCAGGTGAACCTTGAAGATGGCCTCACGTCCCTTAAGGTCCGGGCGGTCGATGCCGATCTGTCGATCAAAGCGACCTGGACGCAGCAGGGCGTTGTCCAGTACATCAGGTCGGTTAGTTGCGGCCATCAGTATTACGCCCTTGTCGGTGCTGAAACCGTCCATCTCCACCAGGAGTTGGTTGAGGGTGTTTTCCCGTTCATCATTACCACCTTGCATGCCTCCACGGCCACGGGCCCGACCGATGGCATCGATCTCATCAATAAAGATGATACACGGGGCTTTTTCACGGGCCTGCTTGAAGAGGTCACGGACCCGGCTGGCACCGACACCGACAAACATTTCAACGAAGGCAGAGCCGGACATGGTAAAGAAAGGAACACCTGCTTCGCCGGCAACGGCTTTAGCCAGGAGCGTCTTACCCGTTCCGGGAGGGCCTACGAGTAGGACACCCTTTGGAATCTTACCACCGAGTGCGGTATACTTCTTAGGATTCTTCAGGAAGTCAACAACTTCCATTACCTCTTCCTTGGCTTCGTCAAGGCCGGCAACATCTGCGAAGGTGATGTTTACCTTACTGTTCTGGTCGAAGAGGGTAGCTTTGGATTTGCCGATGTTGAAGATCTGACCACCGGGGCCACCTCCGCCGCCACCGAGGCGACGCATCAGCACGATCCAGATGATGGCAATTACTGCCAGCGGGAGTAACCATTGCAGGGCTTCTCCGATGTAATTGGTACGGCGAACAGATTTTACCTGAACACGATCTTCAAAAGGAATATTAAGGTTGTCCTCTTTCTCTTTGAGCTTGCTGTAGAAGACAGATGCGTCAACTACCGGCATTACGTAGTCATAACGGGTTCCACTGATACCACCTTGTGAGGCATCCTGATAGGCACCGGAGTCTCCTTTTTTGTCTTCAGCGATGTAAATTTCGGCAGAACGGCCATTGACCAGGTCAATATGGTCGATAGCTCCCTTGTCTTGTAGCATCTGATACAGGCGCGCGTCGTCGATCTCGTTGCTGCTGCCGCTGCCGAGACTCGAAACCACCAGTGCCAGTAAGACCAGAGACATAATGGCATAAAGCCAGTAGCTCTGGAACTTAGGCCCTCCTTCGGGCTTGTTATCTTGATTGTTATTATCCATGTTCTTAGGCTAACGCACGATTTCCCGATTCGTTGGGAAAATCATACTGATTTTAGGGCAGGGGAGTTTGTTTGCTATTCGTAAGTTGTTACTACTCCGTCGCTCCAAAGGTCTTCGAGTTCATAAAATTTACGCGTCTCGGGGTAGAAGATGTGCACCACGACGTCAAAATAGTCGATGCAAATCCAATTCGCGTGCCGACCACCGGTAGTGGTTTTAGGCATTTCATTGAGCTCTTGCTTCATGCGTTTCTGCACCTGCCCGGCAATAGACGCGACCTGAGTGGTGGAATCTCCTTCACAGACGAAAAAGAACTCCGCAGGACGGTCGTGTAGCTTACGCAGGTCGATGCGAACAATGTTTTTACCTTTGATGTCCCGGATACTATCGAGGATAAGTTCCAACCTTTCCTCCATTTGAGGAGAGAGATTAACGGGGGCAGAAGTTACAGATGAGTTCAGAATAATTGATTTTCTTATTAAAGGTAGCAAAAATCGTACCCCTATAGAACGAACCAAACCCTATTTTGGGTCATTCGATACCAGTATTATCTTCAAATCAAGACAATAGGACGACATTGCCCCTCATAAACACTACACTTTTTCCTAAAGTTGCTCGTCATTACGCTGAAACAGACGGGACGAATGCTGAGGCCATGCGGGCAATCTCTGGTGCTGAACCTCCGGCACCCGGTGCTGTGTACCTTGCCGACGAGCAAACTGCAGGACGCGGACAGGGAACAAACAGCTGGCATGCCACCCCGGGTGACAACCTGACGTTTAGCATGGTGGTGTATCCTGACCATTTGGCGGTAGACCGGATTTTCGTGCTGACACAATTGTCTGGCCTTGCGGTAGCAGAAACGGTGGCGCACTTCCTGCCCTCCGAGCTGGCGGTAACCGTTCGCCTTAAGTGGCCCAATGATGTGTACGTTGGTAACCAGAAAATTGCTGGTATTCTGGTGCAAAATGGTTTGCGTGGAAGCAAAGTCTCTTGGTCGGTAATTGGTATTGGGCTAAACGTCAACGAAACAAGTTTTCCGGAGGAACTGTTGGATAAAGCCACTTCTCTTGCACTGCTCTCGGGTACCACCTTTGTTGCAAAAGAAGTGCTGAATTTTCTGTTGGCACGCTTAGCCAATAATTATCAACTCTCCGATCCCCGGCGACTACCGGAACTTGGCCGGCGCTACCAGGGCTTGCTTTACCGCCACAACCTGCCGGGCCGCTATCAGGAGGTGGAGACCGGAACCTACTTCTTCGCCGTTTTGCGGGGAGTAAACAACATCGGCCAGTTGCGACTGGAATTGGCGGAGGGGGGAGAACGGGTGTTCTCTTTACGGGAAGTTCGGTTTGTTTAGACGGCCTTTTTAGATTGATAGTATGGTAGATAGATAGGGCTGCCGCATGGAGATGCTCGCTCCGCTCGTTTTGCTTTCGTTACTTGTAGAATGATAGGCGTGATGGTATGGTTGGATTGCCGCCTGGGGAGCAGGATCATCTAACGGATAGAGAAAACCAGTTGTAATCTGTTTCGTAAGGACCGATCTCATCCTTATAACGAGTAGCTAGTTCTCCTTGGGCCATCCATCGACCATTATTCCTATCCATTTTGAAATTACTAGGCGTTACGATTCGGCCACGAGTAGGCTCATAGGGAGAAAACTGGGCTACGCACTCTCTTCCCTTGATCAAGCGATCTTTATCTAGGTACATGCGCTGCTTTCCGGAAACCGATATACTTACTGGTTCAGCTGTGAATACATCTTCGGCATTGAAGCTATGCTCATTTACGATACTAGTTATTCGGATTATTCTCAACATGACCCTCTTTGCTTTTGTCCAACTTTCGCTTGCACCTGCGGCCGCGCCCAAATGTAGATGTGATAGATTTATAGAGCTGCCGCAAGGAGGCGCTCACTTCGTTCGTTGTGAGGAGGCTCATATCTTTAATTGTCGACACAAGGGCGAGACCCACACGAGCGCAGCGAGCAAATATTTGCGGCAGCCTATCAATCTACTACACTATCACATCTATCAATCTATCCCCTTAGCTCTTTTAATAGGCTTCACGCCCTCTACCATCCATTTAGGCATAGGCTGCCCCATCAAGTAATGGTCGAAAAAAGCGGCCATCCGTGTCTGGAAGTCGGCCCGGTTAGCGGTTTTCAGCGGCCAGTGCGGTTCGCCCCGGTAATTTAGCATCCAGGCGGGTTTGCCCAGCCTGCGGAGGGCGGTAAACCACTCGATACCCTGTTCCCATGGTACCGCACTGTCATGGTCGTTGTGCAGTATCAGTAGCGGTGTATTAATTTTGTCGGTGGTAAACAGCGGGCTGTTTTCGTAGTATCGTTGGAAGTGACTCCACGGCGTTCCGCCGATGCGACTCTGGGTATGCTCGTACTGAAACTGCCGGCTCCGCCCCGAGCCCCAGCGAATACCGCCATAGGCCGAAAACATATTGACCACCGGCGCCCCGGACTCCACGGCGGCAAATAAATCGGTCTTCGTGACCAGATAAGCCGCCTGATATCCTCCCCAACTGTGGCCCTGCATTCCGATCCGTTCTTTATCGATGAAACCTTCCGACAACAAACTCGTCAAACCACTCATCACACAGTCGTAGGCGCTTTCGCCAGGATAGCCAATGCGGTAAACTACGTCTGGATTGAAAATTACGTAGCCCTTGCTGACGTAATGACTATAGTTAATGCTACTCCTTCCCGGTAGCGGGGTCTGGTGGCGGTAGACCCGCTCGCTGCTCCGCTCATAGTAATTGACCATCAGCGGATATTTCTTGTTCGGGTCGAAGTTGTCTGGTTTGACCAACTGGCCTTTAAGCGTACGGCCTTGGAGGTCGGTCCATTCGTAAGTTTCGTTGGTGCCCCAGGCAAAGTCTGCTTGCTGCGGGTTGGCACTGGAGATTCTATCTCCTGCTTCGGTCAGGTCCTTAGTAAGCCTTAAATCTGGGAATTCGCGGAAGTCAGATCGGGTATATAGGTAGTGTTCGGCCGAACGCGCCTTGGAGAAATCGCCGAAATTCTTTGGTCCTGAATGCAAACTTGCAAAGCTGCCGTCCTTTAAATTCAGCCAGCCATAACCTTCATGATAGGTGTCCTGATGGAACGTTGCTGCCAAATTTTTTTTCGAAGGATCAATGAACCTGTTTTCGGGATCGAGATCTTGTAGGAAATAGCGTATGTTCTTCTCCCGGCCCCGCGTTAGCCTTGTCGGCTTTTCCTTCCCGGTGGGGTCCAGTTGCCACAGGTCATACCGGTCGGCCACCAGGAATTTATCTCCTCCCTTAAGCGTGCCCTGGTAACGATAGCTCCTGGGGTGCATCGGCCGGTCGTTGAGCTCATCGTAAAAAACGCCGGTGGCGTTAGTCGTCAGCACGTGAGCCTTCCCGGTCTTGGCGTCAAAGCTGTTCCAGGTGGTGTCCGTCGGGTTATACCAAACTAGGAATTTACCTCCTTCGAGCCAACGGGCCGGGGTGACCTTGCCGTCCAGCATCGCCTTTCGCTCCCCGGTGCGCAGGTCCACCACGGTGGAGTTTCGAGCGCCGGGGCCACCTTCCCACATGGTCTGTTTGGAGTAAGGGCGGTCATCATAGACCATTACGTAATGGCCGGTGAGTTCATTGGCCTGGTAATCGTAAGGACGATCCGGGGTGCCGAGTTGGAGAAAACTGTTGGTTTTGGTTCGGTATACAGCCAGGAAGGTGCGTCTCTCCTCTGTTCTCAGTCGGAGGTTTTCTTCGGTGTACATCCGGGCGTCGTCGGTGGTCCAGATCTCCACATCAGCGATTTCGTCGTCCAGCAGGTTGGTGTCCCGCTCGGGTCGGCGGGGGGTGGTGCCGAAGAAGAGGTAGTCGCCGTTGTCACTGAACCTCGGTAAACGGTCATCCGAGATACGGCTGCCTTTTGGCATCCAGTCCAAGGCGTCTCCGGTCAGCTTTTTGGCGGAGTCGTTTCCTGTTGACCAATGGTGTAGATGGTAGGGTTTTTGGGCGTTCTTTACGTCCTCATTGGAGGTGAGGAAAGCCGCCTGGCTACCATCATTGTTTAGGGTGAGGGCGGTGTATTTCCCTTCTCCTCTGCTGATGGTTTGCCACTGTAGTTCGTCGGTTGTTAACCGCAATATACTGGCTTTCCAGGAGCTGTCCTTGGCGGTTTGGTGGGCGAGTATCACGGCAGCATCGCGTGCCAGGACGAAGGATTTTACGCCTTCGAGGTAGAAACTGTCGGACGTGCTGAAGGACCGCACCAGAAGACGGCGTGCATCTTTGCCCAGTCCTTTTTGCAGGCTGTCGGGCAGGATGGAAGCAGTGGTGTAGGCGTATCGGTCGCTCCAGCGTTCGCCGGTCTTGAAGTCGTAGACCCCGGGGATGATCTGCGGCTCCGGTTCGGTCAGTTGCCATACCAACAGGCTGTCCATTTTGGTCAGTTTGTCTCCGGCTTTCTTTTTTTCGGAAAGTTTCAGGGCTTTGACGGTGGCCATGCCGGGCTTCAGCAGGCCGATCAAATGCTGACCATCGTAACTAAGCCGGGCGCGGTGCAGCCGGGGGAAGCGACGCTCAGTTTTCGTCTGGCTGTCGTAGACCACGGCAATGGGGTCGCCTACATCCTTTTTGAGGGTGTAGAGAACAAACCGTCCGTCGGCACCGATTGCTTCATCGTCGATTATATGCCAAGTCTGCATGTCCGGAACGGTGATGGCTTTTTGGGCGCGGCCGCTGGTGCAGAGGAGGGTCAGGAGAAGCAGGGTGGGGAGGGCGAGTCGCATGTCGTATTGGCTGGTTAGGGACCGAAAGCTACGGTATTTGGGGGGAACTTGGCAGATTAAGAACTCGTCAGCCGAGTTTGGGTAGGGTTGAGTCTTGCCGCTTCCTGGTTACATTTTCTAGGCGTTGAAAAGTTCGTCAGCCGAGTTTGGTCAGAATGCTTCGAATTCATTGTGGATGTCTCCCCCAGTCGGCAGACGAACTTTCGTCCGGCTACGCCAGGCCAAAAGAATTCGGCTGACGACTTAAAGACGTTGAATACCGATTAACCTTTCTGCCAAGGCATAATTACATAATGTCCCATCGCGTAAACTCGAATAATCTAAGGCTGAAGAGAATTCCCATTCTGTAGGAAGATTTGCTAAGCCAGCCTTTACAGGGTTATTATGAATGTACTGGAAACAAATCTTTAAATAAGGAATAAATTGGGTGAATGGGATGTCGTCACGCATCAAAAAATCTTCAGGTAGGAAATCATTATAAGCTGGTTTTGCCTTAGTTTTTGCTCTGAATAGTGAGCCACGCAAATTGTAGCGCCGGTTATAAGCTTTAGTGTAACTGCTCAGTAAAACTCTCAACTGATGGCTGATTTCTTGCTGAAAAACATCTTCCTCATTGTCACTTTTGCCATTATTCGGTTTAAGACTGGCACTAGGTTGGCAGCCTTCGTGCTTCGGCATAATCATGAAGTGAAAATGATCTGGCATTAGACAGTAACAAATGATTTCAGCAACTGGATACAGGTGCTTCCTTACCTTTTGTAAGAAAAAAATGTAGTTTTCTTCACTTCTAAAAACCGGCTGGTAGCCATTTGAATGGTTGTATAAGTGATAGATGGTGTCGCTACGATACATACCTCAATATAGGATTGAACCGACTGTCTGAGAACTCGTCAGCCGAATTCTTTTCATCGCCTGGCGTAGCCGGCGTTGAAAAGTTCGTCTGCCGAGTTTGGTCTTAATCTTGGGAGTTCGTTTTTTTGGCGTCCCCCAACCTGCGTTGAAAAGTTCGTCTGCCGAGTTTGGTCAGTCGAATTCGTTATTTGGTTATTCTCCCCCAGTCGGCAGACGAACTTTCGTCCGGCTACGCCAGGCCAAAAGAATTCGGCTGACGACTTCAAAATATCTAAATTTGTTGCTGAAGTTAAAGAGATGAACGTTTTTAACAAGAGGTGGTTTTAATGACTTCTATGAGTCCCTGCCGGACAATGTTAAGCTAGAAATTGAAGAAGAATTAAACGGAGGGCAAACCCAAGAGGATTGCCTCTTCGAAATACTAAGCCCATTCACGAAGTTGTATGTCGACTCTTCTAAGACTAAATCTTGGATTTTGATAAATAGTGGTTGAAACTGATAATTAGTAAGTTAAAGTGGAGCTTTCTGAAGGTAGCAACTCTAATCCCCCCCCCCATGACCCCCTACCACATCGGCCTAGACATCGGCACCACCCCTACCAAAGCCTGTGCCTTCAACACCACCGGTGAAATGATTGGCATGGTCGAGCGGCACTACGAATTGCTCCACCCAGAGCCGGGGGCTGCCATCCAGCAGCCCATGGAAGTGCTTAAAGCGGCGGAGGAAGCCTTGGCCGAATTGATCGGCAAACTGGAAGGTAAGCCAGCCGGCATCGGCCTAAGCTGTCCGATGCACAGCCTCATCTTATGCGACGAGTACGAAACCCCACTGGACTACGTCATCACCTGGGCCGATACCCGCGCCCAATCGGTGATGGAGGAGATCAACGAGGCAGATCGAACGGCGTTACACCGGATCACCGGCACCCCCGTTCACCCGATGTCTCCGCTGGTGAAACTGCGTTGGCTGCTCCGGGGAAACCCTGGTCTGAAAGATGACGCAGTCTTTTGTTATGACCTGAAATCATTCCTAACCAAATACTGGACGAACATCGCCGTCCTCGATGAACAACTCGCCTCCGCTACCGGTATGTACGATATCCGGAACAACAAATGGTCGGACCAGGCATTAGCCATCGCTTCCGGCGAAGCGGAGGAAGGTTTCCCTTTTACCCTTCCGCCCGTATTCCCGGCTAACCACCAACTCGAATGGGACCAGGGCGTAGCCGAACGCCTGGGGCTTACTGGTGTCCCGCTCTTCCTTGGTGGTTCCGATGGCGTACTCGCCAACCTGGGCAGCGGCATCATGGCCCCGGGAGATGTAGCCCTAAGCATCGGCACCAGCGGTGCCGTTCGCACCACCCATGGCAGTACCGATGTCGACCCAAAACACGGTCTATTTAACTACAAAATGAAAGATGGCTACTACGTCATCGGTGGCCCCACCAACAACGGGGCCAAGGTGCTGGAATACTGGCAAGGCCTCCTTTCTGGCCATTACGCCGATGTTGGTGAACTCATCGATGGAGCCTTCTCCGTTTACCGGGCCGACTGCCCCATCTTCTCCCCCTGGCTCTACGGCGAGCGCGCACCCTTGTGGGATGCCACCGCTTCGGCACACCTGGAAGGCTTGCGCGGCCACCACGGCCCCGCTCACATCGCCCGCGCCGTGCTGGAAGGCGTGACGGGGAACATCGTCGCCATCCTCCGGCAGCTGGAGGAGGTAGTCGGCCCCGCCAACCGGATCCTGGCCAGTGGAGGTTTTACCAAGTCGCCGAAGTGGGTAGCCCTAGTCTCCGAGCGCTCCGGCCGGAAGGTGGAGGTGGCTGATGCTGCGCAGGCGAGTGCCTACGGAGCGGCGTTGGTCCACACGCTCTAGCTGGTAGAGCTTTGTAACACAGCCCCGGCTTTAGCCGGGAAAAGCCGACAAAACATGGCTACAAACCTCCCATTGCACCTGCGTCCCCGCCCAAAATCGTCAGCAGTAGGTAAGCAAACGGTGGAACTAATAAAAGACCATTTACGACCACCGCATACCAGTTCTCGTCCTGCTTCTGATAAGTCAAATAGGCTATCGGTAGAAGGGCCAGGTACGCAAGCCCCTGGGAAATGCCCAGGTTTGAGGGGAAGATGCATCCATCCGCATGACCATGAGCAATCAGGGCACATAAAGCCAGCGCACCGAAGACCAGTATTCGGTGCAATTTCGGCCGTTCATTCGCCACCGTTCGAACGCCCTGTGACCGGTCAAGCACCACGTCTCGCAGGTCAAATAGCATAGCTACTGCACCAGTGAATAATAGGCGGACGAGGCATTCAGCATAAAAATTCAGCTCCCTCATCACTGGAGGAATGCATGAATGTAGATTGATCAAGCCGAGTAAGTCGTTCTCTGATTCAGGAATTATAAAAACACTAGCATGAGTGTTGATCACCATGACCGGTAAGACGACGGTCATGATCGTCCACGCAACGGCTACCCAAGCAACTTTTAGGTAGGGTAGGTCCCGTAATCGCCTCCAGCCAGGCAGCGGAGGTGTCAGGTAAAAAACGGTGAGCGGGACGGCTAATAGCAAGCACCACCAAATAGCATGGAGAAAGGAAAGCCCAATGTAGGCTGCCAGCATAATGGCCAGGCCACCAACCCATAAACTCGTTTTAGGCGCTTTGGCGATAAGCTCATACCGCTGGCTTTGTGGCCGAATGCCCGCCCGCTGAAAACTGAGATGTCGATGTAAGGTGTAAACGCCGAACGTAGCTAAGAAAATGAATGTAAGTACGGGCCATTCACTTACGCAATTTTGATTGTCAAAGACAAGTCGAAGACTTAACCAAGACAAGCACGTAGCCGACAGTGCAATCCAGACGTGCCCGTAGAATATCCAGGTAAAGATGGGGCGGTACAGCATGGGCACGAAGGTACGCCCGCCGGCATTCCACCGGCAAGCCAGCCGACAAAAGTGACGCTAAACAGAAAATAGAAGAGGGGAAGAAGGCAATACAGTGTGTATTTCTATGAGTGCTCGCATCAACCCATCCACATTAACACCCTTATCATGACCAAAGTATTATTCACCCTACTCCTTTTCGTTACCATTGTGACGACCACCTTTGCCCAAATTCCAACTGACTGTATCAGTGGTCGGGTAGTAGACCAAGAGACCGGAGAACCACTACCCTTTGCCACCGTGCAATTTTTCCGCAAAGACAAATTTCTCCAAGGTGGCTCGGCCGATTTGGATGGTAACTTCCTAGTTTGTGGACTGCCGAAGAAAAAAACGGTCGATGTCCAAATCGACTATACTGGCTACGCTACAGTTAAGATTACCGGCCTATCCGTCGGGAAGCATGTCGGTGATTTGGTCGTTGAAAACACTGGCGGGGTCTCGCTGGATTTGATCACGGTCATTGGCTTCAAAGTGCCATTGATTGAGCAGGACAATACTACCTCGGGGCAAACTGTGACCTCTGAGCAGGTTCGGAATTTGCCGACACGGAATATTAACCAGAGAAAGGCGAGAACCGCAGGTACTGCCTCAGCGAAAGAAAAGAAACAGATCAGCATACGCGGCTCTCGATCCAACACTACAGACTATTATATTGACGGCGTGCGGGTCCGAGCAACATCTATTCCAGGTAAGCCGTCCCCGGAACCCGAGGTGTCGGAGCAATACAA
>JBGCFZ010000546.1:0-9873 GCA_045110355.1 Lewinella sp. | reverse complement strand
AACTGTTCCGGGATCGGCAAATCCACCAATTCAAGCAAAGTTGGTACCACGTCGATGTGGGCAGCCGGGGAAGAAAAAACCTTCCCGTTTGCCGGGTGATTGCCCGGCATTCGGATGCCGAAAGGGACGCGGACGCCACCTTCATCCACCTGCCCTTTGGTTCCCTTCAGTCCCATTCGGTACCGGTCTCCGTTGGGGCCGTTATCGGTAGAAAAGATGACGATGGTATTATCCAGTTTTCCGGCCTTTTCTAACCGATCGAGCAATTGACCGATGCGATCATCAACCGATTCAATCATGGCGTAAATGCCCGTATTATAGTCCGTCAATCCACGTTTTTTGACCTCGTTCCAGTACTTGTCCGCCACCTGGACGGGCGTGTGCGGTGCCTGGTACGTCAGCATGCAGAAGAAGGGGTACGGACTTTCCTGCAGCATAAAATGGCTGGCAGTGTCCGTTAGGATTTGGGTCAGATCACCGCTGAAGGGTACCAGTTCGTTCTTTTCATTTTGCAGTTCCCCGTTGAAATAATCGTTAAAATGGCCGAGGGTGAAGCCCAGAAATTGCTCGAAGCCCTGGCTTCCCGGGTCGTAGGGGGCGGTAGCGCCATTGTGCCATTTTCCGAAAAGCCCGGTCCGGTATTGGACGTGGCGCAGGTATTCAGGTATGGTCATGATTCCGTCGTCCATGGTCTCGCGGCGGCGGGTAACGAAGACGGCCCCGGTCCGCGGTGCGTATAGGCCACTTAGGAAACTTGCCCTGGTTGGGGCACAGACGGGACTGACGTAAAAGCGGTCAAACCGGGCGGAGGACCGGAGCAGGGCGTCCATATTAGGGGTGCTAATGCTGTCGTTGCCGTGCAGAGACAGGTCGCCGATGCCCTGGTCATCGGTCAGGATAAAAAGGATATTGGGCAAACTGGGCGCCTCTCCCTCTACCTGACTATTTGACGTCGTGACTACTTGACTATTTTGGGCGCGGTCGCAGGTGCAGAGAAAAGGTAAAAGGAGCAAGGGGAGAAAGTGGAGGTAATGCTGCATACCTACGAATGTAACGGATACGGACGAATCTTCTTTTGACGCGTTAGCCCTTGGAGGGAATTGCGGACCCGTGCGGGTCGGTCTCCGGATAGCCCAGTTCAGCGTCGACCCGGTCCAGCATTTCTTCAGTAAGGAGGTGTTCCAGGCGCTCAGCTTCATCGTGGATTTGCTCGGGGGTGAGGCCAACCTCCTGATTGAGGTAGGTCTCCCAGAGCCGGTGGGCGCGGACCATGCGCAGGGCTAGCAACTTGCCGCCATCGGTTAACCTGAGTTCTTCTTGATGGAGTAGCCCCTTCTTGCGGAGCAAAGAGAGGTGCGAATTCCAGGCCCTGCTATTAAGCTCCAGCTCTTCCCGGATTTTGGAGGGATCGGCAGTGCCGTGTTTTTGATGTTGCCGGAAGATCCGTTTCAAAATGTCTTCAGCGATGGTTTGCTGGCGGCGCTGATACCGGAAATAGGCTTTTGCCACCATGCCACGACGGGGAGCAAAAACGACGGTCAGGAGATACAAAAAGGTAGCGACCAGCGCCATGGCTGGTCCGGGCGGGGTGTTGAGCCAGACAGCGAAGACCATCCCGATGATGGCGGAGAGCATGCCCAGGCCGCCAGCGATGAGGATAACGATTTTGAGCCGTTGGGCAAGTAGTAAAGCCGTTGCTGCGGGAGTAATCAGCATAGCGACTACCAGGATAACACCCACAGTTTGCAGGCTGGCCACAACAGCAAAACTGAGCAGGAGCATCAGGAAGTAATGCAGGAGCTTGACGGGAATACCCATGGTTTGAGCTACGACGTCCTGAAAAGTAGAGGCAAAAAAGTAGCGGTAGAACACGGCAACGGAAATTAGGACGTAAGCCATTACCATGCCCGTAAGCAGCAGGTCGGTATCAGATACCCCCAGGGCATACCCGAACAGGAAGTCTTTGAGGTCGAGGTGAACGCCGTCGTTCCGGCTTATCCGGCTGATGAGAATTACCCCCAATGAGAACATAGACGTGAAGACGATGCCAATGGCGGCGTCATTCTTAGTTTTTACCTGTTGTTGTATCCAGGTAATGCCGAAGGCCGTCAGCAAACCAGCAACTACCGCCCCACTAAAAAAGGCTAGTGTACTATAGCCCACGAGCAAAAAAGCAACCACCACCCCCGGTAAAATGGCGTGGGCCAGGGCATCTCCAACCAGGGACATGTTCCTCAAAACAATGAAACAACCTAGTACGCCACACATCAACCCCACCATACTGGAAGCAATGATGGCCCTAACGGCCCAGACCTCGGTAAGGATTTCAAATAAAGAGGATGCTTCGGTCATATCGAGTACTGGTAGTTTGTTGAGCGGGCGAGCAGCCGGACTATCAAGTGGTCGACAACGCTATTTTGCCGAAAGTTAGACTAGTCTAACAATTTAACCTAGCCTTACCATAGGTTTCTTTCAGAATTGAGCTTTTTAGCGGATTAATGGGGTGCCTCCTTGCTCTTTTACTCTTTTTTGCACCTGCGACCGCGCCCGAAAGAGAATGCTGAAATTAGAGAATGGGTGAATGCCTGCCAGAAGTAGCTATACCTGCTGCGTAAGCTCGCCATGAAGCGTGAGAAGCGCATCGATGCGAACGGAATTGGTGGTAGCGTATTCGCTCATTCTCTAACTGACTGACTACTCAACATCTTTCACACACCGAAACCCCAGGTGATTCAGCCCACTGTCGGCGGGGGTAAACTGTCGTTGTTGAAAATTGAAGCCGGTACAATAGCTGGTGCTGCAAAGAAAGGAGCCTCCTTTAATAACGTACTCTCCGGTGGTAGGCTTTCTTGTGGTGGTCCATTCCCAAACGTTTCCCGAGATGTCAAACAGCCCATTGGCAGCGGGAGGGAATGATTTCACTGGGGCAATGCCGGGAAAACCGTCAAGGACGCCGTCTTCATATGGGAAGGGCCCCTGCCACCAGTTTCCCGGATACTTCTGGGGGTCAGGTACCATTTCTTTGCCCCAGGGGAATGCAGGGAATTGCCCTTCCTGGCTGGCTGCCCAAACCCATTCGGCCTCCGTGGGCAGTCGCTTACCCGCCCATTCAGCATAAGCCTGTACATCTCGCATACTCAGTTGGGTTACGGGATGTTCCGGTAGGGCAGCGGCGCTATCAGGTCCGAGGGGGAAACGCCAGGTTGCCCCGTCAATTGGTAACCAACCAAGGCTGTCTTTGGAGAATACCCCCGACCACCCGAAGTCTTCAGCTTCTGTTTTATAATTGGTCGCTTCTACGAAAATCTTGAAATCATCCGTGGTCACTTCGGTAGCATCCATGTAAATGTCTTTTAGGTCATTGCCATTTCCGTTGATGGTCACCATTCCTTCCGGGGCTGGCGCAATAATCTTCTCTTCAGCTGAAGCCTGACAACTAAGGAAGTTTAAGCTGACCAAAGCGATTAGCGTGATGGATGCCCACCTAACCATGCTGAGCGCCAACAAATCAATGTCTTTCATACCGCGAAGTTAAGGCACATTGGGTGATGGCAAGCCGTCAGGAGGAGCCGCAGAATTACTAATTGAACATCGCACAACCGACCAAAAAAAATTAGGTAAAATTTCATTTTATCGTCACTTCTACTTGCTCAAACGGGCCTTTTGCTTACATTGGTCCCACAAAAGTGCTTAACGGCCAAATATTACTGTCCACATTTTCATCTCAACACCCACTTATTTTACTCACTGTTTATAAACCATACTTTTTATGTTTAACAAAATCCTGTTGGGGGCTGTATGCCTCCTCTGGGCTAGTATTGCCTTTTCACAAAACCAGTACTACCATACCGACAATAGCATCCTTAGCCTGACTGCCACCACACACAATTACATCATCACTGCTAACGAATCCAGTACCCTGCAACGGGTCAAGATGGACGACGTTAAGCAATACCAAAGTTGGTCTCATAAAACTTATGCTGTTCTCGAAGCCACTCGGGCTATGACAACTGCTGAAGTTGCCGCCAGCCTGGGATTTGATACTGATGAAGTTCAAATCAGTACCGGCTATGCTTTAGAAGACGGCTTTGTAATTTATCCTACCCAGGAAATCGTCGTAAAACTCGGTGATAAGAATGATGCACCTGCGATGCAACAAATCCTGGCCCGTTTTGGCGTGAAGGACATGGTGAAAAAATATGGTACCTACCGGGTGACTATGAATCAACTTGACCATGTATTCAAAGCAGCTAATGCCTTAGCAGAAAGTGGCCTTGCGGAGTTTGCTCAGCCAGACTTCTACGCGCCCATACAGCGTTATCAGATTAACGACCCTTTGTTCAGCCAGCAATTTCAGATGAATAATACCGGCCAGACCCTTGACGGTGTGACCGGGCAAAACGACGCTGATTGTAATGCACTGGAAGCCTGGGGTATTTCTACCGGTTCCTCTGGTATTACCGTTGCGGTGATCGATGACGGCCTGGAGGATCATGAAGACTTCAATAACAGCAGTGGGCAGAGCCGCTATACGGCTGGTTTCAGCCCAGCTAATAATGGTAATGGCGACGCTATCTCCGGCAGCAACCATGGTGTTGCTTGTGCTGGCTCCATCGCTGCCAGCCATAATAGCATTGGCGTACGTGGAGTTACCCCACTGGTCAACCTCATCTCCGTAAACATTTTTGTTGGTGGTGAGTCTACCCAGGATATTGCCGATGGCATCACCTGGGCCAAGAACCAGGGAGCAGACGTGATGAGTAACAGCTGGGGATACACCTCCTGTACGGCTAGTTTCTCCAACATCAACAATGCCATGGCCGACGCGAACAGCAACGGCCGTGGAGGATTGGGTTCAGTAGTGGTCTTTGCTTCTGGCAATGGCTACAAAAGCTGTGTCGACTACCCCGGTAACCAGAGTTCCGTCATCGCCGTTGGTGCCTTTGCCAACACGGGTGTACGTTCTGCCTACTCCAACTATGGCCCAGCCCTCGACATTGTTGCCCCTTCCAATAACGTCGGTGGCCCCGGCGCTGGCGTTCGGACGACTGACCGTATGGGTAGCCCCGGTTATAACGGTACTAATTACACGTCTACCTTCGGCGGTACTTCTTCTGCTTGCCCGGTAGTTGCTGGTGTAGCGGCGCTTGTCTTGGGTTACAACTCTTCATTAACGTCAACGGAGGTAAAGAATATCCTTTACTCTACAGCTGGTGCCATCGGTAGCACGAACGAATATGGTGCAGGTAAAGTAGACGCATTTGCAGCTTTACAGGCTGCTGGCGGCGGCAGCGGCCCTACTTGTACGGATGGTGTACAGAACGGTCAGGAAACCGGCGTTGACTGTGGTGGCCCAAGCTGTCCATCCTGTCCTCCTCCCACCGGTTGTACAGATACAGAAGTAACCCTGTCGATTACCCTCGATAATTATCCCGAAGAAACCAGCTGGACGCTGACGAATGACGGAGGCCAAACAATTGCCAGCGGTGGCACCTACGGCAGCCAGCCCGACGGTAGCACCGTAACGGAAACCATTTGCCTCCCCAACGATTGCTATACTTTCACCATCAATGATACGTATGGAGACGGTATCTGCTGTAGTTACGGCAACGGTTCTTACTCCCTTACTGATGGAGGGACCGTCCTTGCTAGCGGAGGTACCTTCACCAGCAGCGAATCAACGCCTTTCTGTATCGGTGGATCTGGTCCTGACACCAGCCCACCTACCAACCCAACGAATCTTACTGTAAGTAACGAACAAGACACGCAGGTTACCCTCAGCTGGAATGCTTCCAGTGACAATGTAGGTGTTACCGCTTACGAAATCTTTTCGAATGGTAGCTCTCTTGGTACCGTTGCCGGTACCTCTGCTAACGTGACTGGCCTAACGGCTTGTACGGCCTACAACTTCGGTGTACGTGCGCTTGACGCAGCAGGTAATGCCTCTGGGCAAGCCACCGCAAGCGGAACAACTACTGGCTGTACGACGGCAGATACCGCTCCGCCTTCTACTCCAACGGGCCTCGCTGTAAATAATGAACAGGATACCCAGGTTACCCTGAATTGGAATGCTTCCAATGACAACGTTGGCGTTACTGGCTACGAAATATTCCTGGATGGTAGTTCCATCGGTACTGTTACTGGTACCTCCGCAAACGTAACGGGCCTGACGGCTTGTACCAGCTATAACTTTGGCGTTCGTGCCTTTGATGCTGCGGGTAATAATTCTGGCCAGGCTACTACTAGCGGAGCAACTACGGGTTGTACAGGTGGCGGTGGCTTCACCGAAGGTTACTTCTTCGAGACCAGCCTGGAAGGCTGGGCTGATGGTGGAAGTGACTGTGCCCGGGTGACCTCTTCCACACGCAGTTACGAAGGTGTCCGCTCCGTTCGTATCAGGGACAATAGTGGCACGGCGTCTTCCATGACTTCGCCAACCTATGACCTTGCCGGATTGGCCAGCGTAGAGATTAACTTCTATTTCTACCCCAACAGTATGGAGAATGGGGAAGACTTCTGGGTCCGGTACAACGATGGAAGTGGATGGCAGACCGTAGCGACCTATGCAAGGGGTACCAGCTTCGAAAATGGTTCCTTCTACTCCGCTACTGTTACATTGGATGCAGGCAGTTTCAACCTAACGGATGGTGCACAGTTCCGTTTCCAATGTGATGCGAGTGCTAATGCTGATCAGATTTATATCGATCAGGTAACGGTAACTGGCAATGCAGCTGGTGGAGCCAATGCATCCGGAGGTGCTGTTTCCACCATCGAACAGGTATCGACCATCCAGCGTTTCGACACTCCTGGTGAGGAGGATTATGAAGTGAAAATTGCTCCAAATCCTGCCAGTGACGTCATCAACGTAATTGCGGATGAGGAAATCAAGGAAGTTTCCATCTTCAGTATTGATGGCAAACTCCTGGCACACCGTGTCTTCGAAGGAACTGATCGTGTGACGATGAAGGTAAATGACCTGCCTACCGGCATGTACCTGGTCAGCGTACTGACCGAAGAGGAACGAAATACCGAACGATTGGTGATCCGACGGTAGCGGATTTTCGAATAATGTAAAAATGAATGCGCGAGCCAGAAAATCTGGTTCGCGCATTTGTTTTTAGGTATACTACAAACGCGAATCAAGGGCAAGAAAAACCAACTACGGACGCTCGCAGGTCAATTTGCATCTTTTCTACTTTGCATCAAAGCTGCAAATCAACGCCACGACGGTCCTGCGGGCGTCCGTTTCTACAAAGATTTAGCGCTTGATTCGCGCTACAAATCAACGATGGTAACCCCATCTCCCCCTGCTTCACGTGGCGGTGTGGTCAGGGTAAACTGGTGGTTATACTCCGCAAGTTTCTGGCGGACAGCTCGTTTTAGGGTACCTGTCCCTTTTCCGTGGACAATACGGAGTTGGCTGGCGTTTGCGATCAACGCCTGATCAACAAAGGCTTCCATTGTTGCCAGAACTTCCTCAAAACGCATGCCGCGGACGTCCAGTTTATTACTGAATGTTGAGGTGGCGCCAAGATTACTGCTTACACTTTTTTGACGGCGAATGGTCAGTGGGGCATTGGCTAACTCGAGGTCGCGGAGCTTAACCTCCAGGCGCAGGTCACCGACGATGACAGTGGCGCGTTTTTTGGTGATGGTCTCTACCTCGCCCGTCGCGCCTCCGGCGCGTAATTTTACGTGGCTGCCAACGCTGATGGGTTCCTCTTCTCCGCCCTTTAACGGTGCATAGTAAATGTCTTCAACGAGTTCCGTTACCTGTTCCGCAATCTCGGTGCGTTTGGTACGTAGCTCTTTCGCCTTTTCTTTGGCTTCCTCCAGCTTCTTCTCTTCACGGAGATCCCTGATCAGGTTCTCCATCTCTTTATTGTACTTCGCTGTTTCTTCGAGTGCCGATTCTTTGGCCTCCAGCTTGAGTCGCTTACGACGGACCTCCATGTCTTTACGCAACTCCTCATACGTTCGGGTAAGGGCGTCCAGTGTTTTCTGCTTGCCCTCAAGGGTGCGTAGCTTTTCTTCCGTCTCGGCCTTTTCTCGTTGCAGGTCAACCAATAGCTGATCAACGGCGCGTTCATTTTTTCCGGCACGGCGTCGTGCGTAGTCCATCACTCTTTTGGGCAAGCCCGATTTGGTAGCAATCTCGAAGGCGTAGCTGGAGCCGGGCTTTCCGATCTTAAGTTCGTAGGTGGGGTCCAGCGTTTCCGTATCGAAATGCATTCCACCGTTTACGATGCCTTTCGTTTTGTAGGCGTAGATTTTCAGGTTGGAATAGTGGGTAGTGATGAGACCGAAGACCTTTCGGTAATTAAGCCCGTCGAGTACGCCTTCGGCGATGGCCCCGCCGGAGGCGGGGTCGGTACCGGAACCAAATTCATCGATCAGTACGAGTGTTGATTCATCGGCCGCAGTCAGGAAAGCCTTGGCGTTTTTCAGTCGGGAACTGTAGGTAGAGAGATCATCTTCGATGCTCTGCTGGTCGCCAATGTCGGCAAACAATTGCTTGAAAACCCCCATCTCTGATTCCTTGTCGATTGTTACCAGCATACCACACTGCAGCATGAGCTGGATAAGTCCGACGGATTTCATGGTGATCGACTTACCTCCCGCGTTGGGGCCTGACAACATCAGGATGCGGTTTTTACCGGTCAGTTTTAAATTAAAGGCTACCGTTTTTCTGCCGTAGGGTTTATTCTTGAGGTACAGCAAGGGATGACGGCCTTCCAGGATGCCAAGTGTTGGCCGATGGCCGACTTTAGGACGCTCCGCTTTCAGCTGGTGCGCCAGCACGGATTTTGCCTGGACAACATCCAGGTAAGCGATCAGGTCACGGTAATCTCGTATGTGCTCTACGTAGGGACGCAAGGTTGCGGAGAGTTCGCGCAGGATACGGTAGATCTCCCGCTTCTCCTCCTGCTGGAAGTCGAAGATGTCGTTGTTGATGCCGATTACGGCATCCGGCTCGATGAAAGCTGTTTTGCCCGTAGCGGATTCATCGTGGATTATTCCCCGGATTTTTCGCTTGTGTTCGCTCGGAACGGAGAGTACTCTTCGGCCGTTGCGCATACTCTCCACGGTATCGCTCAGGTAACCTGCCCGTCGGTATTTCTCAATCACCTGACGGAAGGCTTTCTCTACCTCGCGTTGTTTACTGCCGATCAGTCGGCGGATTCGCGAAAGCTCATCGGAAGCATCTGATCGGATGACGCCTTCGGCGTCGATGACACGTTCAATTTCGTTGGAGAGTTCTTGCTCATAGTGGAGTTTTCGGATCAAGCCAAAAAGGATCTCGTATTTAGATTTACGCGCATCCGTTTTGAAAAAGCCAAAAATGCCCTTAGCCTGCAGCAACAATACGTTGAGTTTGGCCAGGCCGGACTCACTCAGCACGTAGCCCTCAATTTGCAGCATCCGGAGTTCTTCGGAGATGTCGTCATAAGCACCGATGGAGAACATGTTTTTCTCTTCGGTACCTTGCTTAAATTCAGCGACTTCATCTAACCAGCGATTGATTTCACGCACCCCGGTAGACGGTTTCATCTCGCGCACCATCTCGCGGCTCATTTCGCCGTTGCACTTCTCTTCCAGGAGGATAAGGACCTTGTCGAATTCCAGTTTCTCGTAGGTGTCCCGGGGTTGTAAATTCATGGTTGATTTCGTGGTAGGGATTGCTAACGGCTGGAAGGTGGGGATAGTTGCGTGGAGAGCGGTTTTAGCTTTGGAACTGAAACCCAAAGGCGTTGATGGCAGAGTGATTCGCTCATCGGATAAAAAACTGCTTTTCCTATTACCAATCACAAAAAGGACAAGCCACCAACTGAGAATTAAAATACCGAGGATCATCCGACACCTCTTGCCCCA
>JBGCFZ010000545.1:0-7715 GCA_045110355.1 Lewinella sp. | reverse complement strand
GTGCTTTGTCAGGTCGATTCTGTCGCATTAAATGCTGGTGAATTTTGCCTGCTGGCAAGGCGCTTGAACCGGAATTTAGCCGTAGCTAAATGAGGATTCAAGCAACGCTGCCAGCGGGTAAAAGACGCCGCAGTTAATGTGACAAGATCGGCTTGACAGAGCACTAGTGGTCTGTCAAGTTTAAACTTGGCACAATCTGCGACGTTTTTTCGCGCCTGGTGTCGTTAGCAAAACCCTTCCGCACGCTGTTTTCCCGTAAATACGATACAGTATTTCCAAGGCTTGGTGTATTCCTGGCCGGACCAACGCCTCCGTTGATTGGTGGGGAGTGGAAATATCAATAGACTCCGGAGGAGTAAACCCTGAATAACTCCGGATACAGGTCGTTTAGCGGCCGTAATCCAGAGTAAAAAATGGGCTAGTAATTTGACGCCGCGCCGCGCCGCCACAAGTCGTAATTTCCCAAACCAACGGCTTGCGAATATAGCTTCCCGACCCCAAGTTTATTCCTCAATTAAACCCAAAGCATGAACGACGCTACCCTTCACGATATTCCGAATATCCTTCCCCGCATCCAGGCCAAATCCACCGAGATTGGCTTTACCATGCCATCCGATCTTTACATTGGCACGTTGCTAAAAACGTTGATGACCAGCAAACCCGGCGGAAGGTTCCTTGAACTTGGCACGGGCATCGGCCTGTCTTTGGCCTGGATGGTGGAGGGATTAGTTGGGGATGCCACCATGATCACGGTCGACAATGACCCTGAATTAATAGCAATTGCTAAGGACTTTTTTGGTAATGAAGACCGTCTGAGCATCGTCTGCGCCGATGGCGCAGATTGGATAACGGCTTACCAAGGACCATCGTTCGACTTAGTCTTTGCCGATGCCTGGCCCGGAAAATATAGCCAGATTGAGGAGATACTCGCGCTGATCAACCCCGGCGGATTCTACGTAGTTGATGACATGACGGCGCAACCCAATTGGCCTGAAGGACATGAAGAGAACGTCACTTGGCTGGTGGACTATCTTGAAAAACGAACGGACTTCGTACTGACTAAAATAGGGTGGGGGACTGGCGTGATCGTAGCGGTTCGGCTTACACGTTAAACCGGAAGTGCATCACGTCACCATCCTGCACGACGTACTCTTTACCTTCCACACCGAGCTTCCCTGCATCCCGGGCGCCGGATTCAGAGCCATACTCAACATAATCGGGGTAGTGGATGACTTCAGCGCGAATAAAGCCTTTCTCGAAGTCCGTGTGGATCACTCCGGCAGCGCCGGGGGCTTTGGTTCCTTCGGTAATCGTCCAGGCCCGGACTTCCTTCTCACCAGCGGTGAAGTAGGTCAGCAGGTTGAGTAGCTTGTAGCTGGCCTGAATGACGCGGTTAACGCCAGGCTCATCAAGGCCCATAGCTTCGAGGTACTCAAGGCGCTCTTCCTTTGTATCCAGTTCGGCAATTTCGGCTTCGATCTGTGCGGAGACCAGGATTACTTCAGCTCCTTCATCGGCCACTTCGGCCCGGAAGGCTTCGGTGTGCTTGTTACCGTCGGGGAAGCTGTCTTCATCGATGTTGCAAACGTAGAGGATTGGCTTGGCGGTCAGCAGGTACAGGTCTTTGACGATGGCTTCTCCTTCCTCAGTGGTTTCGAAGCTACGAGCAGGCTTCTCGCTTTCGAGGTGAGCTAGCAGGGCATCTCCGATTTCGACCATCAGCTTGCTTTCCTTGTCGCCGGATTTTGCAGTGCGACGGAACTTTTCGACCTTTTTCTCCACCGTCTCAATGTCTTTGAGGATGAGTTCGGTGTCGATGATCATCTTATCGCGGGCGGGGTCAACGGAACCGTCAACGTGCACAACGTTGTCGTCGTCGAAGCAGCGGACAACGTGGATGATGGCGTCGGTTTCCCGGATGTTGCCCAGGAACTGGTTGCCCAGGCCTTCACCTTTACTGGCGCCTTTAATCAGGCCGGCAATATCGACGATGTCAACGGTCGTCGGTTGAATCTTCTGAGGACTAACCAGTTCTGCGAGTTTGTCAAGCCTAGGATCGGGAACAGTAATGACCCCGATATTGGGCTCCTTAGTAGCAAAAGGGTAGTTGGCCGCCAGGGCCTTAGCCGACGTGAGAGCGTTGAAAAGGGTGGATTTTCCTACGTTGGGGAGGCCTACGATGCCGCACTTAAGAGCCATAACATTAGATTGATAGTATTATAGATTGATAGAAGGTTAGGAAACCTGCTGTGTCAAATCGGCCGCAAAAGTACGGTTAATATTGGGAAGTGGGAGACATTGATTTTGATAAGAAGGTGGCGCGGCCGCAGGTGCAGGGGGAAGTTGTTTTAGCACAGGTAATCGTTGAAGCCTCCCAACCGTTCGGCAGCTTTTAAGCTGCTGTTAGTAGGCCTTCAGGCCGATAGGTTTTGCAATTACAGTCTCAAGGCTGCCGAACAGTGCCTTTAGTCTGCTCTTTCAACGAATCCCTTACACCTGCGGCCGCGCCCAAAAAATCGAAAATTCCAAATCAATAATTAAAAACCAGGTCCCTTAGGGCTCATCAATTCCGTCCAGAAGAGATTAAGCAGCTGCGGTTCAAGGAAAAAACAGAGCACGGAGTAAGCGACCAGACCAAAAATAGCTCCCCACAGGTGGGCATTATGGCCAATGTTTGTACCTCCTTTTTTATCGGCGTAATGGCTGTAGGCGATGTAACCAATACCAAGTAAGATGGCTGGAAGCGGAGGAAAGATGAACCAGTTCCAGGGGGCAAACATGATGTAAGGCCACATAACGGCAGCCACAGCTCCGGATGCACCAAGCGCTGAGTAGGCGTAATTGTCCTGGTTGCGCATGTAAACAACGTAGCTGGAGGCAGCAATAGCGGCCAGGTAGAAAAGCAGGTACGCCAGTTTGCCGAATGTTACCCCAAACAGAATCTCGAAAGCGTACTCAGCCGCACCTCCGAAAATGTATAGGGCGTACATATTGAAAAGCAGGTGCATGAAGTCACCATGAATAAAGCCATGCGTGATGAACCGGTACATTTCGCCCCGTTCTTTTACCGCTGCCGGTACGAACAACATATTGGACCGCAATTGCGGATTGTTGAAAGCCATGTACGAGATGATGCAGGTGATGGCAATGATGATGAAGGTCATGGTCTATTGATTCGTTAGTCTATTGGACTGTTGGTCGTATTGGTCTGTTGGGCGTGCCCATTGGCCGATAAGTGGGTTTAATACGGTTAGCAGTGGGTAAAGGTTGGAATTGCCAGAATTCCGCTGTGTGAATTACCTTGCGCCGCATCGGCTAAGCGCCAAGTTAAAACAAACTCCAATGACCACCACCCCCGGAATGATTCACACCGTCTATTTTTGGCTTAAACCTGGCCTTAGCGTGGCTGATCGCTCGGACTTCGTCCGTGGGGCCAAGCAGCTGGGAGATGCGCCTACCGTTTTACATTGCTTTGTTGGCGTGCCCGCAGACACGGCTGAACGGGACGTTACTGATCATTCGTTTGATTACTCTTTGCACCTGATGTTTACGGACGTAGCGGCCCAGAATGCTTATCAGATAGATCCGGTTCATCTGAAGTTTGTGGAAGAGCAGGCGGATAAATTTGCTACGGTTAAAGTGTTGGATACTTCGTTGCTTTAATTACCACCTAACGAAAGCGCTGAAAGCACACTACTTGCTTCGCTATGGGCGAAGCCTTGGCGCATAGCGCCTCGCCCAGAGCTTGCTTTTCCAACATAATTGCGGGAAATGCTGGCTTAACCCCATTTCTTGCGTATTTTCGCGACAAGCGAATTCCTGACTTACTGTATGGCCAAAAGAAAATCGAAAAACCCGAATCAACTCGGTCTCAAATTGGGACTGAATGACGAGCGCATCCCGAAACTCTTCGGTTTGCTCTTGCTTTTCGTGGCAGTGTACCTCTTTATCGCCTTTACCTCTCACCTCTTTGCCTGGAAGATTGATCAAGACCGCGTCTTGCACTTCAAGTGGAAACTACTGAGCAACCAGGGGCCGTCGGTAGATAATTGGCTGGGGCGTTTGGGTGCTTTCCTTTCCAATTTTTACTTCTATTACCTCTTTGGCCTGTCCAGCTTTGGCGTCGTCTACTTCCTCTGGAAACTAGGCATGAATCGCCTGCGCCGGCAATCCATCAAGCCGATGGGAAATCTCTTTGTAAAAGTGATGCTGGCGGTGATCGGATCCTCCGTTTTGCTCGACTTTGTGTTTGGTGGCCTTACCGAATTCCCCATAGGGGGTGGCGTAGGGAAGTACCTGGTGAGTCACCTTTCCGGTGTGTTGGGTGGTTTTGGTGTGATCATGTTGCTGGTGGCCTTATTTGGTCTTTACCTGATTTTTGAAGCCAGGATTGATTTTAATGGCTCACCGCGTCAAGTAGGTAATGACATTGTGGACCACTTCTCAGAACGCGTCCGTTTTCGTGGTAAAGCAAAGCCGCCACGCTTTGAGGCGAAGACCGCCACTACAAACACTGCTTTCGAAGACAAACCTCTTGCACCTGCGACCCCGTCCAGAAAATCACCGCTTTCTCTGGCTCCGGGAGATGGTTCTGCTTTTGAAGTAGATGGTCCGCCCACCCTGTCTGAAAAGGGTATTGAGCAAGTGCCGGGAGAGCAAACCCAGTTACCACTGGAGTCCGTTGGCGATCTGACATTGATCAATCCGGATCCACTTGCCGTGGGGAAAGACAACCTGATCATTGCTGATGGTGATGAAGGCATTGATACCAGTTTGGCCGTGACAGCAGAAAACGCTAATCATACCGAGCCTTATGATCCGACGCTGGACTTACCGAACTACGCACCGCCACATATAGAGTTGCTGCTAGACCGTGAAAGTGGCAAAGCAGAAGTGGATCGGTCAGAACTAGAGGCGAATAAGGACCAGATCATTGAGACCTTATTAAACTATAAGATTGAGATTACGAAAATCCGTGCTACGATTGGCCCCACGGTAACGCTCTATGAAATTGTACCTGCACCGGGCGTTCGTATTTCTAAGATCAAGAACCTGGAAGATGATATCGCACTATCCCTTGCGGCTCTGGGCATCCGTATCATCGCGCCAATACCCGGCCGAGGAACTATCGGTATTGAAGTGCCGAATAAGAATCCACAGATGGTTTCCATGCGGGAAACCATTGAGAGTGATAAATTTCGCAACGCCAAGATGGACCTGCCGCTGGCACTGGGTAAAACAATTAAGAACGAAGTGTTGGTGGCCGACCTGGCCAAAATGCCTCACTTATTGGTGGCGGGTGCTACCGGCCAGGGTAAGTCGGTTGGTATCAATTCGATCATTATGTCGCTGCTTTACAAGAAGCACCCCTCGCAGGTGAAGCTGGTGATGATTGACCCGAAGAAGGTAGAGCTCTTTCCCTACGCTAAGTTGGAAAGTCACTTCCTGGCTTTCCTGCCAGGGCAGACGGAACCAATTACAACGGAGACCACCAAGGTAATTCACATCCTTAATAGTCTGTGTATTGAGATGGATCAGCGGTATGACCTCCTGAAAAAGGCCTCTGCGCGGAACATCAAGGAATACAACGAGAAGTTTGTGGCTCGCCGGCTCAACCCGGAGAAAGGCCACAAATTCCTTCCTTTCATCGTCCTGATCATTGACGAATTTGCCGACCTTATCATGACGGCCGGCAAGGAGGTAGAAATGCCCATCGCTCGTTTAGCCCAGTTATCGCGTGCCGTAGGTATCCACCTGGTCATTGCTACCCAGCGCCCGTCGGTGAACATCATTACCGGGGTAATCAAAGCTAACTTCCCGGCTCGTATAGCCTATAAGGTTACCGCAAAGGTGGATTCCCGGACCATTCTTGACTCTGGTGGAGCAGACCAATTAATCGGCCGTGGTGACATGCTGCTTAGTAACGGAGGAGACGTGGTTCGTCTTCAGGGGGCCTTCGTGGATACCCCTGAAGTGGAGGAGGTCATTGACTTTATTGGCAATCAACGTGGCTACGTAGAACCTTATTTATTGCCAGAATACAATACGGATGAGGAGATGGCTGGTTCCGGCTCGCTCTCCTATGCCGATCTTGACGACATTTTCGAAGACGCTGCCCGACTGATCATCAGCCAGCAGCATGGCTCTACCTCCATGATCCAACGCCGCCTTAAGCTCGGTTATAACCGAGCTGGTCGCATCATGGACCAGATGGAACAACTTGGCCTTGTTGGGCCAGCCCAGGGCTCCAAACCCCGCGAAGTACTGGTGTACGATGAGCAGGAGTTGACGCGGTTTATTGATGACTTGCGGAATAGAGGATAGACGAAAGTTTTAAATCAACTGCCTCAGTAGCAACTATTTCGTTGTAGGAATTGCTAATCCAAACTGTCCACTGAATTCAATAAACATTCAGCTTAATGCTATTTCGAGCAAACAAAGTGGACAAAAGCATAACTAATTGTGTTAAAGGTGGCTATTTGGTGGAGGAGTAAGCAATTCTTTGTTCGAGAAGTTGAATAGTCCTTGAAAAATGTCCTTCTTTGTAAATGGCTTGAGTGGCCTTGTCTTTAGGACCAGGACCTGTTTTGCTTTTTTGATGTATAATCTCAGATAATATGAAGAACGACTTTACCCGAATTGCTGCTGTAATGGTAGCAGCTTTACTCAGTTTCAGCTTGCAGGCACAGCTTGCTACCTGGACTTTTGAACCAGATCCTGGTACTACAGCCCCAGCTACTGTAGCCGCTAATGCTACCGCTGCTGATGCTGAATTTGGCCCTGGGGTCGGTGGCATCAGCTTCTTTAGCGGTAATGGTACCGGAACTGAAGCCTATGCCGGTAACACCTGGAATACTGCGGGAATTGCCGCTGATCGTTACCTGGACTTTACGATTACCGCTGATCCCGGTTTTTGTCTTGACGTGGCTTCGATCTCCTTTGATCTGGACCGTTCTGGCACTGGCCCCCAAACGTTTGGAGTTATTATCGCTGATAACCAGGACTTTTTACCGAATCAATTCTATGGTGGTTCGAATAATTCAACTTTGGCTTCTACTAGCTATGAATCCTTTTCCTTTTCCGGAGCCTTTTCTGGAAATGTAATCAAAGTAAGAATATTTGCCTGGGATGCATCTGCAGCTGGAGGCACATTACGCTTCGATAATGTGGTAATTGACGGTGTTGTGTCCCCAGATACTGAGCCTCCGGTTGTTTCCTGTACCGAATTCACAGAAACATTTACGGACTGTCCTGTAGGTTTGGGGGCAAATACACCTGACGGCAATTGGATTACAATTGGTGCAACTGAAGGAATCAATAATGCGGTTGGAGGAAGCTATGGTAGCTTCTTGGATTTATCTAACTGTGTTACTGATAATTGCAGTGACCTCGCAGATTTAGAATTTACGCTTAACGATTCCTATACAGAAAATGTCGTTCCGGGCTGTTCAATTGACATCATCAATGAGTTTATCGTCCGTGATCCTGCAGGCAACATTGCTGCAGACCCTATTGTCTTCCGTGGAACCATAATGTTCGACGGCGATCCACCAGTCATTACCTGCCCGGCCAATGTTACGCTTGAATGCGGATTATCAACAGATCCTGCTAATACGGGAATGGCCACGGCTACTTCTGGTTGTGGTACGCCAACGAATACGTTTGTTGATGTATTCACTCCTGGCTGCGGATTGTCTGGGACTATTACCCGTACC
>JBGCFZ010000544.1:0-3391 GCA_045110355.1 Lewinella sp. | reverse complement strand
GCCGCAGTAGGCAGCGGCTTCCCGCATGAAATCCATCAGTCCTTCGACCTGCTTAGGGTAGTTTTTGTTCTCACCAATGGTGCGGGTTTGCCAGCTCCAGGAGTTGCGGCGGGGCCAGTTGACGTGTACGCCGTCATCTTCGCCAACCACGGCGTCTTCAAAGTTCCAGCCATCTAGTTGTACCATACTGCTGCGGCCGCTCACCATACCACCAACGGGGGTGATTTGGGCCAGCAAAACACCACGGCTGCGTACCGTTGGGATGACTTGGCTGTCGGTATTAAAGGCAATCAAGGCCCTGGCATTGGGGTTCACCCGGCCAGTTTCACGCTGGTCGTTAGTCGAGCGCACCGCGCCGATTTCTGTAAGACCCAGTTGGGAGTTTAAGGCAATAAGCCCGGGGTAAATATGCTTGCCCTCCATGTATAAAATGTCGGCTTCAGCAGGCGAGGTTAGCTCCTTACCTACGTCCAGAATTTTACCGTCGTCGAATAGAATATCAGCATTTTCGAGTACCGTTCCGTCACCTATATGAATGGTGGCAGAGCGCAGCATTACGGGTTTGGATTGGTCCGCAGCGGGTACCGGGTTTTGGGCTTGTGCGGTAGTACCGATACTGAACAGCAATAAGACGATTAATTCTTCAATGCCCCATTTTTGGGCGCGGCCGCAGGTGCGGGGAAGGTTAGAGAAGAGCAAGCTGAGCGTGCTCCGTTTTTTATTGTTTGCGTAAGTCATAACGCGAATATTTTTTGATAGCGCCGAGGTGGTCGGCGTTCTGTTTTTTAATATTGATTGCGGAAAGCAATAGTGACCACGGAGTGGTCGAACTGTAATTTGCCCCGGGTGAAAGTCCGCAAAGCGACTTTTACCCGGGGTAGAAGTTGGCGGCAGAACCATTGCGGCGCTTCGCGCCGCCAATCTTTAAGGCCATCTCATTACCCCGGGTTTCGGCGTGCCGCCTCACCCGGGGCAAAAGAAATTCGATCCCTCCGGGATGTCCAGTCTCGGCCTAATGCTCATGATTCTCCAGCCGGTGATCCAGTGAATTACAGTGCAGCATTCGGCGTTTCTTGCCTTTAGGTGCCTGCGTAGCTGCCCCTTTCTTCTTCGCATCAAGGCTTTTCTGGACGAGCGCATTACGTTCCTCCTGAATCCCCTTACGGAGCTCCGCGTCTTTGGCGCGGTTGAAGTACTCGATCCCATCAACGAAGGTGTGCTCCGCCCGGGCGTAGATGCTCAGTGGGTGGTTGTTCCAAACCACAATGTCGGCGTCTTTACCGGTCTTGATGCTGCCCACCCGGTCGTCGATGTGGAGCATCTTGGCGGGATTCAAGGTTACGAATTTAAGGGCTTCTTCTTCACTCACACCGCCGAACAGGACCGCCTTACCTGCTTCCTGGTTGAGGCGACGGGCCATCTCTGCATCGTCGGAGTTGAAGCCCGTCAGTACCCCTTGCTCGTGCATCAGTGCACCGTTGAACGGGATGGCTTCGTTGACTTCATACTTGTACGCCCACCAATCGGAGAAGGTGGAGCCGGCAGCGCCGTGCTTCGCCATCTGGTCGGCTACTTTATAACCTTCCAGAATGTGGGTAAAGGTATTGACCCTGAAGTTGTGGCGATCGGCCACTTGCATCAGCATGTTGATCTCTCCTTGCTGGTAACTGTGGCAGGTAATGAAGCGTTCGTTATTCAGGATTTCAAGAAGGGCCTCCAGGTCAAGGTCGCGGCGGACCAACTTGCCAGCCTTCATTGCTTCACCGTATTCCTTTGCCCGGCTAAAGTAGCTCTCAAACACCTGTTCCACACCCATCCGGGTTTGTGGGTAGCGGCTGCGATAGAGGTCGCCCCAGTTCGACTGTTTCACGTTTTCACCGAGGGCGAACTTGATGAAGCCATCGGCTCCCTTGAACTTCATCTCCTCCGGCGTCTTGCCCCAGCGGAGCTTGATCAGTGCTGACTGTCCACCAATCGGGTTGGCCGAACCATGCAACAGTTGGCTGGTAGTAACTCCACCAGCCAGCTGGCGGTATATATTGATGTCGTTGGCATCAATCACATCGTTCATCCGTACTTCTGCGCTGGATACCTGGCTGCCTTCGTTGACGCTACTCAGGGCAATGTGGCTGTGCTCATCGATGATGCCCGCGGTCACGTGCATGCCTTTACCGTCGATCACCAAAGCACCATCGGCAGAGAGGCCTTTGCCAACAGCTGCAATTTTCCCACCGGTAATCAATACATCGGTATTTTCCATAATACCGGCGTCCTCATTCGTCCAAACGGTAGCGTTTCGAATCAGGTAGCTTACGGGTTTAAATACATCACCGTCTGTTCCGTAGGCGATGTTGGGGTAGGTCAAACGGCTGGCATAGCCATCATTGTCCTCGTCCTTCTTTTTGTCGTCTTTTTTATCCTCAGCCTTCTTAGCATCCTCCGCCTTCGGCGAAGCGGTAAAGCTGACGACTTTCCCCATGGGGTCACGGCCAGTACCGGCATAGCCACCGTCTTTAGTCGGTGCACCAACCAGGCGATAGAAACCCTCTGTCCCTTTCAGAATGAAACGCAAGGTGATCATGTCGTTGGCTGTCGACATTGTTACGTCGACGCCGGTAGAGTCGCCTTCGGGCATCACCTTCATCTTTTGGCTGCCGGCTTCGCCAGAAACTTTAGCATCAAATGCCTTGCCGTCAATGATGAGGTTGTAGCCTTCTGCCAAGGTCACCACATCGAGGTCCTTCAGGGCGAAGGGCTTACCCTGGACCCAGTTTTGATAAATGGTGGCTTTCTCCGTGAAGAAGTCTTTGTCAGTGACGATGAAATTAGCCAGCTTACCCTTGTCCAGGGTGCCCACCATGCCGTCGATGCCGAGCAACTTGGCGGGGCCGGTCGTCAGGGCGGCAAAGGCTGATTTGGCATCAGCCCCAACCTCCACTGCTTTGCGCAGTGCGGTGGTAAAGTCCGACATCTTCTTGTGTCCGTTCGTAGTGAGGACAAAGGGGATCCCTGCCTTGGCTACGGCGGCCATGTTGCCCGGCGCGCGCTCCCAGTGGCGCAGCTGACCGAGGTTGATCAGGTCGGCCGCGAAGGGGTCGCCAAGGTCGTAGGCCTTCGGGAATTTGAGGGGGAGGATGAAGGTGGCACCGCTGGCCTTCAGGGCATCAAGGCGTTGGTATTCGTCTCCTCCACCGACGAGGATGTACTGCTTTCCGAATTCATCACCGACCATATCTGCCCGAAGGGCGTCTTGCCAGTTGCCTCCGGGGTCGAAGATCTGGGGCAAGTCCTGCAGGGCGTTCCAGGCTTCGATACTGAGGTTGGTTTCTTCGCCCTTTTGCTTGGTGTACCACTCGCCGTCGTGGTAGGCCTGGCGCAGTAGCGCCATGGT
>JBGCFZ010000543.1:0-8322 GCA_045110355.1 Lewinella sp. | reverse complement strand
GATTACTGGCGTCGTTGCGAAAATCCTCATTTCGCTCCGCGGCTACTGCGTGGTAGCTACGGCTAAACTCCGGTTTTCACGCCTAGCCAGTAACCATCAGGACTGCGGAGCGGTCAGCTCAGAAAACCCTAAACCAGTTCTATCCCTTTACATCATTTAACATCAATTAACAAGCAGGATTATCTGGTAACGACCTACGCCTATACTTTCGCAGCATGAAGAGAAATCACTTGATGCGACTGACCAACCTTGCTCTGGTCCTATTCTTAGCCGCCAGTACTTCCAGTTGTGCACAAAAGGGAACAAACACCCAAATAACAACAGTTGCTAAGCCACAGATCATTCTGCCGGAAACCACTTCCATATCCGAAGTCTTGCAGGCCAACGATAAGCTCTCGATTCAGGAACGTATTGACTTGTACCTGCAGCTAAAGGAAGAAAGCCCCAAGGGCTACAACTTCGAAAACGAGGATGAGCTCACCATGTATGGCTACAGGTTACTTTGGGACGATAAAACCACCGAAGCGCTGGAAGTCTTCAAACTATTAGTAGAACAATTTCCCGGTTCTGCCAACACTTACGATAGTTTGGGAGAGGCCTACTTGGTCTTGGGAAATAAAGTGCAAGCCTTGGCCAACTACCAAAAGGCCCTGGCTATGGACCCCGACAACTTCAACGCTGAAGACGTCATTCACCGCATCCAATATCCGGATGATGTCCCCAAAACCGACAAGGAAAAATTCGCAGAAGTATACAGTGCTGCAGATTACAGGGATGATTTGGATCAGTTGGCAGCCAGACTTCTTAAAGTACATCCGAATGCACTCAAATTCATTACTGCGGAAGACTTCCAGGCCCTGATCATTCGGAAAAAGGCCCTAATGACCGACCAAACTACCTATGCCGAATTCAGGTGGCATTGTGCGGAGGTCATTGCCGCTTTGAATTGCTCTCACACCTCCATGGGGCGTTTTTCCACCGAGAGCGATATGATGCCAGTAGCGCTCCGGTTTCCGATACAAACCCGGTTGGTTGGTGAGCAACTCTTCGTGCTGGACCCCATGGGTAACGACGGTAAACTAACGGTTAAAGACGAAATACTGAAGATAAATGGCACCCCAGTAGCAAAGGTCCTGGAAGAGATATTCCGCCGTATCCCTTCGCAGGGCTACGTCGAAACGACCAAGCGACATGAGTTTAACTTCTGGGGTACGGGAATGATCCCCTTTGCCCTCAGCTTCCCGGACCAGTATGAGATCACCGTCAAAGGCAAGAAAACTCCCGTAAAATTGAATCCGGCAACATCAGTAAGGAACCACTTCGGTAATCCGGCCATCAAGCCTTGCCGGGGTAGTCTCTGCTTTGAAATATTAGACGACAGTTCCACTGCTGTTTTAACCATTTCGTCTTTCAATTTCTACGCGTGGAATAACCTGGACGTTTTCAAAAGTTTCATCGACACCACTTTCAAAGAGATAGAAGCTAAAGGTATTGAACACCTTATCATTGACCTCCGCTTTAACGGCGGCGGTTCTCCAGAATCAAGCATCCACCTGCTTCGCTATTTGAATGACCAACCTTTCACCTACTACTCCAAAGCAGAATTCGAAGGAAAAACGGAAAAAGGCGACACCGAAAGGTCTCAACAACCTTTCGCAAATACCTACGGAGGCAAGCTTTACTTTCTAATCGATGGCATGGGCAATTCCACCACCGGCCATTTCATGTCTTTAGCAAAAGTCTGGAACCTGGGCACCATTATTGGCGAAGAACTTGGCTCTAATCAGTTCTGTTCGGCAGGGCAAGCTGTTTGTCGCTTGTCAAATACCCGGATGATGTACTTTGTTGCTAATAACACCCACGTTACAACAGCTACCTCTCTACCCGATGAGCAGGGTATTCTACCAGATCATGAGGTCACTCAGAGCATTGATGATTACCTAGACAAGGTGGATACGGTGAAGGAGTTTGCGATCAAGCTAACACGGGAATAGAAAAAAACTCGCTGCGCTCGTTTTCTGATAGGCGCACTTCGCGCTTCATAGATGGTAGATTGATAGGCTGCCGCAGTAGGTAGCTCGCTTCGCTCGTGCGGTGGCATAGCTTATATGCGCCTTATAGAAAAGATGCTGAATAACACCAATTCTTGCTAAAATAAATATCGAAGGATCACCCCTCCCCAGCGACGGTAGGAGCGGTGTAGGGAGGGGTCGTGGAAGATGTGCAAGAGCACAGCAAGCAAAGACGTGCGGCACCCTATAAATCTATCAATCTATTAAGGAGCGAAGCCCCGTCTATTAAGCCGGGAGCGAAGCGACACTGCGTCTAAGTAAGCGCGACCAATTCCCGGGCATTTTCAAGCGCAGAATCTGAAGGCGGATTCTGGGAGAGCATTACCGCGATGGACCTGATCTGTTCTTCCCGTGTGAGTTCCTTCACCTTAGTTACCGTCCGGTCGGCATCTTCACGGTCTTGCTTGTACACAAAGTAGTGGCGATCGGCCCGGCTGGCCACCTGCGGGCTGTGAGTAATGACCACAACCTGGTGGTGCCGGCTCAGATCGGTCAGAATTCGGCCCATTTTCTGGGCAACGTCTCCAGATACACCAGCATCGATTTCATCAAAAATCAGGGTAGGGAGTTGCATTGCTTTGGCCACTAATGACTTGGTGACCAGGGCGAGTCTGCTCATTTCGCCGCCGGAGGCGGCGGCCTTGATTGATTGCAGTTTTCCCCCTTTATTCGCGCTAAAAAGGAATTGCACCTCATCCAGCCCGTGCGGTCCTGGCTTTTCCAGGGGATCGAAGTCAACGACCAACTGTGCATTCTCCATGCTCAGCTCAGCCAGGCGTTCCTGAACCTGCTTACCAAAACCAGGGGCGACCTTCTGCCGGCCTTTACGAAGTGCAGTTCCCGTTTTCAACAATGCTTTGGTCGTTTTATCTTTTTCGGCGGTGAGCTTTTCTATCTCGCCGTCAAGATTGGTGAATTCGAACAACCGACCAGATAGTTCATCATAGATGGCAATCAGCTCTTCTACGGAAGCGACGGAGTGCTTATTCTGAAGACGATAAAGTAAGTTCAGCCGCTCTTCCACCTCCTCTAGTCGTTCAGGGTTAACCTCGGTTTCTTCGCCGAAAGCTTCCAGATCAGAGGCAATCTCGTCTAATTCCAGGCGGAGCCCTTCAAAACGATCATACAGTTCTTTCAGCTTCGGATCTCCCGCAGCCAGTGGAGTAAGTTTCTGGGCAATCGTTGTCAGCTGATCAGAAACGGCATTATCACCTTCCGTCAGGTAATGAAATACGCCAGAAGTCAGTTGCTTGATTTCATCCGCATTACTCAGTCGGTGACGTTCCCCCTCCAGGCCTTCTTGTTCTCCGGGGCTCAGGTCAGCTTCGCCGAATTCGTTTACCTGAAATTCCAGAAATTCCTGTTCTCTACGCGCCTGGGCGCGTGCTTCATTTAATTCATTGAGCCGCCGCTGGTGGGCCTGAAGCGTGGTGTAGAGCTTACGGTACTTGTCAACTTGTTCTTTTTGGCCGGCCAGCGCATCCAACAGTTCAAGTTGGAAGGCTGAATTGTTTATGTAGAGGGTGTCAAATTGCTGATGCAGATCGATCAGCGTGCTACCAAGTTGCTGCAGCACTTTCAGGTTTGTCGGGGTGTCGTTCACAAAAGCGCGGCTCTTACCCGAGGGGGTAATCTCTCGTCGGATGATCAATTCATCATCATAATCCAGGTCCTGTTCCTGAAAAAAGGCCTTCAGGTCATAGGCAGTTATGTTAAAACGTCCTTCGATAATACACTTACGGGTATCGTCAAATAAGGTCTTGCTGTCCGATCTACCACCAAGAATCAAGCTCAAACCTCCCAGCACAATTGACTTTCCGGCCCCCGTCTCTCCGGTAATTATGCTCAAACCATCGGCAAAATCGAGCTGAAGTTCTTCGATGATCGCGTAATTGCGGATGTGCAGGCGTTGAATCATGAATAAAAATTGTTGGTAAAGCACAAATTTACAAACACTTGAGCTAAAACTTGTTGCTTTTTCTTTTTCTCTCAAAAAACCGTAATAACGGCAGGATTGGCTCTAAGTTTGCAGCTACAAAAAAAGAACACTTTTATGCGCCTGACGCTATTTATTGCTATCTCACTGATTTGCTTTTCTTGTTCTTCCGATACCGGCTCCGGTTGGAAGCCACTGGACCTGATGAAGTACAATGTACCCGTTACGATCCTGGCGCCTGACAGCGTGAAGGTAAAGGCGACTAACCTATCCGGCATTATGCAGGATGTGACCATCAAAAGTATTGAAGACGATTATTCCATTCAGGTGCTCGCCAGCCAGGCCAGCACCAACGACATGACCCGCCTGAAGGCCGAGCAGCTCCAACTCGTCAGGGATAACCGGTATTTCGACAGCATCCTCTCCGAAGAGCCCAACGGTTTCATCTTTCTCAATAAGATCGATTCCACTTCACTCTATGGCTTCCGGCACATCATTTACCAGGGCGACCAGGAATTCGTTTTCCAAAACTCCTTCGACGGTATTTTCACGCTGGAACAAGTCGAAGCCATGTATGCAGCAGTTAAGCAAAAGAAGTAATTACCGATGAACATATCAATAATTCTTAAGGGCATGGCGATGGGCATCGCCGAAGCTATTCCCGGAGTCAGTGGAGGAACGATTGCCTTCATCACCGGCATTTACGAACGTCTCTTACGTGCTATTGGCAGCATCCTCGGGCCAGAGGTCATTGGTGCTTTGCGCCGGGATGGTGTAGCAGCTGCCTGGAAAGCCGCTGATGGTGGCTTCCTCCTCCAACTTGGCGTAGGTATGGTTGTTGGCCTGGGCACTGCGGTCATGACGATTACGGAACTCCTGGAAGCCTACCCTCCGGTAGTTTGGGCCTTCTTTTTCGGTTTGATCATTGCCTCGGCCATCTACATCGGCAAGCAGATAAAACAGTGGAATGCCGTAGCCATCGGCCTGCTCATCATCGGTGCCGTAACGGCGTTTTACCTGACGACGATCAACCCAATGGCCGGAGGAGAAAACCTCCTTTTTGTCTTCGTTGCGGGTGCGATTGCTATTTCAGCATTGATCCTTCCAGGTATTTCGGGGTCCTTTATCCTCTTACTACTGGGGATGTACACCGTTATTTTCACTGCCGTACGAAACATTGCCTCAGGAGATACCGGTGCTTTGCTGATTGTAGCGACGTTTGCCCTTGGCTGCCTGGTTGGCCTGGCAGTATTCAGCCGGGTACTTACTTATACCTTTAAAACGTGGCCCAACCAGACACTGGCTATCCTAACGGGATTCATGCTCGGCTCCTTACGTAAACTTTGGCCCTGGCGCAATGCACTTACCATGCGGGAGAACAGCAAAGGAGAAATGGTCCCTTTGCTCGAAGCCCCGGTAATGCCAGGCACCTATGAAGGAGGCAACACCTTTATACCAGCCGTAATCGTGGCCTTCTTACTTGGTTTGGTGGTGGTTTACCTGATGGATAGGTTTGCCCCTCCCGCTAAGGAAGCGTTGGAGACGCCAGAAGAAGTTTAGGGCGCGGCCGCAGGTGCAAAGGCCCCTAACCGCGCCAATGGCGCGGTCCCCAGAGGGGAAGCGTGGTAAGAGCAGTGAGGAGTACCTACCTAAAAGAATCATTTTCCAACGTCAGGTAGCCAAATCAAATATCAAGTATCGCCTATTAAATATCGCATATTCCATGACCTACGGATTAATCGGCTATCCCATCACTCACTCCTTTTCCAAGCCTTACTTCACCGATAAATTCGCGGAGATGGGACTCGGTAGCACCCACAGCTACCATAACTTCCCCGTTGAGGATTTCCAGGGGTTTGACCAACTGAAAGCAGCCTACCCTGACCTCAAAGGATTGAACGTCACTATTCCACACAAGCAGAACGTCCTCCCTTTTCTGGATCGGGTTGACCCCGCAGCGGCAAGGATTGGTGCCGTCAACTGTATCCGCATTGAAGCCGACGGTACCACTACCGGCTACAACACCGATTACATGGGTTTCCAGACCGATCTACTCGATCATCTTCGGGAAGCGAACTGGACGCAGCAGGCCTTCGGCCTGCCCACAAATGAAGACCTCCTCGAAATCTTCCTCGAAGAAACCAGCGCTCTGGTTCTCGGCACTGGTGGCGCTTCCCTGGCCGTCCACGAAGCACTTAACGAATTAGGTGTAACGACGCTTGCCGTCAGCCGGACCGCCGGAAAGGACCGGATCACCTATGCCGACCTGAGCCCCAGCCTAATCGCCGATCATCACCTGATCATCAATACAACACCCCTGGGTATGGCACCGAAAGAACATACTTTTCCGGACATACCTTACGCCGCATTGTCCGCTGCACACTTCTGCTATGACCTGGTTTACAATCCGGCGACAACGCTCTTTCTGAGTAAATCTGCAGCAGCTGGGGCCAGTACCGGGAATGGGATCAGGATGTTGCATCGGCAGGCGGAAGCTGGGTGGGAGATTTGGGGGGCATAGCTAAAAGGTCTATATTCCGTTTCCTCTTAAAAATCCAGCTTCTAAGGTTGGAATTAACTACTGCATCACTGCCGATTTCAGGACAAGGCCATCCTTAAATTTAATACAACGTCAAAAAAAAGAACATAATGAAAAAAAGAAATCTATTTTTAATTGCTGGTGTTTTAGCCCTAATTTCTTTTATTGGATACATGGGTGAGACTGAACCACAAGATATGTTCGGATTTGAATTAAATATTTGGTTTCATAGAATTGCTTGGCTAATTATTACAATAGGGTTTCTTGGAAATTATTTTAAGATGAGAAAATTAGAGAAAAGTTCAGATTAAAAAACGCTGAACCAATGAAATGAAAACACTGTGTATAATTCATGCTTTACCCCAACAAAGACGGCTTACGCAACAAAGTCCCCACATACACCATTCCACCAATTGCTAATCCGGGCAGGGGCACGTCGCCCAGAATCAGCTCCCCTACAACAATCCCGCCTGCATAGGAACAGAACAGGAAAAAGCCGATGTTGCTGATCCTGGGAATCCAATACAAAATGACAACCCCCATCTCGATCAGGCCGATCACAACGGCATGCTCCGCCATGCCAAGCTGTTCCAGCAGCAGATGAATTTCGTTATCAGGAAAAAACTTAGTGACGCCAGATCCGAACACCGCCAGTGAGGCAAGTATCGAAAGTAGGTAACCGATGATGCGACGAGATTTGGAAATCCCGCTTTCGTGAAGCGTTGACTTTGTCATGATAATTTAACGTTAAGGTTCGGGGATAAACCTTTCTGGGCAATAATGGTTCGGACATCTCCCCACTGGAACGTACCTACAGCGTACCAGCTTCATTTTATCGAAAAGTACTCCCTCTATGGACTTTCCTACCCTGGCCATCCTTTTCTCCGGGGTCTCCTTTCTATTCTTCGGTATCGGATGCCTGACCTCGCCCTACATGAAGAGCGAATTCATCCGCTACGGCTTTGACGGACAGCGAGCGTTGACGGGCTGTCTCCAAATACTTGGTGGTACCGGCCTCCTTATCGGATATTGGACCTCCCCCTGGCTGGCCTTTAGCGCTGCCGTTGGCTTATGCCTCATGATGGTGGTAGGCTTCGGCGTACGCCTAAAAATCAGGGACAGCTTTTTAGCTTCCTCGCCGGCATTTTGCTACGCTGCCTTAAACCTGTACCTGAGTATTTACTACGCCAACCTTCTGTAATCATCCTTAAGCGATCTTCCTTCCAGGATACAACAAGTACCAGGTAAGAAAAAGACCACCTGCATTATACCTAAGCCGGAGTGGTTTAGCTTCGCTGCTCCTTCGGGGTGGGACAATTAGCGCGCAGTTAGCGTGGTTCCTGACAAGGCAAAACCTCGAAGAAGCCGCGAAGCGAAACGTAGGCGACGCCTTAGTGTCGGCGAGGCTTTTAACGAAGTCAGGGGCCACGATAATAAGTGATAACGTCCCAAACCACTTTGACTTAGGTATAGTAAGGCAAATAGGAGGTAGCTCTACCCACTTTGCTTCTTAATTTCTTCTCCTTGCACCTGCGGCCCCGCCCCCTGATTCTCAGGCCGGATGTCTGTATCTCAAAACTGAACATCGTTAAAACCCTACCGCGATGTCAGGTTAATTCTGACATGCTAGTGAATGAATTCACAATTACTTGACCGTTATTCCTTGCCTTTTAGCACCGTGACTTCGTTGCTGAAATCCTCATTTAGCTATGGCTAAAATCCGGTTTCAGCGCCTTGCCACGGCACGAAAATCCTGCGGACTAAACGGCCAGATA
>JBGCFZ010000542.1:0-6373 GCA_045110355.1 Lewinella sp. | reverse complement strand
AGGATTTTCGCAACGACGCCAGTAATCATCAGGGCGCGGATAAGGTCGCGAACGAAAACCCTAAACCAGTTCCTACTCTTTTAGAAAGCTGCGCTTTCTTCTCGGGGCACAGCCCCTCGACCTTCCCTTGCACCTGCGGCCTCGCCCGCAAAAGCCCTTCCTAAAATACCATCAGCCAAAATACCAACTTACCTTTGCGGCGCATGAAATTTCAACTCCACCACACCGACACCAAAACCTCGGCGCGCGCCGGTACCGTAGCGACCGACCACGGCGAAATTCCGACGCCGATCTTCATGCCCGTGGGTACGATCGGGACGGTTAAAGGCGTGCATCAGCAGGAGCTGAAAGAGCAGGTGAAGGCCAAGATCATTCTAGGCAACACCTACCACCTCTACCTCCGGCCGGGGATGGAGACGATGGAGACGGCCGGTGGGCTGCATAAATTCATGAATTGGGACGGCCCGATACTGACCGACAGCGGCGGTTACCAGGTGTTCAGCCTAGCGCACCGGCGCAAGATCACCGAAGAGGGCGCCACTTTCGCCAGCCACATCGACGGCTCCCGTCACCTGTTCAGCCCCGAAAGCAGCCTCGGCATCCAGCGGAGCATCGGGGCCGACATCGTGATGGCTTTCGATGAATGCCCGCCCTACCCCTCCGACCGCAAGTACGCCGAAAACAGCATGCACCTGACCCACCGCTGGCTCGAACGGTGCGTACAGTTCATGAAGGACTCGGCACCCAAATACGGCCATTCCCAGGCGCTCTTCCCCATCGTGCAGGGCAGCAGCTATGATGACCTGCGGACTAAGTCCTGCGAATTCATCGCCAGCCAGGACCAGCCGGGTAACGCCATCGGCGGCCTCTCCGTCGGGGAGCCCATCGAAGACATGTACCGCATCAGCCAGCTCTGTTGCGACATCCTCCCCAAAGACAAACCCCGCTACCTGATGGGCGTTGGCACCCCCGCCAACATCATCGAATGCATCAGCCGCGGCGTGGATATGTTCGACTGCGTACTGCCCAGTCGCAACGCCCGCCATGGTGTCCTCTACACCCGCGATGGCATCATCAACATCAAGAATGCCCGTTGGCGCAACGATTTCTCTCTCATTGATGCGCGGCCGGACGGCGCGCCTACTTCGCAGACACACACCAAGGCTTATTTGCACCACTTGTTTCGGGTAAATGAATTGCTGGGGCCGCAAATTGCAACGTTGCATAATCTTGCTTTTTTCCGCGCGTTGGTGACGGAGGCTCGGGAGCGGATTTTGCAGGGGGATTTTTTGGAATGGAAGGAAGGGGTTTTGGTTGGGTTGGTGCGGAAGTTGTAGGTAATACTCTCCCACCTTCTGCAATAAAGGGTTGTGTTATTATGCAGAATTTTAGATAATAGAATAATTTATCAGCGCGCCGGTTGCTCAAACCCACACAACGTAAAACAAAGTATAATGCATTGTTGATGATACTAGCGGTAATCAAAAAAAAATGGAAAAGAAGGCACTAGTCATTATATTCATTATCGCAATTGTTACTTTTATTTTGTTCAGGAAAAACAATCAAAATTCATTTTCTAGTTGTGCTATTACTCAAAGCAACAAGTCTCATACTAAAGGCCGTGTGAAATACTTGTATCGCGTTGACAATACAACTTACGAGGGCAGCATAAGAGGGATTAATCGTCGGGCTGAAGTAGGAGATAAATTTATTATGACCTACGATAGCCTAAACCCTAGAAACCATAGTCCAATTTTCACCATGAAATACTTCGGCGAAAGGCAAGTTGACAGCTTATCAAGAACGACTAGTCCTCAGAGAGCCGGTAGTCTTTGGAGGTTCAATCCGAATAATTCTAAAGTGGTTCAAGTGGACTAAACTTCTCTAAAAAGCTAGATCGCACGAGCAAAAATTTATTAAAATTCACACTTGTTTATGCATTTCATAAACAAGTACTTATCTTTGGTTAATAAGAGTAGAACATGCCGCTAAAAGACAGGAAGTCAGGTGAAACGCTAAAGTCATCGATTGATAAAGTCGTCAAGGCGGATTACAAGTGGATAAAGGATTCTTCAAATTTTAAGTTCGACTGGAAAGTAGAAGCCGAAAATGAAGTCTATAAGATATTCCTACTTGACTCAGACGAAGAAATTCTAGGCCTTATGTCTTTGGTTGACCACCCGGAAGAGTATCGAGTCCACCTTAACTTAATCGAAACTTCTGGAGATCAGCGAGGTAACGTAAAAACGATTGATAACATCGCTGGCTGTTTACTTGCCTTTGCTTGCCAGGTCGCTTTTAACAGAGGCTATCTTGGCTTTCTGTCTTTACAGCCTAAAACAGAACTGATCAACTTCTACCAAGACAAATATGGATTCCGCCAGTTCGGACGTTTGTTAGCTGTTGAAGGAACTTCAGCAAAATTTCTAATTCAAAATTACTTGTTCGATGAAGAAGCCTGAAGAAGTATACAAAGACTTAAAGAGAAAGTACACTGATGAAGAATTGGCAGATTCTTTCATCTTCAGTATTGAATCACCCAAAGAAGAACAGCAGGAAATAAGAGAAGAATTTCTTAAACTAAGGCTTGAAAGGCTAAAGTCGATGTCTGATGAAGAGCTGATTTCTCTGGATCTATTTGCGTTCAAGTTGCGCCTCAAAAAATACTTTGAAAACGACAAGTATGATGATGCCTTCTCTTTTTCAAGTCAGTTAAAGAAATACCTCAAGATAACCAGGAGGAGTAACGCAGATGTTGCGCGTAATCTAGGCATCCATAAAACAAAGTTAAGTCGATTGATCAATCAAAGGGAAAATCCCAACATTGACTTAATGTACAGACTAGAAACACATAGCAGTAAAGAAATCCCCGCTTTTTATTGGTGGAGAATTTTCTCAAAAGAACTGGAATTCAAAATCAAAACTGATCATGAGAAGATGCTACATGAAGCGGACAAGGTTGAAAACCCACTAAAACTAAGCGCTTAGCGAAAAACCGTCCCCCGCCCATGCCCAACAAAAGAATCCTCTTCACCGGAGGCGCCGGCAAAGCCGGCAAACACGTCATCCCCTACCTCCTCGAGCAAGGACACCGTGTGCTGAACATCGACCTGACTCCCCTGGACCACCCGGGAGTAGACAACCTGATCGCAGACATTACCGATTCCGGGCAGATGTTCAACGCCATGAGCGCCTACGCAGGATTCGACGAACTGGAACCGGGAAATGGCGTACCGAAATTTGACGCCGTAGTACATTTTGCCGCGGTGCCCAGAATCCTGCTCCGCCCCGACAACGAAACGTTTCGGGTCAACACCGTCGGCACTTACAACGTGATTGAGGCGGCCGTTAAACTTGGCATCAAGAAGATCATCATCGCCTCGTCGGAAACAACCTACGGCATCTGTTTTTCAGACGGCAAAACCAATCCTAATTCGCTGCCGCTGGAAGAGGATTACGACGTTGACCCAATGGACAGCTACGGCCTGTCTAAGGTGGTGAACGAGCGAACGGCCCGCAGCTTCCAACGCCGGTCAGGGTTTGACATTTATGCCCTCCGCATCGGGAATGTGATTGAGCCGCACGAATACGAGGAACTGTTCCCGAATTACTTCAAGCATCCGGAAGTCCGCCGTAGGAATGCCTTCTGCTACATCGATGCGCGGGACCTGGGGCAAATTGTGGACCTGTGCTTACAAAAAGACGGCCTTGGTTACCAGGTCTTCAATGCTGGCAACGACCACAACGGGGCGATTATCCCCAGCAAAGAATTAGCGGAACGATTCTTTCCCGGGGTGCCGATTACGCGGGAGTTGGGCGAGCACGAGGCGCTGTACTCCAACCGGAAGATCCGGGAAGTATTGGGTTTTAAGGAACAACACAACTGGCGGAAGTACGTAAAAGGGGAATGATGAGTAGCTTGGCAGGTATTACGTCCTATACTTCAGATTAAATTGCGCCACGTCAAAGCAAAACCCGATGCAGCACCAAATATTTGAGCCACACCAGGACCTAGCCCCCCTCGTCAAATGCTACTGGACCCTGGAAGCCCCCAAGGAAGACACCCCCGAGAGAAACACCATCGTACCCGATGGCTGTATGAAAATGATTTTCCACTACGGCGCCCCGTACAAACACTACGCCGAAAACGGAGACAGTGAATTACTCCCAAGATCTTTCGTCATCGGGCAACTGACCCGGCCCTACGAGGTAGAACCAACCGGCGCAACGGGCACCTTCTTTGTCTGTTTCCACCCCAACGGATTTCTACCTTTTGCCACCATGCCGATCAAGGACATGGAAAATACCGCCGTGCCGCTAGACCAATTATTCGGAGCAGATGGCCCAGCTATTGCACACCAGATATTGACGGCCAGCTCAACGCAGGAAAGAATAGCCCTTATCGAAGCGTTTCTCTTCCGCCGGTTGCTGGACACGGAAGCCTATGACCGCATCGTATCCTCTACCATAGAAACCATACTTACTGCCAACGGCCAGCTTTCCGTCAATGAGTTGTCGGAAAAGAACAACGTTAGTCGCCGGCAGCTGTCACGGAAGTTTGCCTCAGACATCGGTTTGAGTCCGAAACAACTCTCCAAAACCATCCGGCTACAGGCCACGCTCAAAACCCTGCTGGCGAATAAAGCGACCAAGCTTACAGACCTGGCTTACGAAAACGAGTATTACGACCAGGCACACTTCATCAAAGATTTCAAGGAGTTTACCGGGCTCACGCCCAAAGAATTCTACGGCGACCATTTGAAGATGTCGCTGATTTTTGAGCGTAAAGATTAGCCCTGTCCCATTTTTACAATTTTAGGATTCACCGCCCCAGCATCTTTGCAGTGAACTTAAAATACAGTACAAATGAATAATGTAAATCCTGTTGGTTGGTTTGATATTTCCGTGTCAAGCTTAGACCGCGCCAAGAAATTCTACGAAACCGTTTTCAACATCCAGCTGACCGACTTCCCCATTGAATGGGGCAAGCAATCCGCTTTCCCTTCCGACTTCGGCGGCCAGAACACTTCCGGCGCCCTGGTGGAAAAAGCCGACATGGTTCCAGGAGGCAACAACACCATCGTTTACTTCGTCTCCGAAGACTGCACCACCGAGGAAACCAGGGTGGAACAAGCTGGCGGGAAAGTCCTACGGCCAAAAATGTCCATCGGAGAATTTGGCTTTGTGTCCATGTTGATGGATACGGAAGGCAATACCATTGGACTTCATTCCAGAAGGTAATTACTGCTTGGCGAAGGCCTTTATGGTTACCCTGGGATTTGCCTGGGGGAACTGGCCCTTCTGAGGCACAAGCCGGCTGACGAACTTTTGGTCCGACTTCGTCAGGCCCAAAAGCATTCGGCAGACGGCCTGAGTCTCCCAATTTCCTAAATTCGAAAATCAATATTCATGAGTATCTCCACTTTCACCAAAACACCCACCACCCTGTTACTATTGGCATCCTTAGCCACTGCCTTTCTGGGTTGCGAACAACAGGCTGAAGTAGTACCCAACACAACCGAAACCACAACAGCATCCACTCAGAACGACCAACCCGAATACTTCTCCCTTCGCCCGGAAATCGAAAAGGCCTTTGGTTATACCCATGCGGTCAAAGTGGGGAACATCATCAAGGTGTCAGGTGCCGTGAGTATGGACGACCAGGGCAACCCAACCGCCGTGGGAGACATGGGCCAGCAAATGAAAAACTGCTACGCCGACCTGGAAAAGGTATTAGCGCACTACGATTGCACCTTCGACGACGTCATCGTAGAAAATATTTTCACGACCGACATGCCATCGTTCCTCGAAAACGCTGCCTACCGCGAAACGATTTACACCAACCATTTCCCGACGGGTACCTGGGTTGGGGTGAAGGAGCTGGCCATTCCGGTCTTTATGATTGAGATTGAACTGGAGGTTTATAAATCGGAGTAGGGAGGGTAAACAAACATTATGTAAGTCTAAATTTATCGGATTTACCGAGCCTCTCTTGTCGCGTAGCGACTGCCCTTTACGATTACCGGGGACAACGTCCCTGGTAATGAAACGAATATCTAACGTTGATTGCCTTCGGCAATCGGCACAATATTGAGCCTTATTGCCCCACACTCCGTGCGGGGCAATCGTAAAGGATAATCGCTACGCGATAAGCACCATCAAATTACCGAGCACACTGCTCAACTATTCCAACCCCGGAAACAAGCCCACCTTCTCCAACTCAATGGCAAATGGCCGCCAGCCATTAAGCCTAAAGCCTTCCACCTCCTCCTCAAAATCATCAATCATAGCTTTAGCTTGCTTCACCGTCTCCCAGTCCTGGGCGGAGGGCACCTTCATCCGGGACATCGCTTTGCGCTGTGCCTCGGCCACC
>JBGCFZ010000541.1:0-15425 GCA_045110355.1 Lewinella sp. | reverse complement strand
CCCCAACCTACAAGCTGGCCACCACCAACTTCGTGATGAAGAGGCCAGGCATGCCTTCCAGGTATTGCGTAAAAAGGTGGGAGATGAACTAGATCTCGTCAATGGAAAAGGTGGATGGTTTAAGGCCATCGTTACCAATATATCGAAAAGGGGATGCGGCTTAGACGTAACCCCCATCCGGCAGGATGAAGACCGGGCAGGCCATCGGCTCCACCTTCTCGTTGCGCCCACGAAGAACATTGATCGCTTTGAATGGATCCTTGAAAAGGCTACGGAGATTGGCGTTGATTTTATTCAGCCGATTTTAACGGAGCACTCAGAGCGTAAGCGATTACGAAATGACCGGTTGAAACGAGTGCTGGAGTCTGCCATGAAGCAAAGCCTTCGGTCCTGGTTACCTGAACTGGGCGAATTATTGCCACTAGCCGAAGCGCTGGAACAAACACCGAATAACAATGTCCGCTATTTGGCCTATCTCGGCCAACCGGAAGAAACACCCTTGCTGGTGGACAACTACCAACGGGGAGGCAACGTTACCATTGCCATAGGCCCCGAGGGTGGTTTTAGCCCCTCCGAGGCCGCTTTGGCACAGTCTTTAGATTACAATTTCGTAAGTCTGGGGCCAAACCGACTACGGACGGAAACGGCAGCTATCGTAGCCGTCCACACCATCGAACAAGCGAATTGGTCACCCCGGAACAATTAAATTTATGCCTAGATTATTCTCTTTCCTCCTCTTTTCTGTTTTTACCCTAATGGCGACTACGCCCGCCCCCTCGTCGGAGTTGCGGCTGGGTTTGCTTAAATACAATGGTGGTGGAGATTGGTATTCCAACCCCACCGCCTTACCCAACCTGGCGGCCTTTTGTAACGACCAATTGGGCACCAATTTCGCGCTTGATTACGGTACCGTTGAAGTGGGCAGTGCGGAACTCTACAACTACCCATGGATACACATGACGGGCCATGGTAACGTAGTGTTCAGCGCTTTAGAAGCCGAGAACCTGAGAAACTACCTGATTGGCGGTGGCTTCCTGCACATCGACGACAACTACGGCATGGATCCATATATCCGCCTGGCCATGGAGCAGGTATTTCCCGACCTTGCCTTGGTGGAACTGCCCTTTAACCACAAAATTTACCACCAAACCTTCGAGTTCCCTACCGGCTTACCGAAAATTCATGAGCACGACGGGGATGCCCCAGTTGGCTACGGAATTTTTTACGAAGACCGGTTGGTCGTCTTCTACTCCAAGGAATCTGACCTGGGCGACGGCTGGGAAGATGAATCTGTACATAAGGACCCGCCGGAGATTCGACAGGCAGCACTCCGGATGGGGGCCAATGTGATTGAGTTTGCTTTTGAGCAATAGGAGTTTAATCTACTGACCTTTCTGGCGCGCGCTCCTAGTGTCAAACCCGTCGCTTCCCCTCAACTGATATCTCCGACCCTTCCGCCAAAAAAACTGAAGTTGGCCTGGCTTGATTGAGAAAGGCGAAGTCAGGGCCGTAAAGGGTACCAAAGTCGGCATCAACCTTATAAGACTGGATGGGATAGACTTCCCAAACCGGATGCCGAACCTCGTATTCGAAGCTTCGTCCCTTTCCATCGGGGGTATATCCCCAGTAATGCTCGGTAATGAATTCTGCTTCGCTTCCCGGTGTGATGGGCTGGGAGATGACGTCGGTTTTTACAGAAACCGACATCCATTTATCGTCGTGCTTCCAGTCGTACCGCGTTCGCATCTCTTCTCCGTCGGAGGACCAATGATGACGCATTGGCTTGGTGGAATAATGCTCATTGTACACCGTATTGGCCACCAGGGTGAGCATAAACTTTGGCACAATTTCACTGATGAACGTGACGCCTCGCTTCCACTCCCCCTGGTCGTTGTATCGTACGTAAAAGCGGAGGTTTACTTCCTCAAAGTTCCGGTGAAAGGGAATTGGGATACCCAATAGCTTGGTGTCCTTGAATAAAAAACCTACCATGCTAACGTAACAGGTTCCTTGCCACAGGTCAAGCTCCGTGCCTGGTGGCACGTAGGGTTGCAGGATTTGTGGATCAATGGCATAATTAACCATGATGAGGCGGCGCCATTGGCCGGTTAGGAAGGACATATTTGGTGGGTAGTGGGTAGTAAAAAGTGGGTCGTGGGTAGTAAGGTAATCATTCTCGTTGGATGTAGTAGGTCGTTTAATAAGTCCTGATGCTTAGTCAGAACACTAATTTTCGGAGTAATTGTCGCGTAGCGACTTCCCTTAGTGATTACCGGGGACAAAGTCCCCGGTAAATTGTCCGAACAGCTTACTGTTGATTGCCGCAGGCAATGTGTAAAGACGGCAGGTCTTTTGAAGTGGGTCGTCACCTTGCACCCGCGGCCCCGCCCTGAATATCTGTTCAGCAACTTATATTTAGCGCCCAGAAACACCCCCATAATGAACAGCTGCCTACAGGAATTACTTCAACTCATCGCCGCCGGCCAGGCCGAGGACGCTACCGGTAAGCTTATTACCTGGCTGGCCGATTGCCGAAGGCGACACCCAGAAGGAGAACATGAAATTGAGAACTTACAGGGACAAGTCGTCGTGCTTTCGGGCAACCTGGCCACTGCCCAGCGTGATTACCTGGCGAACCTGATCAGCCGGGACAATCACAACCTCGCCGTAGCCAGGGTCAGCCAGGGCTTATTACGGGTCATCAATAACATCGACGATTATACCGTCTTTTCCGCCTACCTGGAAGAAGTGGAAGAGGAGGTAGCCTGGGAAAATGCCCTGGACGCTAATAGCATGGAGGTCTATGAAGACTACTTTCGCCGCTACCCCAAAGGAAAGTATGTACTGGAAACGGAACGACTGATGAACAACCTGAGGGAAGACCTTAAAAGAAGAGCTTTAGAAGAAAAAAAGCGGCGAGATTTTTTCACCAAAATTTCACCTCTGGAGTATCCCGGTGCAGCTGCCGCGGGCCATGCCTCAGAACGGCCGACAGCCGGGGGTGATTTACAATCATGGTGGGATGGTCTGCCACCAGCCTGGCGCAAAGCGCTTATCAACGAGATTGGGCACTTTGGCAAGGTGGGTGAAAAACAATTACAACGAATATTGGGCCTAAAAACAATTGTCCTGAGTAACAACCAACAAATCAAGGACATAGAACCACTGCGATACATGACCTCCATCCAAACCTTATTGCTAAACGGTACGCCGGTAGCTGATCTGGACCCACTGAAGACGGTAAGAAGTCTTCGTAAGCTGGACATTCGTAACACACGGGTGCAAAGTCTCCAGCCACTTGTGGAACTACCAGATCTGAACTCCGTCGTCTGTAGCCAGGGAAGAATCGTTGACCTGCCAGCCTTTCGTCGAACAAAACCGGGTTGCCACTTAATTTTAGACTAGAATTTATATCTTGCTAGCAAACCAAAAAAATCTATGAGTAAGTTCGAACGACAGAATGGTATAATTGCAGGCGTTTGCGGAGGTATTGCCAAGCAAATGAATATTGCCCCGTGGATTGTCCGAGTGGGTGTAATTCTAATTTGCCTGTTTACCGTCATTGGAACCGTCCCGGTGGCCATAGCCTACATCATTGGAGCCGCTGCGCTCCCCAAAGCAAATAAACTTCCACCCGGGCAACAACCTGGCTCATTGGGCAGCAACGGCCCAACGGCCACCAATACGGAGACTGTTTTTTGTGGCAACTGTGGCACAAAGAATTCCCCGTCTAATAAGTTCTGTCAGAGTTGTGGCAACGGGCTTTAGGAATCAGGGTTCAGGAATCAGGAATCCGTTTTTATCGTTCAGGAATCAGTTTTCAGGGGCCAGCGTTCAGGATTTAACGCGCAATGGATCTAAATACTGATTACTAAAACTGATTCCTGAAACCTGGTCACTGAAACCTGATCGCTAAAAACTGAATACCGAATACTGAACCCTGAACCCTAACCACTATGGACCGCATTACGCTAGATCGTCTCACCCCGTACGAATATCAACACCCTTTTGATCGGCAGGCGCTGATCACGATGAAGAAAACCCCCGGGTTTCCGGCCTTGATGCGGAAGATTTCCGAATTGGGAGTGGAGACCTATTCCCGGATCATGTATACGGGCAGCTGCCTGAAAGTGACCGATGTGAATTTCCCGGAAGTCCATGAGTTATTTATGGAAGCCTGTAAGATTTTGGAGGTTAAGGAGATTCCCGAGTTATTCATTACTTCTGGTGACAAGGAAGCGATGACCGTTGGGGTAGAAAAACCGATGATCATCATCAGTTCTCAGATGGTGGACCAAATGACAACGGAGGAATTACTGTTCGTTTTTGGCACACAACTACATTACGTTAAAAGCGACAACATCCTATATTATCAGGTGGCCCTAGTACTACCAATTTTTGCCCAGGCGCTGGATATATTTCCGCTGGGCGTTGGCCAATTACTGGCCGCAGGCGTACAAATGGCGGTGGCCAACTGGCAGAGGATGGCGGCATTCTCCTCTGATCGTGCCGGACTACTTTGTTGTCAGGATACAGATGCGGCCACTTCTGCCATCATCAAATTGGCGGGGCAACCCCTTCGGTATTACGATAAGATTGACGTGGATGCGTTCAAGTCTCAGGCGCATGACTTCGATCAGTTCAACTACGACACCTACAATAAAATAATCAAATGGTTACTACTGACGGACATGACGCACCCGCCCTACGTGATTCGGGCGGCACAGTTTTTTGCCTGGATTAAGACGGGAGACCTGCAGCGCATCATGGAACGAAAGCCGGTGGTGAATCAGGATGATCCGTTCAAATGTGGCTATTGTAGTGCCAAGCTGAATGGCCGGGAAAGCTTTTGTGTCAACTGCGGCAATGCCGTATCCCACGTCTTCGCGGATGGCAGCACACCCAATGAGAACCAGTGTAGCAATTGCGGAAACACCTTACAGGAAAACGATAAGTTTTGCACGAGTTGTGGAACTAAACGGAGCGATGAAGGCCCGCCAGCGCAACCCAGGCCGGAAGATCTGGTATAAGTGTAGGGAATCTGGGCGGGGCCGCAGGTGCAAAGGCCCCTTTTTGCGCCGCAGGCGCAGTCCCCGAAGGGGAAAGGGGATAAAGGAGCAAGGGAAGAAGGAAGGTGGTCTAATACTCTGTCAAGTCAATTCTGACACACTATCTGAGACGTGACATGCCTGCCAGCGGGTAAAAGACGCCGCAGTTAATATGACAAGATCGGCTTGACAGAGCACTAGTGTTCTACAGCCGCCCTAAGCGCATCCAGATCAATCGCCACCACCCCGCTTTTAGCGATAACCTGCGCACCGGCAAGGTTGGCCCAACGAGCAATTTCGGGCAAGGATTGCCCGGAGGCAAGGCCACAAGCAGCCACACTGATAACGGTATCCCCCGCTCCGCTAACGTCACGCACCTTACGGGCATTAGTTGGGTAGATGGCAGATTTTTTACCGTCATGCACGTAAATCCCGTGCTCACTAAGCGTCACCATTACGGCGGCGCAATGCAACTTGTCGAAGAGGAGGTTGGCAGCCCGGTTCAGGTCTTCCAGTATTGGTTTAATGGGAAAGTCGACTTGTTGTTGAATTTCCCGAAGGTTGGGCTTAAAAAGCGTACATCCGGTGAAGGACCAGAAGTTTTTGTCTTTAGGGTCTACTGCCGAAGGCACCCCGTAGCTGGCAGCTGAGGCCGTCAGATGTTGAATCAACTCCGCAGAAAGGGCTCCTTTGTTATAGTCCTGGAACAACAGGAGATCAACTTTGCCTGATTCGAGCACGGCTGTTATCCGTTCTTCCATTGCACCTGCGGCCGCGCCCTGTACATCATGCGTATCTTCCCGATCGACCCGCAGCAATTGCTGCCCACTGGCCACTAAACGGGTTTTTACCGTGGTCGTCCGACGATCGTCCGAAACGATCAGGGTATCCGACAGACCATGATCCGTCAAAAGGCCCCGGAACAAAGTTCCGTTTTCGTCCGCTCCCACTAGGCCAGCCAATAAGGGTGTGGCACCTAACGCTTTGAGATTAAGGGCTACGTTGGCCGCGCCGCCCAACCGGTTCTCCTCCTGCCCAAGACGCATCACCGGAACCGGGGCTTCGGGGCTGATCCGTTCCACCCGACCATTAAGGTAGCGGTCGATCATAACGTCACCAACGACGAGGATGTGGAGGGAGGAGAAATTCATTAGAAACTAGGAGCTAGAAACTAGGGAGCTAGAAGCTAGCTCCCTAGTTTCTAGCTCCTAGTTTCTAATTTTTAGGCGAAAGTCTCCGTTCCAGCAAAGTGGAAATTGCCTTCGATGGCGGCGTTCTCATCACTGTCAGATCCGTGGACGGCGTTCTCACCAATGCTGGTAGCGAACTGCTTACGGATGGTACCTTCCGCAGCTTCAGCCGGGTTCGTTGCACCAATAAGTGTGCGGAAGTCAGCAACAGCGTTATCCTTTTCCAGGATAGCAGCTACGATGGGTCCACTACTCATGAACTCAACGAGCTCACCGTAAAACGGACGCTCTTTGTGTACAGCGTAAAACTCGCCTGCCTTTTCGGCACTGAGTTTGGTGAACTTCATGGCAACGATGCGGAATCCACCGGCATTGATTTGTTGAAGGATGGCGCCGATGTGACCGTTACGTACGGCGTCGGGCTTAATCATTGTGAAGGTGCGGTTGGTAGCCATAGGGCAATTTGATTTTTTGGTTTTGAGGCCGCAAAGGTAGCGAAGTAGTCAGATAGTCAGATAGTCAAATAGTCAAATAGTCGCTACCGCTGTTGCACCAGACTATTATTTACTAAGAGAATAGGTAATTATTGGTGAAAAATGGTGCTGCCCCCACGAGCGTTAGCGAGCCTCCCCACACTATCTGACTCCTTGACTATCTGACTCTTTGACTAAAAGACTATCTTTGCGCCTCTTTTTGAGCCATACCGCCCACCATGGAACCAAATATCGAGGAAGTTAAATCCCTCTTATCCAGCCCTAAAGATGTTGTCATTTTTAGTCACCGAAATCCGGATGGAGATGCCGTAGGCTCTAGCCTTGGCCTTTCGCATTATCTAAAAAGCCAGGGACATCAAGTAAAGATTGTCCTACCTTCGGATTATCCGGACTTTCTGGCCTTCCTCCCAAAAGTCAGTGACATCATCATTTATGACGATGAAACCGAAGAAGCCCGAGCAGCGATTGACAAGGCTAATCTGTTCTTTATCCTTGACTTGAATTCTTTCGATCGCATCGATAAGATGGCCGCAGGTTTGGACAAAGACAAGCGCCCCCGTATTATGATTGACCATCATCTCTTTCCCGAGCCGATTGCCGATCATATGTTCAGTGACCCTTCTTCCAGTTCGACCTGTGAGATGGTATATAAATTTATTGATGACCTCGGCCACGCCGGCTGGGTTACCCGCGACGTTGCAGATTGCCTGTATACCGGCATCCTGACGGATACCGGAGGCTTTAAATACAGTACCTCCCCTGCCCTCTTCCGTACGGTAGCCAAATTGCTTGAAGCAGGTACCGACGATTACAAGATCCAGGACAACATCTGGAACAGCATGACCGAAAAACAGCTTCGCCTGTTGGGACATTGCCTGGCCAATCAGATGGAGATTCTCCCCGAATACCGGACCGGGATCATTTGGCTAACTAAAGAGGACTACAAGCATTTTGATATACAAAGAGGAGATACCGAAGGTATTGTAAACTACGTTCTTCGCATGCCCGGTATGATGATCGCGGCTTTCATCCATGAGCAACCTACCATTGTAAAGATGTCCATACGCTCCAAAGGAGCAATGGACGTACAACAAATATGTAAGGCTCACTTCCGTGGCGGCGGACATAAAAATGCCGCCGGTGGCGCCAGTTTCGCACCACTAGGTACCACCATAAACAAATTCAAAAAACTGTTACCAGACTACGCCACTGAGATCAACGAGGCGTACCACGAATTTAACAATCAATAATTATGCGTTCAATACTTTTTCTGCTGCTGGCCAGCACCCTTTTCTATGCCTGTGGCAATGAAGGTGGTTCAATGCAGCGTACCGATATCGGTAATCGCTACGAGCTCTTTACCGCTAACGGAGACGGTACTATGGTACAACCAGGTGATTACGTTCACTTCAACGCAGCTATGCGGACGGAAGGAGACAGTATCCTCTTCAGCACCTGGGAAAGTGGTGGTGAACTCCCCGTCGTTCAGGCAGCTGCCCTAACGGCTACCAAAGATGAAATCGGCCCGGTCGAGGACATTGTACGTCAAATGCGGGTTGGTGATAGTGCCGTAGTCCGTGTCAACATCACTGAATTCCCTAGTAAGCCACCTGGCATGGAGAATGATACCGTTGTTCTCTACGACGTTGTTGTCGATAAAATCGTCAGCGAAGAAGAATTCAATGCCGAAGCAGCAGCAAAAAAAGCGGAAGCCGAAGCAAAGGCCGAAATAATCAAAGCACTCGAACCGGAACGTCTCGAATTTGCTGAAAAGGTTCGTAAAGACTACGCTGGTGGTAAACTCACGGGCCAGCTTAAGTCAACAGAATCCGGCCTTAAGTATATCATTCATGAAGCTGGTGACGGAAAAGTTGCCGAAGCCGGCCTTGGTGTAACCGTACAGTACATTGGTCAATTGGTTGCTGACGGTTCCGTATTCGATCAATCCTTCAACCGTGGTGAAGGCATTTCCTTCCAACTGGGTATTGGTCGCGTTATTCCGGGTTGGGACGAAGGGATCGCCCTACTAAAAGTAGGTGACAAAGCCACCTTCTTCATCCCTTCCGAACTCGCTTACGGCGCTCAGGGTACGCCCGACGGTAGCATCCCTGGCGATTCAGAACTGGCTTTCTACGTTGAACTCGAAGACGTGCAGTAGATTGATCACTCAGCATTAGCTGAGCTATGACAAAATAAAATGGCCGGCTTCCCTGAGGAAGTCGGCCATTTTTTTTGGAATGATTTATTAATTCCGCACCGGTGGTCTGAAGGATACTTTGGGCCTGATGCCGGTCGGTCCGAAAGCACGTCGAACAACACCCAAAGTGTTGTCATCATTCCCCCCTAAAATCAGCCTGCCGCTTTTCAACAAAAGCCGAAGCTCCTTCTGCGAAGTCTTTTGTCCCCGCAGCTCGTCCGAAGGCAATCGCTTCGGCTACAAAATCGCTGGAAGCGTAGTAGGCATTGATTGCCTTTATGGACTCTTCGATAGCGACGGGTCCTTTGGTTCCAATGGTCTGTAATAACTCCAGGGCTTTGGCACGGGCTTCCCCGGCGGGTAAACAATAGTTGACCAGGCCCAGGTGATGGGCCTCTACTGCGTTGAGCATATTACCCGTCAGGGTCAGTTCAATGGCTTTCCCCTTACCGATCAGCTGATTGAGGCGCTGCGTTCCTCCATAACCGGGGATAATACCGAGGTTGACCTCCGGCTGTCCGAATCGGGCCGTTTCCACGGCGATCCTCATGTGGCAGGCCATTGCGAGTTCGCAGCCCCCGCCGAGGGCGAAACCATTTACAAGAGCAATGACCGGACGGTGGAAACGCTCAATAAGAAAGAAGACATCCTGTCCTTTACGAGCCATATCTTCTCCTGACCCCGAAGCCGCAACTCCAAGAAATTCTTTGATGTCTGCTCCGGCTACAAAGGAGCGATCTCCTGCTCCCGTCAGCAAAACACCAATCAGGTCTTTGCGTTCAGCATAGTCGGTGCCAAATAGGGCCGCTAACTCCCGCATGGTTTGCTGGTTCAGCGCATTCAGCGCCTTAGGGCGGTTGATGGTAACGTGAAGAATACGATCTGCTTCTTCAACTAGTAGGTTCTCATAATTAGGCATGGTCGTAAGGTAAGGGTTGAAAAGAAAGAATTGGTAATCAGCGGGCTACTTCCTTGGAAGGAAAATCTCAGAGATCATACACCGGGCACTGCCCCCGCCATACTTCTCGATGATCGGAAGCGGCGCATGAATGATCCGGGTACCCAGAGCTTCCCGCTGGGCGGAATCCAGGGCATTGAACGCCGTAGAAGACATCACCCAGGCTGGTCCTTCGGGTGTAATGACTTCCAGTGCATTGCCCCCAAAGTTGTCTACTTGCTCCAGGCTAAGACCGATGAGACGCTTTCCGGAAAGGATCAGGCTTTCGGTCAGTTTCGTCTTCTCGCCGGGGTCGGATACGGCGTCCAGGCAAACCAGGGCTACTTCGGTTCCTACCGCCAACATCACGTTGGTGTGGTAAACAACGCAGCCACGTTGGTCAAAAGCATTAAAGGTGATTGGTTTATAGTCCATCGCAGCACACCAGTCTTCAATGGCTCCTTTTGTAGCCCGCTCGGAAAAACAGGCATAGGCGATCTTCTGCTGTCGGTCCAGTACCAGACTTCCGGTTCCTTCGAGGAAACGTCCTTCGTTCTCCCAGTGCTCCAGGGCAAGGGTACGCTTGATGGCATGATCCCGATCGAGTACTTCCAAAACATCACTTCGGCGTTCGATCCCGCGCTGCGGCCAATACATCGGATAAGTTACGTACAATCCATCTTCGTGGGTACTGAACCAGTTGTTCGGAAAAACGGAGTCTGGTGTGGAGATTCCTTCCTGATCCTCCATCACGGTAATACGGAGACCGGCAGCTCGTAATGTGGCAACGTAGGCGTCGAATTCCTTGATGGCAGCATCTGCAATTTCCCGTTCACTATCCGGTGGCGCAATGGATTGGAAGTGGTTATCCATGTGCGTCGGACTCCCAATGGCAAAATTACGGGGTCGTACCATCAGTAGATGGTTCGTAGTTTGTTTGTGCATTTAATTAGCTTGGTTAAGGCTTGGTTAAGGATGGCAAGGTAGAATGATTTGGGGAACTTCTAAACTAAAAAGGCCTTTAAAACTCTAGTAATTTTAGCGGCCTTCCTTTGCTAGGTCAACCTATCTTGTGCACTTACCTTCCATATCGGCAAGTCTCATTAATTTCACCCATCATGAAACAGTTACTTTTCACCATCGGACTCATTCTACTGTTTACTAGTGTCTGCACGGCCCAGATCAAGGTACTCATTGTGGATGGGCAAAATAATCACGTCGTTTGGCCAAAGTCTACCGTAATGATGAAACAGTACCTGGAAGCAACGGGACGTTTCGTCGTAGACGTTGAACGTACCCAAACAACCTGGCGAGCCAGCAAAGAAGAAGCTTTTTTACCCATGGTTACCGATTTGGCAACGGCCGATTTACCAGAGCCCAAAATGGACCCCACCTTCGGGCCAAAGTTCAGGAAATATGATGTCGTGATCTCCAACTTCGGTTGGAAAGCCGCCGACTGGCCCCTGAAAACCCGGAAGCGATTTGAGAAATTCGTGGCCAAAGGAGGAGGATTCATCTCCGTTCACGCGGCAGATAATTCCTTCCCTGACTGGCCAGCTTATAACCAAATGATCGGCTTAGGTGGCTGGGGCGGCCGGGATGAGCAAAGTGGACCTTACGTTTACTATACTGACCAGGGGGAGTTGGTAAAAGATACGTCCCCCGGAAAAGCAGGAAAACATGGTAGCCGGCACGAATTTCCCGTCACCGTACGTGTCAAGGACCACCCAATAACGAAGGGAATGCCAGAGGTTTGGTTAACAACGGCCGATGAGTGTTACGCGATGCTCCGCGGGCCCGCCGAAAACATGACGGTACTGGCCACCGGCAAGGACCTATCTGAAAAAGCTCCCACGGACCGGCATGAGCCTGTACTGATGGTTCTGAACTACGGGAAAGGCCGGGTATTCCATACAACGCTCGGTCATGATACCCGCTCCTTCGAAGGCGTAGGCTTTCAAACCTCTTTGCTGCGCGGAGTGGAATGGGCTGCTACGGGCGCGGTTACGCAAGAGCTTCCAGAAGATTTCCCTGAAGCAGAAAAAGCTACCAGCCGGGTCTTTTCACTTAAGCGCTGAATGAACCGGCTAATCAACCATTACAACTCCTCATTAAACCGATACCCTACCCCCCAGTTCGTCAGGATATAAGTGGGATTTTGCACGTCCGGTTCGATCTTTGTTCGCAACCGATTAATGTGGGAATTTACGGTATGCTCGTAACCGTCGAAGTCATAGCCCCAAATAAGGTTCAGCAGCTTAGACCGGTCGTAGCACTTGCCGGGGTTAGCGGCCAGGAGGCTCAATAATTCAAACTCTTTTGGAGACAGGTCCACCCGGTTCCCGTTGGTCGTCACCCGGCGTTTGTCCAGGTCGATGGATAGGTTTCCGTAGACGTAGACTGCAGCTTTGTCTTCTCCCGGGTCGGAGGCCCGGCTGCGCTCGGCCCTGCGAAGCAGGGCTTTTACCCGGGCGATGAACTCCCTAATCGAGAACGGCTTGGTGATGTAATCATCTGCTCCCATTTCCAGGCCGAGTACTTTGTCAAACTCTTCTGATTTAGAAGTCAACATAAGAATTGGGGTGGTTATTTCCTTCCCTCTAATCCTACGACAAATCTCAGTCCCTTCCATTCCGGGCAGCATCACATCCAAAATGATCAAGTCATACGTATGCTTGAGGGCAGCGGCCAGGCCTTCATTCCCTTCAGAAATAGCGGTAAGCTCGCAATCAAGATCAGCCATATGGATCCGAAGTAATTCGATGATGTCAAGATCGTCTTCTACAACTAATGCGGTTCGTTTCATACTAACGGTAATGGGTTAATGACAGTAAGATACTGAGCTTATGAGTCTTAAATGCCCAAACCCGGCGTAGAGATTTGTCCAAGCTTAAAAACCAAAGCTTAGTGTAGCCATGCGGACACTTCCCCCAAACCGTTCTTTGCACCTGCGGCCGCGCCAAAACACATAAACACCTAAAAATCAACCACTTAAAAAGCAGTCCATAAAATTGTGCAAGTCCCGTGATACTTCCGTGATATTTAGCCTATGTCCTCCGAATACTTTTGTCGCATTCAATTTAACAAGCCGGCAAACGGAATTTTAACCAAGCGCTGGTAAATAAAACAATTATGCACACAAAATTTACCCTTCGAAGGTCAGGTCTTGCCCTACTCTTCTTTCTCTTATCTTTAATACCCTTATCCGCTCAGGGCTTTTGCTCCGCAGAAGGTGGCATGCTCAGCCTGCCTGATGGAGGTGACATCGCCATTATTTGCGCCGACGATGGACAAAGTGATGCCTTTTCACCGGTACTAACCGGCGAAAGTGGTGACAATTTCGCCTGGGTAATTACCACCGCCAACGGGACAATCCTAGCCGTACCTCCAAGCCCTCCTTTTAATCTCGAGGGCGCTGGTCCCGGCTACTGTTTCGTTTATCACATTGCCTATAATGATGGATTTGACGGCCAAATTCTGGAAGGCGCCAATATCTGCCAGTATACCGAAGACAATGGGTGCTTTTCTATCTCCAACCACATCACGGTAAATCGACAGACTGGTGACGACTGTAACGATATGACCTGTGACGCACTTAGCAGCGGATTAGCCTTTCCTGATGGCTCAACCAGTACTTCTATATGTGTTGATGGTGTTGCTGATCCATTAGACATTGTTATGTCTGGTGATTTTGCTGGTGACAACTTCACGTTCATCATTACTGACGATAGCGGAACAATTCTTGCCATTCCCCCTGGTGCAGGTCCTTTTGATCTGGATGGCGCGGGACCCGGCACCTGCGTTATTTGGTACATTTCGTACAGCGATGACCTTACAGGTTTAGCCACCGGCGAGAACGTAGATGATTTAACCGGTTGTTTTGATCTGTCCAACGGCTTAGTTGTCGTACGGCAGGAAGCAGACGGTGGCATGGTGAGCACTGCAGACGGTGAGACAGAAGTCACCTCCTGTGCCGGTGAAGTCATCGTCGACGTAACCCATACCACAACCGCCACTGCCCTTAGCTACTGGTACGTAATTACCGATGCCGATGACAATATCCTGGAAGCAGTTACCGCCGTTGGTAATTCCACCCTTGACCTAAGCGCAGCACCTCCCGGAGAGTGTCACATTTGGGGCTGGAGCTACCGGGGCGAGCCCGATCCAGTACCTGGAGACAACATCAGCACCTTGGCCGATGGCGACTGTGAAGCCATTTCGGATAACTTTATCCGCGTGATCCGTTTGGGCGCGGACGCAGGTGCCATAGCGCTGGATGGAGGAGCAGTGAGCACCACCATCTGCGTCGATGACGCAGCCGATCCACTTAGCGTTACCATGAGTGGTGACGTAGCGGGCGACAACTCTACCTTCTTTATTACCGACAACGCTACCGGAGAAATTCTTGCTGTCCCCGGCAACAATGGTCCTTTTGACCTCAACGGCGCTGGCGTCGGTGTTTGCGACATCTGGTACCTCTCTGCTTTTGGTGACGTCGAAGGACTGGCAACTGGCAGCAACATCGCTGACCTTGACGGATGTTTCGATCTATCTAATGCCATTACCGTTACCCGCGCAGCCACTGATGGCGGCGCCATCACACTTGCCGACGGCTCTACTGCTGCAACCATCTGTGTAGACGGTGAAGATGATCCGCTGGAAGTTATCCGCGACGGCAACGGCGTAGGCTCCAACCGGACTTTTGTCATCACTAACGCCATCAACGGAGAAATCTTAGGCATCCCCGGCAACAACGGACCTTTTGACCTCAATGGCGCTGGCCCGGGTATTTGCGAAATCTGGTACCTCGCCTATGAAGATGGCCTGACCGGGCTGGAAATGGGTGCTAATATTGCTGACCTCGACGGTTGCTTTGACCTGTCCAACGGTATTACCGTTACCCGTAATGAGCCTAAAGCAGGTGAGATTTCTTTGACTGATGGATCGACGGCTACTTCCATTTGCGTGGATGATGCATCAGACCCGCTGGCCGTGGTAATGGATGGCATATCCCTAGGAGACAACACTACTTTCTTCATCACTGATGCTAACACCGGAGAAATCCTTGGCATCCCTGGCAACAATGGCCCCTTCGATCTCAATGGCGCCGGTCCGGGTGTTTGCGAAATCTGGTACCTCTCCGCTTTCGGCGATGTAGAAGGCCTGGCAACCGGCAATAACATTGCAGACATAGCCGGTTGCTTTGACCTGTCTAACGCCATCACCGTTACCCGCAACGAGGCAGAAGCCGGTGCCATCGCACTGGAAGACGGCTCCACTGAAACGACCATTTGTGTGGACGAGCAGGGTGATCCGCTAACCGTTGTCATGAGCGGCGACGTGGCCGGAGACAACTCGACCTTCTTCATTACCGACAACGCTACGGGTGAAATCCTCGGTGTACCCGGTAACAACGGCCCATTCGACCTCAACGGTGCCGGCCCCGGCACCTGCGACATCTGGTACCTCTCCGCTTACGGCGACGTAACGGGGGTAGCCATGGGCAGCAACATTGCTGACATTGCTGGCTGCTTCGACCTTTCGAACGCCATCACCGTT